>CAZWVG010000211.1:0-10219 GCA_964637355.1 uncultured Gemmatimonadaceae bacterium
TGGTGGCTGGCCCGCTCGCGCGCTTTCGAAGGCGGGAGGCTCACTCCCGGTCCAAAGTTGCCGAGCGTGAGCAACGGCTCTGTCTTCGGCAGCAGCCGGTCGAGCGCCGCGGGCGGGATTCCCGTCGAGAGCCGGATCTCCGGGAACGACAGGCTGTACTGGATCCGCCGCAGGAGCGCCTCCCCGGTCTGGCGCGGCAGCACGTCATCAAGGTGGGCGAAATACGCTCGGACGTCGGCGTCGCGCACACCCTCGAGCACCCGCGCGCGGAAGGCGGCGTCGCCGATGAACCGCTGGCAGAACCGGTAGTTCGGCGGGAAGCGCTTCGCGATGAGGAGCCGGTACAGCATGAACAGCACCTGACGGACGCCGTCCGTGTAGGTCTGGGCGCTCACCGCGACTTCGATTCCCGTCCGGAGATCTGCGAGGAACGCGTCACTCACCGTTCCTGCCACGTTGTCGAAGGGCGCGCTCGCGGCGACGGTGTCGCGCGACCACTCGATGAGCTGCACCGAGTGCGAGAGCCGTTCGCGCATCGCGTCATCGGACCTGAGGTAGAGCGCGGCGATGTGCTTCCCGACTTCGTCGACGGTCTCGCCTTTCAGATCCACGAGCTCGTCGCGCAGCACGAACGTTTCGGGCCCGACCGCGGCGTCCGGCCGCTGACCGAGCGACCAGCGGAGCGCGGCCATCGAAAGTTCGATTACGAACCGCGTCTTGCCCGAGCCGGGCGCTCCGATGACAAGGCCCGTCTGGTGCGCGATGGGGAGTGCGACATCGAGCCCGCGTCCGTCGGGGAGGGTGCCAAGCCGCTGCATCGCGGGACCTCGGAGGAGTTCCAGGGTCGCGGGTGCGTCGTCGGCGCCCGTCAGCTGACGCAGCGCTAGCTGTTGGGCTCCCAGGTAGGCTTGAGCCTGATACTTGCGCAAGAGAAATTCCTCGAACACGGCCACCTCTCGAAGAGCGGGAAGAGCAGCTACTCTTGGTCCTCGCGCCGCACCGGATGCTTGCCTGTCGAGCGCCGGTTGTAGAAGTGGGTTGTGGCGTGGTGCTGGCCGCGCCGCGAACGCTTCCGAAGCTCCAGCGACAGCGGAGCACTCGAGTGACTCCTTGGGCGCGCCGAAGAGCGACGGGCCCAGCGCGAGAACGATCAACAACACCGCGATCGTTCGGAGCGACTTCGCGAACGCCGCCCCACTGAGCGGAAGCGAGATCCCCGGCCGGAGCTTGCGCAAGACGAAGTCCTCGTACACGGCTGTATCTAGAAGAGCGGGAAGCCCGGCCCCTCTTGGTCCTCGCGACGCACAGGCCGCTTGCCGGTCGAGCGCTGGTTGTAGAAGTCGGTCATCGCGTTGCGCTCGCCCCGCCGCGAACGCTTCCGGACTTGCAGCGCGATGTACGCGCCGACGCTCAGGAGCGCGAGACCTCCGAGGGCCGCGAGGACATCGGTTGGACCTGCCGACGTCGAGCCCGACCCGGAGGCTCCGAGAGATTCCTTGAGCGCGCCGAAGAAGAGCGACGGGCCCAGCGCGAGGATGAACAGGAATAGCGCCGCCTTCCGGAGCGACTTCGCGAACGTCGCGCCGCCGAGCGGGAGCGAAAGCGTGAAGAGCAAACAGGCGAGCGCGAACGCCAGACCGATGAGCTGTGCCATGGCGTCTTACTCCGCGGGCTCGGTCGGCGTCGGAAGCTCCGCGCCAGCTCCGTCCTTCGGAGCACGCTTCTGCACCTTGCGCGGCCTCACATCCTGGCCGAGGACATCCTTGAGCTGCCTGAAGACGACTAGCGTCATCTCGTCGGGCAGCGTGATCGACTCGGTGTATGAGAGGACGCCCGTGATGCTGATCGTTACGACGTTGTTCATCGCTTCCTCCTTTGGGGTTGGTGGAGACGCTGCACGCCACGAACCGTGGGGCACGGAGCCCACCCTCTCGGTGTCGCGGCGGTGGGCCGATTTGCTCGGGCCCGGTCGGAATTGAGACTCTTCGGCGGCCGTTCGAGGGCCGTCGGAGAGATCCCCGTCGCGAGCCGAATGTCCGGGAACGCCAGGCTGTACCTGAGTCGCCGCTCGAGTGACTGACCACGCTGGCGCAGCAGTACATCCTCGAGGTGCTCGAAGCACGCTCGGACTTCGGCGTCGCTGACTCTCTCGAGCGCGCGTGCGCGAAAGACGGCGTCGCTGATAAGCCGCTGGCAGAACTGGTTATTGGGTGAGACTCGTATCCCGAAGAGGAGCCAGCCCAGCATGATTTCGATGGTCGCGTTGTTCATCGGCTCCTCCTATGTGGTTAACGAGTACGCCTGGTGTCCGGCGTGATGATCACGAGCGAGTCAGCCCACTGCCGAGACATTGAGAGTGTGGTCTCCGAGTACTGGAGTCGGTGTCGCTCGGCGTCGAGCCACGGATAGAGCGCGCGACGCTTCGCGAACACAGCGTCGATCGGAACATAAGGGCACCGCTCAACCGTCCATCCGATCTTAGTAAGCGCTGTGGCGAGACCGTGGAACAGCGACGCAGCGCTACGTGCGACAGACGCAAGGATCGTCCGCGTGACCCGCGGAAAGCTTAGCGCTGGTGGGGGAACAGCTGGCCGAACGCCGTACTCACGAAGGACCCGCCAGGGTCCCTCGAAATCCACCCATCTAAGGAGGCCGCCGCGCTGGCTCAAGTAGGCGCGGGCCGCTAGCGGATGAATTCCGAGGTTGTGTGCGAAGCCGTCCGCGGCATCTCTGATGTCGGAGCACAACGCGTTGTCATGGACGCGAAGCGGGTGTTGCGTGGCGAGCATCAAACGCTGGTAGAGAGTCCGGTCCGTGCCGATCACCGCGCCGCCTCCACCGCACGGGGTTCCGTGCTTTCCGGGGCCGAGGCTTATGACGACCAGATCCGCGAGCTCCGCCAGCGGGCGCGTGTCGCCTGGTGGGCCCGCCAATTGAGCCGCGTCGAGGATGTGGTACGTCTTGACGCCGCGCGTTACCGCGTGAATGTCTGACAGACCTTCGGTGAACCCGAAGAGCCCGACTGAGACAACCGCCGCGGCGGAGCGGTTGAGCAGGGCATGGGTGCACTTCGGATCCATCACCGGCCACGTCGGCAAGAGGTCGACGGGTACGAGATCCGCGCCGAGGCTGGCTGCGGGCAACCAGGTTCCCGGCCACGAGAGTCCGGAGACAAGCACCCGGTGGCGCGGCCCTACGCCGACCGCGAGGAGCGACGCGAAGAGGCCCGACGTCGCGCTGTTCACGCCGACGGCCCACGAGCCACCGTATTCGGCCGCAATGCGCTCCTCGAAACGCTGCATCAAGTCGTGGGCTGTTCGAGGAGAGGTGAGCGCGGCGTGCGTGTGATTCCTCGACATCGCTTACCTCGTCAGCTGCGTCGAGCGTCTCTGCGACTCGACCTGGCGGAGGCGAGTGGCGAGCTTCGGAGGGTCGATGTAGCCGGTCACGGGGTCGACCACCTCGACGAGGTAGGGCGGGACCTCGACGCCCTGCAGGCGAGCGCCGTCCGGTCCAATCCACGGCAGCTGCTCACTGAAGCGGATGTGGCTCAGCGCCGTCAGCGCGATGAACGTGATCTCGAGCGGGTCGCCACCGGCGAACTCCCGGACGGCGCGCTCGAGGTGCCGCCCCTTGATCGCGGTCCCGATCGCGCCGGCCTGCATGTCCGCGTGGCGGCCGGCCATGCTGACGATCTCGTACAGGTTGCGGATCGACGCGATGGCCAGCTTCGGGCTCGCGGCCAGCTCGCCGACGTTCGCGTCGGTGCCGAGCGTGCGGCCCAGCTGGCCCGCGATGTGGGGGATCAACAGCGCGCGGTCCTGCGCAGACGGCGTGAAGAAGGGGATCCGTTCTCCGGCCCGGTCGAGGAGGGCCGCGTCGAGCAAGTCGGGGCGATTCGTGGTCAAGACCCACTGGACCTTGCCGCGAATCGCGGCGTCGCCGGTGGCCGTGAGGATCGAGGCGAAGATGCGTGCGTCGACGCCGCCGTCGCCGGGACTCGTGCTCCGTCCGCCGAGGAGCTGTTCGGCCTCATCGGCGTGCACAACACACGGAGCGTTCTGAATGATGAGCCGGAGCGCCTCCTCGGTCCGAGCTTCGCTCTCGCCGACCCACTTGGAGCGCACATTCCGCCACTCCAGAAGGAGCCGGCCGATCTTGTCGGCGTACGCCTGGACCAAGTGCGTTTTGCCCGTACCGGGGACCCCGAGCAAGATCACAATTGCGGCCATCTCCTTGGAGCCCGCCTGCGCCAGCAGGTGCTGGTAGTCCGCGAAGCGCTTCAGGTGCTCCGATCCGATGACGTCCGCCATCGTCCGTGTAGGGGTGACAACACCGAGCTGGCCGTGGGAGAGGTCCTCGACGGCCTGCGCCTTGACGCGGACGATCTCGTCGAGCGTGATGGACGTCTTCGTCGTGAGGCAACGTCGAGCGAGGCCTTCGATGTCCGAGAGGCGACATCCGTTCGTCGCCCTCGCAAGCTCTTCGTTGGAGAGGTCTTTCGGAATGGTCACGCCGAACCGCGCGTGTCGCCGGAGATACTCCAGGAACTCCTGTCGCATCGACTCCGCTGGGAGCGGGACCGAGATGCGGCGAAAGGCGCCAGAGCGGCGGAGCGCCGCATTCACGGGCCCCTGAACGGAGATCAACACCAGCAGGTTCCCGGACGCGCGGAATGCGTCGCTCCTCGCCACCTCGATCAACGCGTCCAAGAAGTGAAGCTGGTCGGGCGACAGCATGCCTGTCTCACCGTCCGGAAGCGCTAAGTCCGCCGCGTTCACGACGAGCGCCACCGGCTGCTTCGTCGAGACGAGCGGCGGGACCAGCGGCGCGAAGTAGCCCGCGGGATCCTGGTGCGGGGTGCCGTGCGGAATTGGAAAGGGAGAATCGCGCCGCTCGGTGCCCGGCGGGAACACCGGCGTGAAGCCCTGCACGAAGGAAAGCCGGCCGCAGCTGAAGCCACGCGCGGCGGCCACCTGGTACAAGCACGCTTCGATGTCGGCCGGGTGCAGGAGACCCGCAGGCGCGGCGATCAAGCGGTCTCCGGTGTTGCCCTCGATTAGGACCGCGCCCTTGCCCTCGCTCGCGGCCGCGAAGATCTCGTGCAACGGTGACGGGGGGATGGCGGGCGTCGGCATGATGTCTCCTCTAGCTAGCTAGCTGACGCGCAGCGCGGTGCGGCGCGCTGCGACCTTCTGCGCCGTGGTGTGTCCCATCTGCTTCTTTGCGGCGGTGTTCGGTGTGACGGGCGCCGGCCCGAGCGGGTCGAAGAGGGGGGTCGCCTGACGCACGAGCTCGCCGCCTTCGGCGCGCTCGTGGTACGTCACATCGCGCTTCTTCACGAGGAGTCCGTTCGCGGCCAGCTGCTTGGTGAGAGCGATCACCGCGGCCTCGCACTCCCGACCGCGGAAGCCGGCGGTGTCGATCCGGAGGCCGCCGGTGGGCTTGAGCTCCGCGACCACGACGGTCTCGGCGCTGCGCGCCTGGATGACGCGCCCACCGTTGTGGTCGACCGTCCTAACACTGTCGTACCCCAGCTGGCGCAAGGACTTCGTGATGGTCCGCCCGGTCGACGCGATTTCGCGCGCCGCCTGGAGCTCGTGCGCGGAGCGTACGACGCTGGTGACCTGCCGCAAGGTCGTCGCGATCTCGGTGCTCTGGGCATTGATGGTCGCGTGGTCGCCGGTCTCGATCGCCGTGGCGATCCTTCGCGCGAACTCACGGGCATTCGGAAGCTGTGTGTTGACAGCCGCGTTGAGCTCGGCGAACGCGCGCGACCCGTCAATGGCCCGGACAGTGGCGGCGAGGTTCTGCGCCGCCTTCAGCACGGTCGCGGTCACACTCGTCGGCGCCGGCGTCAGCGTTGCGGGCTGGCGCTGTGCTTCTGGTACCGGAAGGGCGATCGTGGACGCGACGACGGGACGCCCGACGGCGTCCGCGATTACTGCCACGCCGTGCAGCAGTTCCGCGGTCTCGGCGGCCACTGCCTCGATAAGGTCCTGGTGGCGCGCCAGCGTGTCGCCGATATTCTCGAAAAGGCTCGGCGTGCGCGTTTTCGCTCGATTAGACGACTCCAAGACGATTGAGGAGTACTGGCTCATGTCTCGAATCTCCTTCTTGTTAGGCGAATGGGTCGAATGAAATCGGGTCGTACGGGGCGCCTGCCGGCGGCTGATCCGGCCCGGCTGCGGGGGGAGGTGTTGCGCCGTCGGGCTCAGCAGCCGACGGCGGGTTGGCTGCGACGGCCGGTGGGACAGCTGCGGCTGCAACGCTTGCGGGTGGCGCCTGGTCCACTGAATCGTCGCTGCGGCCACCGATGGCCCCGAGAAGGCCAGTGAGGACCGCGAGCGCGCTGACGATCAGGTTAAACACCACTGTCACCAACCGCTCGGCGAGCCAGCCGAGCGCAGTTATCACGCCGGCGGGGATCAAGCCGATCATTAGGAGGATGACGACGAGTACGGCAAGCGCCGCAGGTAACATCGCGACAGCCACGATGCTGGTCAGCGTCGTGATGACACCGAGGAACGCGAACACGATCCGTAGATGCGCGGTGCTGCCGATCCCGGGAACTGATGTGGCATCAGTCATGAGCGCGTCGTGGCGGAACATTGCGAGCATTGCGCCACAGCTGCAGCAGCCGATCACCACCCCTACGGCCAGAACCATGAGGACGCAACGCGCTGCGGCGCTCTGCGGTATCGCGACGGGCAGTGAACTCGTGATCCCGACGAGGTCGAGGGCGAGGATTCCCCAGAGTGCGGCGCTTCCGGCGAGCGTGAAGGCCATGGCGTCCGGCGGCGACAGACCGAGGCCGGCCGTCACGCTCTCTTCCGCCGGCCCGAGACCGAGGGCCGCGAGTGCAAGGACCGCCAGGTCTAGTTCGCCGACGAGGCTGATCGCGCCGGCCACGAAGGCCACGAGCGCTCCGACGCTCTGTGAAACGTGGTGTTGGGCGATGCCGCCAAGAGCGAGCACCGTCCTCGCATTCGCGGTAAACGCCTGAATGAATCGACGGCAAGCGCCTACAAGATCGCGAGCCGGCTGGATCACGAGCAGTGCGAACTCTCGTTGGAAACGATCTACGCGTCGCGGCACGACAAGAGCGGCAGCCGCGAGCGCGACGAGCACGACCACCACGGCGGTCGTCCACATGAGGACCGTCAAGGTGTACTCCCTGCCGACAGAATTCCAGCTGGCACGGGCTCGTCGATCGCGACGAACTCAACCGAGGTCGCACCCCACCCGCGGAACGCCGCCTCCCACGTATTCCGGAGTGCTGGGGTCGGAGAGGAGCAGGCGAGGACTAGTACCCGGCATCCGGAGAAGGCTGTGGCGCCGAGATACGGCCGATACTTTTCGACGTTGTTGACCATGTCGCTGGCCAGGACAACCACCGGCCGCCCGGTGGCGTTCCTAGAGCGCTCCGCCGCAACGACCAGGAAGCCGAGAATGTCGGTATGTCGCGCCCGCGGAGAAGGGGTCCCGTCGATCGCTTCTACCACTCTCGAGATCGCCGAGGTGTAGGCCAGTTTCGACGCACGGTCCTGCTCCCGGGCGTGAACGTCGAAGGGATTCCTAGACAGCGGTCCGAGGCGGGGGAGGACCGCTGTCGCTAACAGATTCTCGGGCGCGTACGAGTCTCCCGTGATGAAGCGAACCATTACTTCAGAGCCAGAAGGAAGTTGCCGTACGAGTGAATCGAGTTGCTGGCGGGCGCCTTTCAGACTGCCCGTATACGAGGCCGACGCATCAAGGCCGGCGACTAGAGTTACGGGCGCCGACGTTTCCTGAGAAAGGGGAGACTTTGGGGTAACCCGATGAGGGCGGCACGACGACGCGGCGAGAAGAGAAATGAGCGCCGAGGAAGTTCTGAGTCCTCGAAGGAGAAGACGGAAATTCGGGCCCGTGAGGCTGCGAGTTCTGCGGGTGCTGCTCATCGCTTCATCGTCTCCAACCGTAGGAGACACCAGGCGGCGAGCGGCAAGGGGGCGGGAGTCGAAAAACCGATGGACCAACAAGGCTGACAAAGTTTCAATCGGTCGCGTCGGCGCGACGCCTTCTCGTGGCCACGCCTTCTCAGGAACGAGCGTTCGCTCCGACACCTACGTGGTGCCCCGTGTCGAGGAACTGCCGCTCGAACCTATCGACGGATTTGCTCCGGATGGATCGGCGTCGGCCATCACATGGGTATGGAGCGCCAACTCCGCGCTCTCTTACCGCGAACGGTCCAGAGTCCCGCGGACCTCAGGGCACAGAAATGCGGAGTTCCGTGAGTCCGGCGACACCATCGTTACGTCGTCGTAACGCAACAGATATGGCGGGGTGCCGGATTCTCGAGAGAGATTGTTCAGTGTCGGAGGTCGTAGCCACGGCATCCAGTTGCGTGTCAACGACTTGGAGTATCACAGTGACTCTAACGGGCGATTAGTTTCAGCGTGGCACCCGTGCTGCACTCGGGTTGGTGACGCAAGGCAACAAGCGCGCGCCGACAAACGAGCGTCAGAAAGAGGAGCCAGCAATGGACATCCCCACTACGAGTTTTCTCCCGCGCGTTCGCGGAGCCCTCCGGACGGTGCGGAAGTTCTTCGCTGAAACGCCGCTCGTTCTCAGCGAAGGCCTGAGCCGCGCACTCGGTTGCGTTGTCTACCTGAAGCTCGAGAGTGAGACCCCAATCAACGCCTACAAGGTGCGCGGTGCTCTCAACAAGATCGCTGGCCTCGACAGGCGGAATGTCCTTCGGATCGGGGCGGCTTCGACCGGCAACCATGCCCAGGGGGTGGCGTTCGCCGCGAGCCGGTACGACCTGCCCTGCATGATCTTCATGCCCGAGAACGTCCCGCCGATGAAGGTGGAGCGAACGCGGAGTCTCGGCGCGCAAGTCAAGCTCACCGGCAAGAACTTCGACGAGACCCTCGCGACGGCGCAGGCCGAGCTCGCGAGACCCGGCGACGTGTTCATTCATCCGTTCGACGACCGGGACGTCATTGCCGGGCAGGGCACGATCGCCCTCGAGCTGCTCAACCAGCAGGCCTCGCTAGATGCCGTCGTCGGTCCGGTTGGAGGCGGAGGACTGATGGCCGGGATCTCGATGACGCTAAAGGAGAGCGGTAGTGAAATCCGTACCTACGGGGTCGAGCCTGCTGCGCTCGCGTCGCTGCAGGCGGCGATCGTCGCTGGCCGCCCAACGACCATCCCGGCCGCCGTCACGCTCGCCGACGGAGCCGCGGTGCGTCGCGTCGGTGAACTGCCGTACGCGGCTCTTGCGTCCCATCTGTACGGCCTCAGACCGGTGGCCGAAGCCAGCATCGAAGAGGCGATTCGCCTCCTTGCGAGCGAGGCGAAGGTCGTCGTTGAAGGAGCCGGCGCACTCGGCATCGCCGCTCTCATCGAGGGCCACTTCAGGGAACTGCAGGGGAAGAAGGTCGCGGTCATCGTCTCGGGCGGAAATATCGATGTCCAGAAGTTCGCTCGGATCCTCGCTGGTGGCGGCGACGCGAACCCCGATCCCATTAAGACCCTTCCCCGCGAAGAGGCGGTTCTGAGAGCTGCCTAGAACAGGAGCATGACATGAAGCCAGTCGACCAGGTTCAGATTACGGACGGGGCCGGACGGATGTCCGGCCCTGGATTGCCGTCTCCCGGCACCATCAATCTCGCCCTTCCCGACGGTTCGATCTGGACGGTACAGGAGGGCACGACCGGCGCGGACGTTGCTGCCTCCGCCAACGTGCTGAACGCGATCGCCGCGAAGCTCGATGGAAACCTACTGGATCTCGCGCAGCCGCTCTCGCGGTCCGGAGCGTTCGAGGTCGTCACCCCGAAGCACCCGGACGCGGTGGCGGTGTACCGCCATTCCACGGCCCACCTGACGGCGAACGCCGTGAAGCGCCTCTTCCCGACTGTGAAGATCGGGATCGGCCCCGCCATCGAGAACGGCTTCTACTACGACTTCGACCCGGAGAAGCCGTTCACGCCGGAGGACCTCGAGCGGATCGAGGCCGAGATGAAGAAGATCGTTTCGGAGAACAACCCGATCGAGCGCCTGGAGATGTCGAAGAGCGAGGCGATCGAGATCTTCGAGAAGCAGGGCGACACACTGAAGGTCGAGATCGTGAGCGGCATCCCCGACGGCACGGTCTCCTGCTATCGCCAGAAGGACTTCATCGACCTGTGCCGCGGGCCGCACGTCCCGTCGACGGGGAAGCTCGGCGTCTTCA
>CAZWVG010000212.1:0-10209 GCA_964637355.1 uncultured Gemmatimonadaceae bacterium
GCAAGCGGTCGGGCGGGACCTTGGCGAAGTCGGGATCGGCGATGTAGGCATCGCGATCAGCATACGCCAGTTTGGCCCCCTCGACCAGCGTATGCACGTAGTCCGCCGACGTGCGCCCCATCGCGGTGAGGTCGTACTGCTCGGCGAGGTTGAGCATCTCGAGAAAGGTTGCCCCCTGCGTGTTGGGCGGGAATGCGACAACAGTCTTCCCGAGGTAGGTCGTGCTGATCGGCGCGGTCCAGGTGGCGCGATGCGTAGCGAGGTCCCTGGCGGTGACGAGCCCACCTTCCGCGGCCATGAATGCCGCGATCTTAGCGGCGATCGGACCGCGGTAGAAGGCGCTGGCGCCGCCAGCTGCAATGGTGCGGAGCGTGGCGGCGAGGTCGTGCTGCACGAGGACGGTCCCCGGCGCCGGTGCATGACCGTTCACCAGGAAGATGCGGGCGAGCGACGTGTCGGCGGCGACCTTCTTCTCCTCGCCGGCGATGTCCATCGAGAGGCGCGTCGACACCGGGAAGCCATGCTCGGCGTAGCCGATCGCCGGCTGCAACGCCTGCTTGAGCGTCGTCGTGCCATAGCGCTTGAGTGCCTCTTCCCATCCCTGGACAGCGCCCGGAACCGAGACTGACAAAATCCCCGTCCCCGGCACCGCCTTCAGTCCCTTCTCGGAAAAGAACGCCGGCGTGGCGCGGCTCCCCGCGCGCCCGGAGCCGTTGAGCGCGACGACCTTTCCGGTCTTGGCCATGCGGATCAGCATGAAATTGTCGCCCCCCACGCCATTCATGTGCGGGCGGACGACGGCGAGCACGCCGGCCATCGCGATGGCGGCATCGACCGCGTTTCCGCCGCGGCGGAGCACGTCGGCGCCGGTCGCGCTGGCGAGGACGTGGTCCGAGGTCACGGCGCCGGCCGCTCCCATCACGTCGGGGCGGAGGGACGGCTGCTGGGCGGGCAGAGAGGTCGCCAGAATTGCGCAGGCGGTGGCGATGGCGGTCGCGGGGGCGAGCATCCGATTCGCGAGGCGCGTGATGGCGGATCGCGGCGAGGTGGGGCGAGTGGAGGGCGTCATGATGAAGAACTTACCGCAGGAGGGCGTGGGCGCCATTCGGGGATTCGAGCGCACTCTGAGCGCGCCTCTACAACCTCGCGTACGCGAGATGGCAGCATCGCACTCGCGAATCGTCATCGCACCCTATTCCCCGCGGTGCCGAGCGTTGCGAGCTTCGGGCGGAGTCCACGGCGGGGGGATGAAGTGGTGAGACATTACCGACATCCGTCAGTGCGTCGCGCTGTCGCACTGATCGCGCGACAGACTGCATTTCTCATAGCGGTTGTTGGACCCTCATCACTCGGAGCGCAGACGGCCACGCTCCGCTCGCGCACGATCGCGACTTCGACGTTGGAGTCTCTACCGATACGGACGCCTCAAGCGATGCCGTTGTGGGAGCTTTCCGATACCACGATCGAATTTGGTCGGGTTGCCGGCGGTTGCCTGGCCCGAAACGGAAGTTCGGCGATCCTCAGCACATCGCCGCGTTCGCTTCTCGTAGTGCCAGCGTCGGGCGCGCGCGGCGTGCGCGCCCTCGGAAAGGGAGGGAGCGGCCCTGGCGAATTCGAACGCCCGTGGGCGTTGTCGTGCTTCGACCGGGATTCGATTGCGGTGCTGGAGCTCGCGCGCGCAACATTCGTAAGGCTCAACGACGACTCGCTGCGGAGCTTTGCGATACAGCCGGTGGATTCCGGACGCTGGCTCGAAGTGGTTGCTCGGTTACGCCGAGGACGGTTCCTCCTACGAAGACGCGAGTTGTCGCGGCGGGTCGTCGTAGGCACGGTCAGAGACACGGTGGAGCTGACGGTAGCGACCGGACTGCTCGAGCACGAGCCAGCGCTTCACCAGATCCTTCGGGCGCCTGATGCTGAGGTCGTGCGCGTCGAGCGCGGCAACGCGATCACTTCTGCACTGCATCCCTTCGGTCGCAAGCTTCTCGTCGCCGCGAACGATTCCGTCATTCACTACATCGATACAGGGACGAACGACCTGGTGGCGCTGTGCGACGACGGAACGGCCATCGCGCGCCTAACGCTCCAGGTGAAGCCCAGAGTGCTCGATCGCAAAATGGTCGAGCAACAGAGAAGTCAGGCCGCGTCCTCGCGTCGCTCCGCACAGCAGATCGCCACTGACAAGGCGATTCAGGACGCGACCAGTTTGCCATCGTACCTGCCCGCGTTCGATCAGCTCATTGTGCTTCGAACCGGCGGTGTTCTCATCCGCCGGTTTCTTGCGCCGGGTGATTCGTCGGCTCGCTGGCTCGAGCTCGACGCGAACCTAACGCCTCGATCATGGTGGATTGTGACATCAGACATCCGCGTTCTCGCCGCGGACGGCGGCACGCTCCTCGGCATACGCAGCGAGGACGACGCGGATACGATCGTACGTATCGCGATGATGCCGATTCGGGGGCGATAGAGCACTCCGCCCCGGCTGCTCGCGCAAAGGGGGGCGCCTATTCATCCCTGCCATCGAGCTCGCCAGCACGGCCTAAAGAGTCAATTCTCAGTCGCGTCGAGCGTGTTAACGCGGCGAGCGGCATCCGACTGCGCGACTATTGCCAGCGCAGCAATCAACAGAGTCAGGACTCGTAGTCGGCGCCGGTTCCGCATACCTGTAGCGGGCCACGCGACGGTATCCGCTCCAATTCCAGTGCCGTCACGATTCGGCTGAGAACTCGAGCGCTCGTCACGCTTCGGTGGGAGTCGCCCTCTCGGACGATCGACCGTCTGTCGCTTCCTCTCGCGCGCTACCCTCCGCCACCCGTGCGGCCGCGAGCCGACGCAACGTGTCGCTCAGATCCAGCGCCAGTCGAAGCCGGTCAACCGGGTCCAGCCTTCTCAGGGCCGCCAATCTCACCGCGGCGGCGGTAGCGGACGTGTCGTTCATCGTCTCGAAAAGTAGCGCCCAGCGCCCGTAGATACATCACGGACGCTGGGCGCCTGGAATTCGAAGAAGGACTCTACATCGTCGTAAACCGCCCCAGATACTTCCGCACCCGCTCCAACGCCGCCCGCAGCTCGGTCGCCAACTCCTTCCCGAGCGCCTTCTGCGCCGAGGTGGGCGGGAAATTCCCCGAGTCGATGTTGCGGAGCAGGGCCCCGATCCGGTCGCTGATCCGCGGCCCATCGCTCCAGTACGGCACGTCGGCCGGCTTCACCAGGATGTCGAAGAGCGAGTCGACCTGGGCCAGCTCGCCGTCGAGAGTCTTCACGACCGCGGCACCCCCATTGTCGGGGATCGCCGCGGCCGCGGCTCGCCGCGCCTCCAACTCGGCCTTGCGCCCGTCCAGCGCGCGCAGCGTGTCGTTGGCCAACGACTGCAGGTCGCGCAGCTCCATCGCCACGGTGAACTGCTCCTTGAGCGCCTCGGGCGTGGTCTTGGACGTCGGGTCGACGCGTACGCTCACCGGCTGCTCGTACTTGTCGCTCCCCACCGTCAGCCGCACGACGTAGCGCCCCGGCAGCACGCGCGGCCCGGACGGCATCCCGAAGAAGCGGATCGACGGATCCTCGGGGTTGATCGGCTTGCGTTGCCGCGGCGCGGCGTATCCCAGGTCCCACGACGTGGTGTTGATCCCCGCTTCGCGCGGCACGCGCCCGAGGTCGCGCACCAACTGTCCGTTGCTGTCGAAGACCTCCACCTTCACCGCGGTCTCCTTGGCGGGCGCGCTCTTGAGGTAATAGCGGACGATCGCCCCGTACGGCGGGTTCGGTCCCATGAAGAGCGAGTTGCCGAGCGATCCCTTGAACTGCTTGGTCGCAAAGCGGGTCGCGGTACGCATGGGGAAGAGGTGCGCCGGCGTAGCGATGCCAGCGGCGAGTTCCTGGATCGCCGACGCATCGTCGAGGATCCAGACGCCCCGCCCGTGCGTGGCGACGATGAGGTCGTTCTCGCGGGGATGCACGATGATTTCGTGCACCGGGACCGCCGGGAGATTCCCCCCGATGCGGAACCAGTCGTTCCCGCCGGCAACACTCACGTAGAGTCCCGTCTCCGTGCCCGCGTACAGCACATCGGGGTTCTTCGGATCCTCGCGCAGCACCTGCAGGTACGCGCCATCGGGGAGGTTGCCGCTCAGGTTCGTCCAGGTCGCGCCACAGTCATTCGTGCGGAAGACGTACGGCTTGAGGTCGTCCATGAACTTGCGTTCGAACGTCGCGTAGGCGGTGCACGCCGCGCGGCGCGACGCCTCGATGTGGCTCACCACCGCCTCCGCCCCGACGCCCGGGACGTTCCTCTCGAGGCGCGTCCACGTGGCGCCGTCGTCCTTCGTCAGCTGCAATGAGCCGTCGTCCGCCCCGACCCAGATCAACCCCTTCTGCACCGGCGATTCTGCAACACTGTAGATCGTGTTGTAGTACTCGGCGGTCGTCTCCTCGGTGATCACCGGGCCACCCGCCCAGCCGTGTCGCGTGGAGTCGTTCTTCGTGAGATCGGGGGAGATCGCCGTCCACGTCGCGCCGAAGTCCTTGGAGCGAAAGAGCACCTGCGACCCGAAATAGATCGTCTTGCCGTCGTGCGGCGACGCGACGATCGGGGCGTTCCAATTGAAGCGGTACTGCAGCGCATTCACCGGGGCGCCGTCGTTGCGCCTGGGCTGCGGCGAGATGTCCTCCTGCTCGCGCGTCTTCATCTGCGTGCGAAAGATCATCCCGCCTTGCGAGTCGGTGATGATGAAGTCGGGGTCGTCGGGGTTGGCCACCTGGTAGTAGCCGTCGCCATACGAGACGAGGTTCCAGTCATCGACCAGGATGCCTAACGGGTCGCGCGTGCGGCTGGGGCCGAGCCAGTTCCCGTTGTCCTGCAGCCCCCCGCCTACATAGTAGAACGGCTCGCGGTTGTCGGCGTGGAGCTGGTAGAACTGCGCCAGCGGGAAGCGGTTCGGGAAGTTCCAGGTCTCCCCCTGGTCGCGCGATTCGGCGATCCCGCCGTCGTTGGTCTGCCAGATGCGCTTGGGATCGGTGGGGTCGATCCACATCGACTGATGGTCACCGTGGATCGAGAGCGAGATCGGGCGAAAGGTCTTCCCGCCATCGATCGAGAGCGACATCTGGCAGGCGATCGAGTAGAGCCGCTCCGGGTTCACCGGGTCGACGCGCAGGTCGGCGTAGTAGAAACCACGGCACAGCGTCGCCGCGTCGTCGCTCGTCTTGCGCCAGTGCTCGCCGAAGTCGTCGCTCCGCCACACGTAGCCCTCGCGCGCTTCGGCGACGGCATAGACGATGTTGGGGGACGACGGCGCCACCTTCACCCCCACGCGTCCGAGCAGCTTCGGCAGACCGCCGGCGAGCTTCTTCCACGTCGTACCGCCGTCGACCGACTTGAAGATCCCGCCGTTCTCCGAGCCGCTGGTGAACGTCCACTGCTTGCGATCGAAGAGCCACATCACCGCGTAGACGATGTTGGGGTTCTGCGGATCGATGTCCATGTCGGCACAGCCGTGCTTGTCGTCGACGAACAACGTCTTGTTCCACGTCGCCCCGCCGTCGTGCGACACGAAGACGCCTCGCTCGGCGTTAGGCGCGGCCATGTGCCCGACGGCACAGGCGAAGACCGTCTGGTGGTCGGCCGGGCTCACCATCACGCGGGCGATGTGCCGAGTGTCGCCGAGTCCGATGAATCGCCACGACATCCCGCCGTCGGTCGACTTGTACATCCCGCGCCCGAACGACGCCGAGTTGCGCGTGTTGGCCTCACCGGTGCCGACGTAGACGACGTCGGGATTGCCCGGCTCTAGGGCGATGTCGCCGATGGAAAGGGTGCGCTCGCGTTCGAAGAGCGGCTTCCACGTCGTCCCGCCGTTGGTCGTCTTCCAGACGCCGCCAGCCGCAGCGCCGACGTAAACGACGTTGGGATCGCCGGGGACCCCTTCGACGTCGGTCGCGCGCCCCATCATGTTGGCCGGGCCGATGGAGCGGAACGTGAGGCGCGAGAGGATGGTGGTATCGATCGCCGAGCGAGGCGCTGATGCAGCGTTTGTGGGAGCGCGTTGCGCAGCAGCTGTGGTAGCGACGCCGAGGACGGCTACAGCGGTGAGCGCGGAAAGAGCGGACTGTCTCAGTGTGGGGGTGTACATCATCGGGCACACGGGGAATCGGGGGACGAACCGGCGAGCGCGTCGATGTTGCGGCGGGGGGAGAGCAGGCGCAAGCGAAATTGATGTACATGTGCGTGGGGGAAACTCATCGCGGTCGTGGGCTCGTCGTTCGGCTCTCGCCCCTCCGGAATACGCCGGATAACCTTCGGACATGCGAATCATCCTCCCCAGCCCGCTCGTCGCGGTCGTAGCCGTAGCGGCGGCGGCATCATGCGCCCCCGCGTCGACGCGAACTACCGCGCCCACACCAGCGCCGTCCGCCGCATCGTCGCTGGTTCCCAACGCCCCCCTCACCCCCGCCCAATCCGCCTGGGTCGAGCGCACCCTCGCCTCGCTCACGCTCCGCGAGCGCATCGGGCAGATGGTCACCGTCTGGGTCCTTGGCGACTACACCAGCACCGGCGACTCGACCTTCGCCGAGGTGAAGCGGTGGGTCGAGCACGATGGCGTCGGCGGGATGACGCTCTCCCTCGGCTCACCGATCGAGGTCGCGGCGAAGATCAACGCCTTCCAGGCCATGAGCAAAGTCCCGCTCGAGGTCTCGTCGGACCTGGAGCCGGCGTTAGGCAGGCTGGAGGGGGGCGTCTTCACCCACTACATGATGGATGCCGGCGGGGCGACGGTTTTCCCGACGGCGATGGCGATCGCCGCCACCGGGCGCGACGACGATGCCTACGATGTCGGGCGCATCATCGGCGCCGAGGCGCATGCCGTGGGGATCACGATCAACTTTGCGCCGGTGGTCGACGTCAACAACAACCCGCGCAACCCGGTCATCAATACGCGGTCGTTTGGCGAGGATCCGGCGCGGGTGGCGCGCCTTGCCGCGCGCTTCATCGAGGGGTCGCATGCCGCCGGGACGATCTCGGCGGCCAAGCACTTTCCGGGGCACGGCGACACCGACGTCGACTCGCACGTCGGGCTCCCGGTGGTCGCGGCGAACTGGGGGCGTGTCAGCACGACGGAGCTCGTCCCATTCCGCGCCGCTGTTGCAGCTGGAGTAGACCTGGTGATGTCGGCGCACATTGCCTTCCCCGCGCTGGAGGGAGACTCGACCACGCCGGCAACGCTCGCCCCGTCGATCATGACCGGGCTCCTGCGCGACTCGCTCGGCTTTCGCGGTGTCGCCATCACCGACGCGATGTCGATGGACGGGGTGGGGAAGGGGTACGGCGTCGCCGAGAGCAGCATCCTCGCGGTGAAGGCTGGTGCCGACATCCTCCTCAAGCCTAACGACCCAACGAAGGCCATCGACGCGGTACTGGGCGCGGTCGAGCGCGGCGAGATCTCGCGGGCGCGCATCGATTCGTCGGTGCGGCGCATCCTGTCGCTCAAGGCGCGGAGCGGTGTGGCATTCCGGCGCTATGTCTCGCTCGATACCGTGCGCGCGGTGGTCGGTTCGCCGGCGCATCGCGCGGCGGCGCTCGACATCGCCCGTCGTTCGATAACGCTCCTCCGCGATCGCAGCTCGCTTCTCCCACTCAAGGGGAAGCGCACCGTCGTGGTGCAGTACATGCCGGAGACCGAGCTCCGCGCGGGGCGTGTCTTCGCCGCGACCATGCGAAAGGGAGATCCCGCCACGCGCGTCATCAAGATCTCGCCGTCGACCGCGGTATCTCAGCTCGAGGCGCTCGCTCCAGCGATCGCCAACGCCGATCAGGTGATCCTCGCGCCGTACGTGCGGCGCATCGAGGGTGAAGGGCGTCCGGCGATTCCCGAGCACATCGCCTCGTGGATGGCGGGGATCGCCAGCGCCGACTCGGCGCAGGGGAGCAAGCGTGTGGTGCTGGTCGCTTTCGGCAATCCGTATCTCATTCGCCAGGTGCCGGCGGCAGGGACGTATCTCGTCACGTACAGCGTGGGCGATGCGTCGGAGCTCGCGGCGGCCGAGGCGCTGCGCGGGCGGCAGCGCATCGGGGGGAAGACGCCCGTGTCGTTGCCGGGGTTTTTCGTGTTGGGCGACGGATTGACGCGCGAGCCGTCGCGCTGAGCGTCACGACGCGTCTCTGGCGCGCCGGACGGAAGACCCGTGCAGGGGGCGCATCCGGCTGGATGCGCCCCCTCGCTCACTTCAGTGCAACACCACCTGATAAATCGCCGTCGTCCCGCTCACCTCATTCCCCACGATGAGCAGCGGCGCCCCGTTCGGCGACTTCGACGCCGGGACGAAGAACAATCCCTCCGGGCCGAGATCCCCGCCGCTCCCCTGCCGCGCGTTCGCATATGTCATGAACTGCGGGTTGTTGGGATTCGTGATGTCGTAGACCATCACGCCACCCACGCGCTCCAGGCCAATGAAGGCCACGGTCTTGGCACCGAAGCGCGCCACCGCGACCCCCTCAGGCTCAGGCCCCTTGTTGTCGCTGCGGTCATCGAGCGCGTTGCCGGTGTTGCTGGCGTTGAACGCCACGTTCGAGAGCATCGACGTGCGCTGCTCGAGCTGATCCCCCGAATCCCACACGAGCTGCCCGGCGTCGGTCCAGATGCTGAACGAGCGTGCCCCAAAGGCGTACAGTGCATCGTACTCGCCGGTCGCGGAGTTGAGGCCGAGCGTCTTGGTCACAGTGAGGCGGCCAAGGCGGTTGTTCGCGCTGCACGGACCGTCGCACGCCGCATCGGTGAAGATCGACGTGTTGATCTTGAGCGAGCCGACGCGCGCTTCCTCCTGGAATCCGGGCGTGCCGCCGTAGTCGCGCGCATCACCCTCGTTCGCTGTCACGAGGTAGGTACGCCCACCCACGCGATACGACGCGATGGCGTCGGGCTGGTACATCCCCAGCACCGGACGACGGCGGATCTTGACCGCTGGTCCACCACCGGGACCGTCGCGATCGCTGGCATCGAGCGCGTTGCCGGCGAGGCTGTGATCCTTGTAGCCGAGCGGCACGATATCCGTCACGATCGCCGAGGTGAGGTCGACGATGGCGATCGCATTGTTCTCCTGAAGCGTCACCCACGCCGTGCGCCCATTCTCGGCGACGGTGATGTACTCCGGCTCGAGGTCCTGCGCGACGGTGGCGTTGGGGCCGAAGATGCGGACGCCATTGGCGCGGAGCGCATCGATCTGCCCGTTGTACGAGGAGAAGGTCGCGGTACGCACACTCGGGTTGGCGATGTCGCGCACGTCGATGATGCTGACCGACCCCTCGGGGTCGACCGTATAGTCGTCGTTAGGCTCCCCCTCGTTGGCGACGAGGAGCTGCGTCCCACGCTCGTCGAAGGTGACCATGTCGGGGAGCGCGCCCACGGTGACGCTGCTGATCACGCTGAGCGTCGCCGCATCGTAGAACGCGACGGTCCCCGGCTGCGTCTTGATGTGCCCCTCGATCGCCACGGCGACTATGCCATCGTGCGTGTCGACGCTGTTGGCCGAGGCGCCGAACTGGCTCACCGAGAGCGTCGCGATCTTCACCGGGTTCGCCGGATCCTGGAGATCAACCACGTCGACGGTCTGCAGCGCACCGTTGACGACGAAGAGGCGCTTGGTCACATGGTCGAAGGCGGTGATCTCGGCGGCCGCCGCTCCACCGCCATCGACGTTCCCTATCTTGGTCAGGGAGATCGCGGCTGGCGTGATGTCGGCCGAGGCGTCGATCGGTCCGCTCGTGAGGAGGCGCGCGGGGGCGACCGGTCGGTCGGTGGCGCATGCCGACAATGCAGCGGCCGCGCCCGCGAGGGCGATGGTTCGAATGCGGGACATGGGAGGGGAGGGCGTGCGGGAACGAAGGCGGTCGCCAACACGAGCGCGTGCGTGCACGGCGTACCGATGCGAACGGCTTTACGATTCCTTCACTTCGTCACGCCGATACCACCGCCGCGTAACGGTTGTGTGTGTTGAGCGACCCTGGTCGCTGACGCGCGTCTCAGTCGCGCCCACGCGCGCTCACGCGCGCTCACGCGCGCTCACGCGCGCTCACGCGCGCTCACGCACGGCACGCCTTTACGTACGCGTCAGCACGATCTCCCGGCGCGCGATCCAGAGGCGAATCGAGACTGAAGGCGATGTGCGCAGCCTCGTGCTCGATCGTCCAGACGATCTCGTCGAACGGGCGCCTCCCCA
>CAZWVG010000213.1:0-10115 GCA_964637355.1 uncultured Gemmatimonadaceae bacterium
GCGGCGTCGAGCGCCTCGCGCCACCGGTCGCCCCCCTGCAACGACGCCTGGTCGAGGAAGACAGACAGTCCGGCTCCCTCGAGCAGCTCGCCGATGCGCGTCGCGATTTCCCGGTCGTCGGCAGCGTAGCTCAGAAAGACGTCGGCGCCGGTGGTCGCGACATCGTCGCCCTCGCGCGTCACGCGCGTGACCGTAGCGCCCGGCGGCCCGGTGCGAAGACGGTGCTCGAGTTCGTCCACGCGCGATTGCGGGCCGGTCGCGCTCACGCGGATGCGTCCGTCCGCGAGGTTCTGCACGCTCCCCTCGAGCTGCAGCTCCTGCGCCTGCCGCTGGGCCCACGCGCGGTAGCCAACTCCCGACACGCGTCCGTAGACATGCAAGACCGCCTGCACTTGCGGATCATCGAATCGTGGAGCGCGATCGTCGAGAAACGCACTCAGCTCCGAGACGAGCTCCGACGCGCCAGCTTCGTACGCCGTGCGCAGCGCCCGTTGCAGCTGGCGAGTCCCCTCCTCGCGGTTCCCCATCCGCAGGTTGATTCGGCCGAGTACGTCGAGCGAGCGGGCGAGCGCGGCGGCTGCGGGTGCAGGGCCGGACCCGCCACCTTCCGCCAGAGCCACCGCCTCCTCCGCATCCTCGAGCGCAAGCGCGAGGTTTCCCTGAGCCGCCCTCGACCTTGCGCGATCCAGGATCTGGTCAACATCCTGCGAGCCGTGCAGCGGGAGACTACGCATGCGGAATTCAGCGACGGAGAGCGGAACGAGCGTCCCGTCGCGTGCGGCAAAGTGTCGCCGGATCTCGTGGACGCTCGTCCCCATCGTCACGAGTTCGAGAAGCGAGAGCAAGACCTCGGGATTTCCACCCGACAGCGCGGCGAACAGATCTCGCGACGTCAGCGTCTCTTCGCGGGCGTTTTCCGGGAAGGGGAGAGAAAACGAGCGATCAAACCGCGGATCGCGCGCCGCGCGCTGAATGACTTCCTCGATCGCGTCGCGCGACAAGGGCTCGAGGGACATCTCGCTCGTCGCCAGGCTGCTCTCCACACGCTCGCTCGACGCAAGCACGATCGCGGCGGTCGACACGCTTCCGGCCACCAGTGCCACGTCGTCCAGCAATCGTCGCTGCTCGTCTGCCGCGAGCGATTCGACGGCATCGAGCACCACGAGATCCCGGCGCCGTTGGGCCAGCGCACCGAGCAAGGCGGCGCGCACCTCTGTCGCGTCGGCGTCGCTCCCCATCGTGCTGCGCGACGCAGCATCGGCGAGCGCACGGAGGCACAGCTCCACCGACGCGTCCTTCGCGAACGACCAGTAGAACGCCTCGTCCGGCGAGGAGCGCGTGTTCCACTCGGTAACCAGCTCCGCGAGCACCGCACTCTTCCCGATTCCCTCCGCCCCCGTCACCCATGCGACGCGCCGAGACGAACGCTCGCCACCGGTCGTCGTGGCGAGAAGCCATTCGACCTCCCGCTCACGCCCCACGAGCCACGCTGCTGTGGGAAGTTCACGCGCGCGACGCACCCGCATCTCGCGATCCGCATCCGGCGTTGCGCCTGACGGCTCTCCCTCGCGCGCTGCCGCGTCTGCGACGGATGCCGGAGCTGCCGGATCTTCTGCCGAAACCACGTCGGCTCCCTGAACGTCAACTGGCGCGGCATTGGCCGCCATTGCGTCGGCCACCGGCGCGTTGGTCCCCCTCGTCGCCGCGGAGCGATCGGCGACCTTCTGCACCCCGCGCGCATACGATCCCCCCAGCCGCCGCAGCACCGGCGCGGCCGCACTCGCGAAGTCGTCGCCTAACGACTCCAGCCCCGACTCGCGCAGCTCGGGCTCCGAGAGCCACGCCGAGAATGTCGCGCTCCCCCCCGCCGCAGCGCTCCGGCTCGCATGCCGCAGCACGCGCAGGATGTCGGGGACCGTCGCCGAGTCCTGCAGGAGTGCGCGCACGCCGTCGATGAATTCCAGGCGCAACGCCGCCCCCGCGTCCCACGACGCGTCTTCCTGCCGCACGCGCAGGAGTCCCCCAAGCAGCACCTCCGCCTCGACAAACGGACGACTGCCGGGGAGGAGGTCGCGCCGCAGGAGGCGCAGCATCCCCAGCGTCTGCACCGGCGAGGACGCGAACGCTGCCGCGAGGCGGCGCGCGTCGTCGGTGGCAAGGGCGTGAAAGCGCGCCACGCGACGCTCCGGCGCGATCGCCCCCGCGTCCGCCACCTCTCCGCGCCACGAGAGGTCGAACAGCGCCCCCCGCACGGCACCGTCTCCCCCGCCGGCGAGAAGTCGCGCCACGCGCCCGATGTCGTGCGCCGTCATCGCTGCGAGCGGGATCGGGGCGAACGGACCGGCATCCCCAGGGAGGAGTCCATCCAGTCCCATGGCCGCCGAACTCCACGAGAGTCGCGAGTTGCGCGGGAGCTCCCCCGTCGCGAACAGCGGCCCCTCGGCCGCATCGCCTAACGCCGTGCGCGGCCAGTACCAGTCGGGCGTCACCTGCAGGAGCGACACGGGGAGCGTCGCTCCCCACGCCGCGAGGAGCGCAGCGACGCTGCCATCGTGCCAGCGCGGGCTGACGCAGTCGGAGACGACGAGGACGACCGTGCGCGACCGGGCGTGCGCCATCGTCGGCAGCTGCAATGCGTCGCCTGTCGGTGCCGCGTGCCCCCTGCTGGAAAGCGTCGGTCGCTCGGTGTCGCTCTCCAGCCAGAGCGAGCGCACGCTGCGGAACGCCCCCGACGTTCGCAGCACGCGCTCGAAGGCGTCGAGCGTCTCCTTCCACACGATCATCGACAATCCGTGATCGAGCACGAGGAGCACGTCGAGCCAGCGCTCGCGCGCGGGCAGGAACGACGGAAGGAAGATGAACTCGTCGATCGCCCGCCGAACGGTGGCGTCGACGTCGAGCCGCCCGCGTCCCGGGACCTGCACGCGCCGCCTGAGCGGACGAAGCGCCCGCGCGAGATCGCGCCCGATGGAGAGTGCCTCGGTGCGCTCGAGCGTGAGCCAGCGCCCCTCGACGAGGTCGAGCGTGTCGACTTCGTCATCGTCGAGGGCGAAGCGCTGCGTGCCGCTCGCGACCTGCGGCACCGTCGCTTGCATGGCCGGTGTCGGCGCAGAGGGCAGCCCTGATGGAGTGCTGCGCTCGCTCCCGTCCACGCGCGGCGCGTTGCGAACGTCCGCTGCGTCAGGCGCCGGCGTCGCCGCCGTCCCGCCCCGCTCCTGCATCCGCAGCGCGAGCCACAGGCTGTCCATCGCTTGTCCGGCGTCCAGCGAAAGGCCCGCCGACTGCAAGGAGCGAAGGAGTGCGCTCAGTGACTCGTTCACGGTGCCTGGCTCACCACGCGGCGTTCACGACGCGGCACTCATCGCGGCCCCAGTTCCCGCAGGAGGATCGCCTCGACTGCGGCACAGTCCTCGGCGGTCATCGTGCGCCCGCTCGACACGAGGAAGAAGGCGTTCAGGAGCTGGTCGGTGGCCATGATCCCCTTCGCGCGCTGCTTCTCGAACGCCTCGATCAGCGCGCCAAGCTTCGTGGCGTCGGCCTCGGGGAGGTGCCCCTCGGCGATCGCGCGCAGCTCCTCGGCGGTCGGTGGCGGAAGCTCGATGCGCAGGCATCGGCGCAGGAACGCCGGGGGGAGGTCGCGCTCGCCGTTGCTGGTGATGACCACCACCGGGAATTCGGCGCATTGTACGCGCCCGTGGGTGATGGCGACGCGCTCGCCGCGATCGGCGGTGTTCACGGTGATCGTCGCTTCGCGATCGGCGTGCCGTGCCAGTTCGTTGATCGTGAACTCCCCCTCCTCCAGGACATGCAGCAAGTCGTTGGGGAGGTCGATGTCGCTCTTGTCGATCTCGTCGATGAGTACCACGCGCGGCTTGCCCTGCGGTGCGACGAACGCCGTCCCGATCGCACCGAGCGTGATGTAACGGCCCAGGTCCTCGGACTTGCGCTCTTGCCGTTCGGGCTCCACGACTTGCCCGGAATTGCGTTGCATCTCGGCAGCCAGTCGCTCGAGGTTCGCCTCGCGCAACCGCGACAGCGCGTCGTACTCGTAGAGCCCTTCGAGGCGCGTCGAGCGCGAGTTGACGTACCACGGGAGCACATCGCCCAACCCCAGCTCACGGGCGATCGCGTAGGCCAACGACGACTTGCCGGTCCCGGGGTCGCCGGTGACGAGCACCGGGCGGCGCAGGTAGAGCGCGGCGTTCACCGCTTCGACGACGCCCTTGGGCGGGAGAAAATTCCTGGCGCGGTGCGTGGCAAAGGATGAAAACTGTCGCCACGGCGGTGCGTCCGGGAATGTCGGCGTCTCGCCGGCGCTCGTGCCATCGCCTCGATAGATGCGCCAGTTGGCGTTGTCGGTCATGCAGCCCTCAGGTTGTCGTGAGGCCAGCCTTCGCGGCCACCTCGGTGTCGGGGGGGACGTAATCCGCGTCGTCCCAGAGAAACGCCAGGTGCCGCCCTACCGGAGACGCACCAGCTGCAAGCGCCTCGGCGCGATGCTCGCGCATGCGACGCGGGAGATCGGCGACCGTTCCGGCTTCCACCACGGCGCGCACCGCTTGCTCCAACTCGTCGTAGGGGATCGCCGGGTCGCGCGGCCAGAGCACCACGGGCACCGTCGTCTGCAGCACCGCCGCGAGCGCGGCGAGATCTCCCGCAGTCGGCGCCTGCGAGAAGAGGACGCAACGCACGGATCGTTCGGCGAGCTTGCTCGGCAATTGCGCGTCGCGCGCGAACGCGGCGTCGACCCACTGCCCGCACACCACGTCGGGGGGCGGCGCGTCCTCCTTCGCCACGATGCGCATCGCGCTCGATGCGCGCTCCGCGAACTCTGTCCACGCAGCCTTGTAGCGTCGCCGAACGATCGGATGCCTGCCGAGTCGATCGAGGGATCGCATCGAGACCAGATGCGTGGCGCCCAGTGGCGGGTCGTCGGCGATCTCGCGCGGGAGCTGCCACTGGTCCACCGGGGCGTTGGCGAGCGCGCAGGGGACGAGGAAGGAGATCGAGGTGATCGCCGGATCGAACTCGCGTGCCTCCATCGCATCCACCAATTGGGCGACGAGGTCGCCCTCGCGATCGGGCGCCATCGCCACGCCCTCGGCGCCGAGCAGCGATTCGGGATCATTCCCCGTGTAGGCCCAGGCGTGTACGCGCCAGGTCGACTCGGGCGTCGCCGTTGGCGCAATTCGCACCAGGATATGCGCCGGCGTCGCCGCGGCTTCGGCACGCCCCCGCTTCAGCGCCTGCCTGACGCGGTCGCCCTCATCCGGATCGATCGCGATCGCCTCGATCGCGTTCTCCATCCACGCTTTCACGCGACTGAGCTGCGGCTCAACCAGATCGTCCTTCATCCGGTCGACGAAGGAGAGGAGCGGATGGATCCCGCTCGCGGGGCCAGTCGATGGAATCGGCGCGGCGGCCAGTGCGGCGATCGATGACGAGAATTGCGCGAAGGAATCGTCTGCCGGCAGGAGTGCGCTCCATCCCGGCGGGCGCACGGCGTTGTAGAGGCGCACGATATCGACCGACGGGAGTGCGGCGCCGGCGCACGCCTCCTCCAGCGACTGCACCAACTCCACCATGAGCGTGGTGAGTCCCGCCCCCGACAGCTGCAATTCATCGGGCCACGCCGCGGCGCGCATCCCTCGCACGGCCTCGAGCAGCGGAGCGCCGAAATTGGCGAACTCGATCACCTGCACACCGTACTTGTCGCGCAACTCGGCGACCTTCGCCGCGTCGGCCTCGCCTTGGCGAAGCAGGAGGTACTTCATCGGAACTGCCTGCGCGGTGACGGCCCGCACCTGTTCGAGTCGCTCGCGCAGGAGCGGTTCGTCGAGGCTATAACCGATGAAGAGGAAGGCGTACGTCTTGAGAATGTCCTCGAATCGGCGCGCTGCATTCTCGTAGGCGAGGCGCGTCGCGCTCGTCTTGTCGGGATAGAGCGACGTGTACTGATCGGCCGTGAGGATGATCGTGTCGATGCGATCGATCGTGCCGTGCAGATGCCAGACGCGCCGACGTGTCGACTTGAGCGTCAGCTCGTTGATGTACGACGGATCGTCGTTGCCGATCGAGCGAACCGCTCTCGCGTCGAACGGCCACTCGAGCACGCGATCGTAGTTCGTCGTGACGACGAACGGCGGGCGCAGTTGCCAGATCGCGGAGACGAGCGACAGGTCGGCGTCGGGCGGGCGGACGTGGTCGAAGAGCGACTCCATCACGTCCTGAAACGGCTTGCGCCCGAGGAACTGCATCGCCTGCGCGGCTGCCGCCATCGCATCGTTCTCGAGTGTCGCGCGCACCGTCGCCGCGTCGTCGGCCATTCCCTCCTTCGCAATACGCGCGGCGAGCGCCTCGATCAACCCCTTCCAGTCAGGGAAGCGCTTGTCCGCCGGGAGCTGTCGCACCGCGCCTACGCTCACCCCCGCTCCTACAAACGGGATGAGCGTTCCGGCGCGAAGCGCGTCGACCAGGCTCTGCGGAAGGTCGGGCATGGCGTTCATCTTACCGCGCGTGCGCAACGGCGCAATTCGCGGGTGGGGGCGGCGACAGGCGAAGGCGATCGCTCGTACTCCCTCGCTCCTTCTTCAAAGTGTGCGCCACTTCTGCGCGGCCGCTCGTCGCGCCGTCCCGCAGAGCCCGCCTCGCAACTCTCGCCGTTTTGCCTCGACAGGCGCTGGGGCGCGACGGGAGCGGCGGGTACTCAGCCCGAACGCCTGCCTAACAACCCCCCACGCCCGGATTGCGATCGCGCGGGTCGCGCGGCGGGAGTGACGCGTCCAGCCGCAACTCGTAGGCGTCCTGCACCCGGTTGCCGTCGTAACGGATCGACTGCCGGATGTTCGCCGGATGCATCGTCGCGCCGGAGAGTGCATACCAGTCGTTGGTCGACTCCGTGTAGATCGGGCCGCAGCGCACCTTCTTCACCTGGATCCCCTTGGCGTACACGATGCCGAGGACGTGCTCTCCCTTGGGGTGCAGCCCTTGCTCGTCGAGATGGATCGTCTTGACCTGTGTGGCGGTGCCGCTGGCGAGGAGGGAGAAGGTGCGTCCCCCCCACGACACGGTGCCGTTGAGACTCATCGGATTGGGGTCCCCGAGGCTCGTGAGATCCACCTGCTTGGGGGCGTCGCCCTCCCAGGTGAAGCCGACCGGGAGCGCCCGGAGCGTGCTCCAATCGTAGAGTGCAGGGCCGGAGGTTGGTGCGAGGACGCCGACGATCGCCTCGGCGAGCGACTCGACCGGCGGTCGCGTGGCGACTGCCTTTCGCTCGGCGCCGGCGCTGCACTGTTCGCTGTACATCGCCAGCTGCGCCGGGGAGCGCGGGGAGCTGCTCGCCGCGAATGAGCGTGACCCCCTCGTTAGGTCTCGCAGTCGTGGCGGGCTGGATGGCCACGAAGCCTGGGGCGAGGCCGGTCCCGGATACGCGATACCAGGTCGTGGCAGCCGTCGCCGGATTCACGGGGCAGCGCGCGACCGCGGTCGTGATGCCAGACGCCGTGAGCGATGCGAGGATCGCGGGAGCGCCCATCGGCGCCCCCTGGCTCCGGAGGAGGAGCGTTCCGACCATTGTCCGAGCACCCGTAGCGAGGACCTGCAGCTGACGGCCGCCGACCGCTGCCGCGCCCTGTCGCGCGAAACAGTCTCCGTTGGCGAGGCAATTGGTGAGCGACGTCGGGGGGAGCGGCGCCCAGCGAAAGCCGGGGAGCGTCTCCAGCCCGTCCCAGTCGGTCGAGGTGGCGGTCGCGAAGAAGACCTTTGCTACCGCGCCGACGTCGGCGGGGCGCTGCGCGGCGCTCGGGAGAGCGGCGACTGAAGCGCCAATCACCAGCGCGAGAGCAGCAATCGACGGTTTGTTCATGAGTGACCGTGCGGTGGCGAGAAGGCGAAGCGGCGCGAGGAACCGGGGGAGGGTGAGGCGACCGCTCTCAGGCGATGAGAGCCGGGGGCGCGAACGCGTCCCCGGCACGCGAACGCGCTCGCGACGAGCGAACGCGTCCCCGACGAGCGAACGCGCCCCCGACGAGCGAACGCGCCCCGCCGCGCATTGCGCAGAATTCGGCGCGACCCCGTCATCGATGGCAGAGATTTCGCGCGCGGAACAGCCGATCTCGCGCGTTTCCATAGGAATCAGCTCGCGAACCCGCGTTCCCGCAGCGCCTTCGCGACATCCGGACGCGCCATCGATTCCGGGGCTTCTCCCCACTGGTTGTACGACTCGGCGCGCGAGGCGCCCGCATCGAGGAGTGCGTGCACGATGGCGACGTGGTCGGCGTCGGGGCGCGCGGGGCTGAAGCGCGAACCATGCGCGGCCCAGGCGATCGGAGCCGATCCATAGGCGCTGTCGCGTACGTTCACCGGCGCCCCCGCCTCGATCAGCAGCTTGGCGATGCGCGCGCGCCCGTTCCACGCCGCCCAGTGCAGCGGCGTCCCGCCCCATTCGCTCTCCGTGTCGAGCGGCCAGCCGAGTGACAGCATGAGCGCGACCACGTCCTCGCGCCCGTCGCCCACGGCCGCGACGAGCGTGGCACGCTCCTCGGGCGTGAGCGAACCGATGATCGCGGGGTGTTCGGCTACGATGGCGCGCGCTCGCTCTGTGTCGTTTGTCAAGCAGGCGCCGAGGAGCTCGTCGACAGGCTCGAGGCGCGCGGGGTCCGCGCCGGCGCTGGCGAGGTACGCGGCGCCGTCGGTATTCCCGGCGCGAACGGCGAGCGCGTACGCCGTGCGACCGTCGGCGCGCTGCGCCTCCAGTGCTGCACCATGCTGGACCAACAGCCGCAAGGCGTCCGCGTTCCACCCCGATGCGGCGGCGCGCTGCAGCGGGGTCTCACCATCCGAGGGGACCGGCTTCCCACTTGGCGCCCGTGAACTGGTGACGTTCGGATCGGCGCCGTGCTCGAGGAGCCACGCCATTCCCGCGATGCACTTTGGCGTGATAGGGTTGGACGCCGTGTGTGTGGCGAGGAAATACAGGGCGGTGTTTCCGTAGTCGCCGTGTCGCCCGCTCAGGTCTGCGCCGTTTGCCGCGAGGAGCTCGAGCATCTCGCGGTGATTGTGTTGTGCCGAGTGATAGAGACTTTCGCCGTCGGTCGGGTTGGCGCCGTGCGCGAGGAGCGCGCGCGCGACCGGGAGATTGTTGGCGACCGCGGGAAAGTAGAGCGCGGGGATGCGTCCGTGGCCGTCGGGGAGGGGGACCGTGGTGTTGGGATCGGCGCCAGCCGCCAGGAGCAATTCGACGATTTCGGCTTGTCGTTGTTCGCTCACGCCCAGGAGGCGTTTGAGTTCGCCGTTGGCGGCGTAGATGATCGGCGCCGTGTCGTCGGGGGATGTCGGGCGCGTCGCCGCTGCTGCATCCGCCGCGATCCAAGCAGCGACGGCGTCGAGGTCGCCGACAGCTGCGGCGGTGTGGATGCTGTAGCGCGCGACGTCTGGGGTGGAGTCGAGCAGCTCACGGGCGCGCTGCACCTGGTCGTTGCGGAACGCCTCGAGGAATTGGGCGGCGCGCGCGTGGATCGGCGCTCGCGCGTCGAGATATGCCTTGAGCGCCCCCCAACTCTCGAAAGCGAGCGTGCGGGCGACCGCGTGCTGTACGTCGGCCAGCTTGACGGTCTCGCGCACATGCGCATCGTCGAGCGCAGCGAGTCGGGGGAGGGCGGTGCGCAGTCGCGCGATGATGACCGCGTCGCCCTGGCGCGCGAGCTTGAGGAGGCGTTTGGCCTCGTCGCGCAGGTGCTCCAGCGTGTGGCGGAGCTCGGGACGTGCTGCGTCGCGCTCGCCCGTGTGGGGAGCGTCTTCGGACTCGGACATACTACGACCTCCGTGAGGCCCGGGTCCGCACCGCTGGGCTGGGAGTTCGTAGTCGGATGACGAGCGAGGTACGACTCAGGCGGGGAATCCCCTTTCCGCGGACCGGGTGCGCCCTGTGCGCGAGGGAAGTATTGGGATCGGCGTTGAGCGGGGCAAGTCGGGGCGATGAAACGTGCCTAAACAGACATTGAACCGCAGAGTCCGCGGAGTTCGCGGAGGAGTGTCGTCGACGCTTCTAGAGTCGATTCACGAAGCGCCGGATCCCATGCCGCAGCTCTTGCGCATGGAAGTTGATCAGCAATCCG
>CAZWVG010000214.1:0-10096 GCA_964637355.1 uncultured Gemmatimonadaceae bacterium
TCAGGAGGGTACGCATCTGCGGGCGGGGTGGGGAGCGAACGCCCCCGATTCTGCGTCCGTCGAACGGCCGGCGCTAGGCGGGTGGGATAGATCGTGGTGCGCCGAAGCGGGCGGCGAGGGCGCGAACGCCCACCGTCGGGCGCTCAACCGGTGTCGTCCCGCCTAACGACAGTCGCCACCCCACCAGGTGGCGTCTGTCATCACGATCAAGCCAACGGAGGGCGAGGGATTCGAACCCCCAAGTCCTTGCGGACGCCGGTTTTCAAGACCGGTGCAATAGCCATTCTGCCAGCCCTCCCGACCACCGAACCCTAACGAGGAGACCTCTCAACCCGTCTCCTTGTCAGCATGTCGCGGGCTACTTCTTCGCGACCGACTCCTTCGGCGCGACATCCAGCGGCACCGCCGGCTTCACGTCGCCCGCCGGCGGTACCTCGGCCGGCAACCCGTCGAAGTTGAAGAACTCGTCGATCTTGGTCGCCTGTGCCACGCGGCGAGCACCCGCAAGCGCCTTCGCGGCTTCCTGCGGATACCCCGACGCCTGCAGCACGTCGTGCATCATGAAGCCGGTCGAAACATACAAAGCCGGAATGCCGACCGACGCCTTGTCGGGCCACCCGCCCTTGTTCACGAACGACTGCTGCCCCTGGAAGACGTCGTCCCACAGCTCCTTCGAGCGCTGTACGTCGACCCACCCTTCGCCCGCCACCAGCACGGTGTCGCGCGTCTGCATGGGGATGTGGTCGAGCAACTTGCGCGCGAGTCCCTGGGTGATGAGGTACGAGTCGAGCCCGAGCTCGCGGCCGTAGCTCCCCGACGTACGCGACAGGTAGATCGAACGCCCGGGATTGTCCTTGATCATCTGCAGCACGAAGTAGTCGGCGCGCGTGAGGACGCGCGGTGGAATCTTCGTGTGGATCCCATGCGCATCGAACGTCACGGTGTCGCGCAGCTCGTAGTACAGCTCGACCTTGTCCGCCTCATCCATCGTCATCTTGAGCGGCGGCCCCGACGGCTTGGTCCACGTTCCGTTCTTGTAGATCGACGGCCCCTTGGCGGCGTCGTACGGACGCACGGGGTTACGGATCAACTGTCGCGTGTACCAGTCGGTGTTGAGCAGCGAGGTGTTGGCGACGACCACATCCTGCCGGATCCCCTCCACCTCCTGCGCATACCAGAGCGGGAAGGTGTCGTTGTCGCCGACGGTCACCAGGATCCCGTACGGCTCGACGGAATTCAGGAGGTCGTGCGCGAACTTCGCGGTGGTGTCGTCACCCTTGCGCGTGGCGGCGCTCCAGTTGCCCACGAGCGGGAACAGCGCGAGGAGGAGCACCGGGGAGGCGATCGTCCAGCTCCCCTTCTTTGGAAGCTCGAGCACCTCCTTCCCGACGCGCACGTTCTCGCTCCCGATCAGTGCGGCGATCGATTCCCACACGAAGGCGAGTCCCAGCGCCGCCCAGACGGACCACGCCGAGAAACTCCACAAGTAGAAGTAGTCTCGGTCGCGTACCTCACGTTCTATCGCGTCGCCCAGCTCCTGCGCCTGCGAGTATCCGTACCTGAAATTCAGGTACTTGATGAGCACGAATGTCATCGTGAGCATCAACGGCCCAAAGAACCAGAACGATTGTCGGTCGCGTTTCCAGTGGACCCAACCACCGAAGAGGCCGAGGACCAAAAAGAGCGCAGCGAGGACGGCCTGGAGCGTCTGGTGCTGTCCGTACGGGTCGCGCCACCACTGCCACTTGAAGTACATCCAGTACATCGCCACCTGCGCCGGATACACGCGGTTGGGATCGTTGGGATCCGGGGCGCCGTACTGTCCGCGATTGAAGTTGTACATGAACCGATCCCACGTGACCTTGTCGAAGGTGCACGCGGCGGTCAGCTCGGTCTTGCAGGCGGTCGGTTCACCCTCGGCGATGGCAGGGAAGTACGCCGCGCGAATCGGCTGGGTGGCAAACGGCGTCATGCCGAAGAGCACGGCACCAATGCAGGCGAGGATGAGCTTCCACCGCAGGATCGTCTTCGGGCGACGCACCATCACCGCGAACGCCGCGGCCGGCGCGGCAAGGAAGCCGGCCATGTGGTTCGAGAAGCCCAATCCCAACAGGTAGGCGATCAGGACGAGGAGCTTGTCGGCCTTGGAGCCATCGGGTTCGTCGCACCAGCGCACGGTGAGCCAGGCGACGACCGCGACGCCGACGAGCGCCACCGTGTACACCTTCTCGTTCACGACCGACTGCGACCAGACGGTGAAGGCCGTCGCACCGATGAGAGCCGCCATCCCGCCGCCCACGATGCGCTGCCACCGCTCGCTGAACCACCCCACCAGGACTCGCTCGGTGATCAGGAACCACATCGCCGCCGACGCGGCACTGCAGAGCGCCGCCAGGATGTTCACCCGCATCGCCACGGTCGGCGCGATGGGGAGGATCGAGAAGACGCGCCCCAGCAGGACGAAGAACGGATTCCCCGGCGGGTGCGGCAGGCCGAGGATGTAGGCGGCGGCGATGTATTCGCTGGTATCCCACATCGCGGTCGACGGCCCCAGCGTGATGAGATACAGGATGAAGACGAGCGTCCCGGCTATCGCGGCAGCGAGATAGGACGGACGGTAGTCGAGTTCTTGCGCCGGCGGCGTAGGCTGCGAGGGCATCGGGTCGGACGGGAAACGGGCGAAAGGGCGGCGGGAGTTGTCGTCGGCCGACCTCCGGCCTCCCCCGATCCAGCCGCGAAGGATACGCGCACGGCTACCCTCGTGGAAGCCGAGCGGTCCCTGAACGGAACTCTCGCCGCTCTATCTCCCGTCCCCCGTCCCCCGTCTCCCGTCCTGTCCGGACTAATGCCGAAACAGGCGTTGGGAGGTAAACACCATCGCAATACCCTTTTCGTCGGCGGCGGCAACCACCTCCGCGTCGCGCACCGACCCGCCGGGCTGCACGATCGCCGTCACCCCCGCCTCGGCGACCTGGTCGATGGAGTCGCGGAAGGGGAAGAAGGCGTCGGAGCCGAGGGCCGACTTGGCCGGGTCGTGGCCCAGGGAGCGCGCCTTGTGGACGGCGAGGAAGGAGGCGTCGACGCGCGACATCTGGCCGGCGCCGATCCCGATGGTCGCGCCGTCACGCGCGAGGACGATCGCGTTGGACTTGACCGAGCTCACGGCGCGCCAGGCGAAGAGGAGGTCGGCGCGTTCGGCCGCCGTCGGGGCGCGGCGGGTGACGACCTTCCAGTCTCCCTCGCCTAACGACGAGGGCGGCCGGTCCTGCACGAGGAAGCCGCCGCGCACGCGCTTGAAGTCGAGCGCCCCCGCCTGCCACGCCGCGCGCCCCTCGAGGACACGCAGGTTCTTCTTGCGCCCGAGGATCTCCACCGCCGCCTCGCTGAACGACGGCGCGACGATGCATTCGACAAACAGCGAAGAGATCGCCTCGGCCGCTGCGTCGTCGACCGGGACGGTGAAGGAAATCACGCTCCCGTACGCCGAGACCGGGTCGCAGGCGAGTGCCTTCTTGTACGCCTCGAGCGCGCTCTCGCCAACGGCCAGCCCGCACGGCGTGGTGTGCTTGATGATCGCGCAGCACGGCTGCTCGGCGAACGGATCGGAGGCGAGGAGTGCGCCTTCGAGGTCGAGGAGGTTGTTGAAGGAGAGTTCCTTCCCGCCCTTCTGCACGAGCCCTGCGAGCCCAACGCCGGGACGCTCGAGATAGAACGCCGCTTCCTGCCCCGGGTTCTCGCCGTAGCGCAACGTCTGCTTGCGCGTGAGCGCGACGGGGAGCGTCTCGGGGAAACGATCACCGCGCTGCTGCGCGAACCAACTCGTGATTGCCGCATCGTAGGCGGCAGTGTGCGCATAGACCTTCTCGGCGAGGCGACGGCGCAGGGTGGCGTCGTCGCCGCCGGCCTTGATCGCCTCCAGCACCGGCGCGTAGTCGGCCGGATCGCTCACGACCCAGACTGCCGCGAAGTTCTTCGCCGCCGAGCGGAGCATCGACGGCCCGCCGATATCGATGTTCTCGATGACCTCGTCGGGGTGCACGTTCGCTCGCGCCGCCGTCTCGCGGAACGGATAGAGGTTCACGCACACCAGGTCGATGGGCGCGATCTCGTGTTCGGCGATCGCTGCCATGTGCTCGGGGAGGTCGCGGCGCGCCAGGAGCCCGCCGTGCACCGCCGGGTGCAACGTCTTCACCCGTCCGTCGAGCATCTCGGGGAAGCGCGTCACGTCGGAAACGTCGCGCACTGCGAGCCCTGCTTCGCGAATGGTGCGGGCGGTCCCGCCGGTGGAGAGGAGCTCCCACCCCATGGCGGCGAGTTCCTTGGCGAAATCGACGAGGCCGGACTTGTCGGAGACGGACAACAGGGCTGTAGGCATGAGCAAGACGGAGAAATGACGAGAAAGTGGCGCGGCGGGCAGAGTCTCAGCCCAGCACGGCGCGGATCCCCTCCACCGCGCTCCCGGGATCGGAGCGGAGGGAGAAGTGGGTGGGGGCGAGATGGGCCGGCGCGCCGTGCACGCGCCCGTCCTCACCTAACGAGATGACGCCTTCGGCGAGTTGCTGCACCACGCGCGGGTAGAGTGCGTGCTCCACCGCGAGGACGCGCTGGGCAAGCGAGGCGGCGCTGTCGTGCTGGAAGACGGGGACCGGCCACTGCGCGATGATCGGGCCGTGGTCGTACTCCTCGTCGACGAAGTGGACGGTCGCGCCGCTCACCCGCGCGCCGCGGGCGATGACTGCCTCGTGCACGTGATGGCCGTACATCCCCGCACCTCCAAAGGCCGGAAGCAGGGCCGGGTGGATGTTGATGATGCGCCCGCGAAACGAGCGCGTGACCTCGGCGGGGACGAATCGCAGGTAGCCGGCGAGGACGACGAGGTCGACGGCGTGGCGCGTGAGAAGCGACAGCATCCCAGCGGAGCGCGTCTCACGATCCATCGCTGCGACGGCGATCCCGTGCGTGCGCCCACGCTCCAGCGCCCCGGCGTCGGCGCGGTCGCTGGCCACGAGCGCGACGTCCCCCGCGCGGTCGGCGCCGAGGGCTGCGAAGTGCTGGATGATGGACTGGAGATTCGACCCGCCCCCCGAGGCGAGCACGGCGATCTGCTTGCGCATGACGCCGGATTGTAGCCGCACGCTGCCCGGGGAGTAAGTGTGCGCGCGGTTCACCCGAACGAGCTGCGCCAGAACTCTACCGCTTCGGAGAGCGAGTGACGCACCGCGGCATGCGCGCGCGCCCACTGCACGTCGCCGATCGGCGTGGCCTCGGAGGGAACGAGCACTCCCGTGCCGCCGAGTTCGAGACCGGGCTCCACGTCGCGCCGCTTGTCGCCGATGAAGAGCGAGGCCGTGAGGTCGATCCCGTGCCGGTTCGCCGCGCGCAGAAACATTCCTGTAGCCGGCTTGCGGCAATCGCAGAGCCCTGTGAGGCTCGGGTAGTGCGGGCAGTGCACGGTGTCGTCGATGCGCGCGCCGCGCTCCTTGAGGAGCGCTTCCATGCGATGTCGCGTCGCCTGGTACTGCGCCTCGGTGAGCAGCCCCTGCGCGATCCCGCTCTGGTTGGTGATCACGATGACGAGGATGTTGCTCGCGTTGAGTGCGGCGATCGGCGCCTCGACGTCGGGGAGGAGGCGCACGCCGTCGGGATCGGCGAGGTAGTGCGCGTCCTGGATGATGGTCCCGTCGCGATCGAGGAAGGCCGCGCGCCTGGTTGCCTGGATCGCTCCCGTCTTGCTCATGCGGGGGCGCCCTGCGAAGCGACGCGTACGAGCGCGCGTGCCAGCGCGTCGCCAAGCGATGCATCGAGATGCGGCGGTACGGATCGCAGGTCCAGGAGGAGGCGGTCGCGCTCGATGCGACCGACGACCGGCAGGTCGCCGTCGCGCAGCTGTGCGTCGAGCGCACCGGCATTGCCGGCGAGGGCGATTGCAGCCGACGGAATGCGAGCCGAGGGGAAGGCGCCGCCGCCGACGGTCGCTTCGCTGTCGACCACCTCGGCAGGGATGCCACGTGCCGCGAGCCGTTCCCCTAACGATTCGGCGCGTGCGCGCACCTGCGAAGCCGGCGCCGTGAGCATGGCCAGCGCCGGTATCTCTCGGAGCGCACGTTCCGGCTCGCGATAGAGCGCGAGCGTCGCCTCGAGCGCGGCAAGGGTGAGCTTGTCGACGCGCAGCGCACGGCAGAGCGGGTTGCGCCGGCAGGCGTCGATCGCCTGGGCGCTCCCCACGATGATTCCTGCCTGCGGCCCGCCCAGGAGCTTGTCGCCACTCATGAGCGTGAGCGTCGCTCCTTCGCGCACCGCGTCGCGTGCGACGCGCTCGCCGGCGAGTCCGTGGGGCGAGAGGTCGATCATCAACCCGCTCCCGAAGTCGAAGAGAAGCGGGACGTCGGCTTCGCCGGCGATCGCCGCGAGGTCGCGCAGCGACGCCTCCGCCACGAAGCCTTCGATCGTGAAGTTGGAGCGATGCACCTTCACCAGCGCCCCGGTCTCTGGCGAGAGGGCGGCGCGATAGTCGTCGGGGTGCGTGCGGTTGGTCGTCCCTACCTCGCGGAGCGTCGCCCCACTCCGCGCCATGATGTCGGGGACGCGAAAGCTCCCGCCGATCTCCACCAGTTCTCCGCGCGAGACGATCGCCTCGCGGTCGCGGGCAAAGGTGTTGAGCGCGAGGACGAGGGCCGCTGCGCAGTTGTTGACCACGATCGCGTCTTCGGCGCCCGTCAGCTCGCAGAGGAGTTGCACGCAGTGCACGTATCGCGAGCCGCGACGCCCGGCGGCGACGTCGTACTCGAGGTTGGAGGCGCCGGCGGCGGTGCGCGCGATTGCGTCGAGCGCGACCTGGGCGAGTGGGGCGCGCCCGAGGTTGGTGTGCAGCACGACGCCGGTCGCATTGATCACGGCGCGGAGCGACGGACGTTGCAGCCGGCGGAGCGCATCGGCCACGCGTTCGTCCCACTCTGCCTCGTCGGTTGGCGGTGCTCGATGTCCATCGCGAACCGACGCCACCGCGGCGCGCGCCGCCTCGGTCAGCACGCTGCGCGGCGTTCCTTCCCCGAGCGCGCGCACAGCTGGGCGCTCGAGGAGCGTACCGACGGCTGGGAGGGCGCGGCGCGTGTCGTCCACGACCTAACGATGCCGGCCGGAAACGACGGAAGGCGCGTCCGAGGGCCGCTCGATCGGCGACCAGGGGAGTGCCACCAGCGAGCGTCGATCGCCCCTCGCCGGCGATTGCGTCTCGCTCGCCCCCAGACGACGTCCCGTGTCTCGCACCGCGGAGGTATCGCGCGTGCGCGCCGTGTCGCGCCGCGCAGTCGAGTCGCGCCGCGTGCGCGCGCTGTCCGCTTTGGCGGGCGGTGCCTTGGGCGTCGTGATGACCCGTTCGCTCGAACGCGTGCGCCGGAGCAGCGTGCGCATGTCGATCGCGCGCAAACGGTAACTGGTCTGTGGCTTGAGCGGATGCTCGAGCCGGAGATAGATGTCCGTCGTTGGGGCCGGAACGCTGGGCTTGGGGGGCGGTTCCTTCTCGGTCGTGTCGCGCCCGGCGAGGACGTTGGCCAGCCGTTCGATCTCGCGGCGGGGCGGGGGAGCGCGCCGTCCCGGAGCCTGCACCGCAGGAGGAGGCGCCGCCGCGGCCTTGATCGAGTCGGCCACCCGCAACGAGTCGGTAGTCTTGGCGCGACGAAGCGAATCCTCCACCGCCTTGGTACGCGCGGCATCGTCGCGTTCCTTTTCGTAGTCGCGCCGCGAGAGCGCCTGCACGATGCGCACGACCGACGAATCCTGCGCCTTGAGCGAGAAGTGGGTGGTGTCGACGACGAACGAGGTGTCGAGGGCGCGATCCATCACGACGCGCAGCGTGAGCGAGTCGGCGACGGTCACCGTCTGGATCCCCGCGCCGACCGTATCGTGGACGTAGGCGAGGATCTCGCGCCGCGAGGAGTCGGTCAGGTTCACGGTGACCGTGTCGAACATCTCGCGCGGATCGAGGAAGCGATTCTTGTTCTGGTCGATCGAGCCGCGCAGGAGAAATCGCCCGGTTGGGAGGTGCGCGAGGTCGAATCGCCCCACCGAATCGGCGATCGTGATGTAGCGCGCGGAGTCGCGCGGTGTTGGGACCGGGAAGGCCTCGACTACGGCGTTAGGCGCGGCCTTCTCGGCGATCCAGTCGAAGACGATGCCTCGGATCGCCCCCGTCGCGATCGTCGGTCCGGTGGAGAAGACGAGGGTGCGGCCGACCGTGTCGACGTTCCCCTGCAGGTCGGTGAGACCGGGGAGCATCCGCACGGTGTAGGTAGTCGCCGGCCGGAATCCTCCCGGCGGGTGCACGGAGATCGAATTGCGATGCCACGACAGGCGCGTGACGCCGTAGCTCGGAGAGATCAGAAAGAGCCCGTTGAGATCCGGCGCGCCCTGCGGACGCTCGCTCACCACCTTGTCGAATTCGAAGGTGACGTTTCCGCCGGCTCGTACGTTCACGGCATTCGTGTCGGGGCGGAGTCGCGCAATTCCCGGCGAAATGTCATCCTCCGGGCCCCCCGGCGGCATGCTCGCCGACGCGCAGCTCCACGCCGCAGCGACAATCGCCAGGCGAACGAGCGGACGCCATCGGCGTCGCCACGCCTCCCGGGCGCGCGACACCGAGGCTTCGTTCCGATCCGACATCAGCGTCACGAGCCGCACAACGAAGCGACCTTTCCGGCCAGCTGTTCGCGTCGAACGGTCCACTCCTGCTCCTTGCGACGCTCGGCTTCCACCACTTCGGGCTTGGCGCGCGACGTGAAGTTCTCGTTCTGCAGCCGTGCCCGCAGCCCCGTGAGCTGCTTCTCCAGTCCTTCCAGTTCGCCCTTCAGTCGGGAGCATTCCTTCTCGAGGTCGATGGCCCCCGCCAGTGGGAGCACGATCTCTGTACCGTCGGAGAGGACCTGGTGTGCCGCCACGCCGGCAGGTGCCGTGTCGACAACCGTGAGCGCACAGCGCGTGAGGCGCTCGATCATCCCCGTCTCTTCGGTGAAGATCGCCCGCGCGCCGGCCGAGGGGATCACGTAGCCCGACAGCTGCTTTCCCGGGGTGATGCCGTACTCGCCGCGCAGCTGACGAATGGCCGCGACTCCTTCCACCACGCGATCGAAGGAGGAGGGATCGCCCGGATACTCGGTCACCTGCGGCCATTGCGCCGTGGTGATGAACGTCCCTTCGGCATGGATCGGGAGGCGCTGCCAGAGCGCTTCGGTCACGAACGGGACGATCGGGTGGAGCAGCCGCAGCGCCTGGTCGAAGGTGTGCACCAGGACGGCGCGCGCCACGTCCCGATCTTCTCCCGGCGTGGTCAGGCGCCCCTTCACCGATTCGAGGTACCAGTCGGCGAGTTCGTTCCAGACGAAGTTGCGCGCCGCCTCGGTGTACTCGTTGAGGCGGAGCCCGGCGAAGCGCTCCTCGTCGCGCCACTGCGTCCCCGTGGGGCGCGCCGGCCCCAACGCGGCATTGCAGGCCTCGATCGCCGCATTGAGGCGCCCGAGGATCCACGCATCGGCGCGTGTGAAGTCGTTCTGGGGAATGTTGGAAAGCGCCAGCACCGGATCGTCCCCAACGTTCGTGAGCAGGAAGCGTCCGATGTTCCAGAGCTTGGTCACGAAGTTACGCCCCGGGCCGAACGACCGCTCGAGATCCTTCGGGTCGAGGATCGTGTCGGCGCCGAGTCCCATCCCGGCAACCACCGTGTAGCGGAGTGCGTCGGCACCGTAGAGCGCGACCACGTCGAGGGGATCGATCCCGTTCCCCAGCGACTTCGACATCTTCACGTGGTTGGTGTCGCGCACGGTGCCGTGCAGGTACACCGTATGGAACGGCGCCTCGCCCATGAAGGCGAAGCCCGTCATGATCATGCGTGCGACCCAGAAGAAGAGAATCTCGGGCGCCGTCACCAGCAGGTCCGTCGGATAGAACGACTTGAGGTCCGCCGTGTCGTCGGGCCAGCCGAGCGTGGAGAATGGCCAGAGCCCCGACGAGAACCAGGTGTCGAGGACGTCTTCGTCCTGGCGCACCGTCCCCGAGCACGACGGGCAGCGCTCCACGTCGTCGCGCGACGCCGTCACCTTGCCGC
>CAZWVG010000215.1:0-10035 GCA_964637355.1 uncultured Gemmatimonadaceae bacterium
TCGAACTCCCGTCTCCCGTCCCCCGTCCCCCGTCCCCCCTCCCATGCTCGACCTCACCCAATTCGTCGAACACCACGAAGGAATCTCTGTCATCCGCAACAGCGAAACCGTGCGCGCCTGGAACGGGATCCAGTACCAGCCGGGCCTGTCTTCGAAGAACACCAACGCCAAGCAGCTGTCGATGAACATCGCCACAGTGCCGCCGGGGGCGGTGGCCTTCGCGCACGTGCACGTGGGGTTTGAGGTGATGCTCTACATCCTCCACGGCCGCGTGCGCCACGAGTACGGTGACCTGCTCAAGAAGTCGGTCGAGAACGGCGCGGGCGATCTCATCTTCATCGAGCCGGGGGTCCCGCACGAGGTCTTCAACCTCAGCGATACCGAGCCGGTGGTCGCCGTCGTCGCGCGCTCCGATGCCGACGAGTGGGCGCACATCGTCACCTACGACCGTGAGACTGGCGCGACTGGCGAGGTGCTCAAGCCAGGGTGAGTTGCACGGGTGGCCTGAAAGAGCTGTAGACACGGAGGACACGGAGGACACGGAGGACACGGAGTATTGCATCGGAGATGCATGCCGTGAAGGCGTGTGCCGGCCCCACCATCTTCGGCTGATTGGAAACCCGTTCGCCGAGGATCCCGTAGGCCGAGGCACGCCCGTCGCCCGTCGCCACCCTCCGAGTCCAGTCCATGCAACAGCTTACGCAGGACCTGCGCGTCGCGGTCCGTCGCCTCCTCAAGCGCCCCGGCTTCACCCTCATCGCCATCGTGTCGATCGCGATCGGCATCGGCGCGAACACCGCGATCTTTTCCCTCGTGAATGCGATCGCCTTTCGCAAAGCGCCGTTGGAGCGCCCGGGAGAGCTGGTCGACATCTACAAGGCGCAGGACGGCTTCGACTACGGGACGATGGCCTTCCCCGACCTGCGTGACCTCGAGCGCGAGCACGGCGACGCCTTCAGCGGGATCGCCGGCTTCCGCCTGACGATGTCGCAGGTCGACGAAGGGGGAACGTTCGAGGCGATCCCCGGCGAGCTGGTGACGGGGAACTACTTCTCGCTCCTCGGCCTCCGCCCCGCTTATGGTCGCGGGCTCCTCCCCTCCGACGATGTCGCGCCTGGTGCGCACCCGGTGGTGGTCCTCTCGTACGACTATTGGAAGCGTCGTTATGCAGGCGACCCGGCCGCCGTGGGGAAGACGATTCGCCTCAATGCGCAGCCATACACCATCGTCGGCGTCGCTCCCAAGGCGTACCGCGGGGCGATGCGCATCATCGCGCCGGCGTTCTACGCCTCGCGCATGATGGTCTCGCAGCTGCAACCCGGGGGCGGCGCCAACGAGCTGCAGATGCGAAGCAATCAGAGCGTCTTCGCGATCGGGCGACTCGCACCGGGGGTGACGATGGCCCAGGCGAAGAGCGTGCTCGAACGCATCGCGGCTACACTCCGCGTGCAGGCCCCCGATCAGTGGAAGAGCGACAACTCGTTCCCCATGGTCGCGTCGACCAAGGTCATCGTGAACCCGATGATCGACCGGGTGATCGTCCCGGCGGCGGCGCTGATGATGGCGGTCGTGGCGATGGTCCTCCTGATCGCCTGCGCCAACCTCGCCTCCTTCCTCCTCGCGCAGGCCGCCGATCGCCGCCGTGAGGTCGCGGTGCGCCTCGCCATCGGCGCGGGGCGCGGACGCCTCGTGCGGCAGTTCCTCACCGAGACGTTGCTCCTGGCGGTACTCGGCGGCGGCGCCGGGCTCGCGCTCGCTGCCGTGCTGCTGCGCTTGCTCGTTAGTGCGAACCTCCCCCTCCCGATCCCGATCGAGCTCGACCTCTCGTTCGATCCGCTGGTGCTCTCCTTCAGCATTACCGTGACGCTGCTCGCGGGGATCGCCTTCGGGCTGGCACCGGCGCTGCAGGCCACACGCCCCGACATCGCCAAGATCATCAAGGACGAAAGCGTCGGTGGCGCTCGCAGCGGCAACGTCTCACTGCGTGGCTCGCTCGTCGTACTGCAGGTCGCGGTCTCGCTGGTGCTCCTCGTCGGCTCGGCGCTCTTCCTCCGCTCGTTCAAGGCGCGCCTGGCGATCGATCCGGGCTTCGGCTCGGCCCCCGCGGCGATGGTGCAGCTGCAGGAGCCGATCAGCACCCGCACGCCGGAGCAGATGTTCAACTTCTATACGCAGCTCCGAAACCAGATCGCCGCCGTTCCCGGCGTGACGGCCGTCGGGATGATCGACGACTTGCAGCTGAACGCGCTCGACAACCAGTCGACCGATGTCGTGATCCCCGGCATCGACCCACCCCCTGAGCGCGACGCCTGGTCGATCGACTGGGCCCGCGTCTCCGAAGGGTACTTCGACGCTGCTGCGCTCAAGCTCATCGCCGGGCGCCAGTTCGCATCGCAGGACACGCAGGACGGCGATCAGGTCGTGATCGTCAGCGACGCCTTCGTGAAGAAGTTCTGGCCCGGCCAGAGTGGACTCGGCAACACGATTCGCGTGCGCGGGAAGGAGATGACCGTCGTCGGGGTCGCCGCCGATGCCAAGATCAAGACGTTAGGCGAGGATCCGCTCCCGTTCGTCTATCGCCCGTTCAACCAGAACCCCGGGGCGGGGATGACCCTCGTCGCCCGCACGCAGTCCAACCCCGATGCGCTCATCCCGCAGCTCGTCTCGGCGGCGCGCACGCTCGACCCCGACGTGGTCGTGATGTTCACCAAGACGATGGATCGTCACCTCGCCGAGTCGCTGCTGCCGCACCGGCTGGGCGCGTGGGTGATCTCGGCGTTCGGGACGATCGCGCTCCTGCTGGCGTCGATCGGGTTGTTCGGCGTGGTAAGCTATGCCGTCTCGACCCGCTCTCGCGAGGTTGGGATTCGCATGGCGATGGGGGCCAACGTCTCGCATGTCGTGAAGCTGATGATGGGGGGCGGGATGCGCCTGGTCGGCATCGGCGCGGTCGTGGGACTTGTCCTCTCGGCGGTGGCGGCGAAGGTGCTCAGCGGAGTGCTGTACGGCGTCAACGCGACCGACCCGCTGGCGTTCCTCGTGGCGCCGGTGGTGTTGCTGTTGGTGGCCATCGTGGCCGCCTGGATTCCGGCCCGGCGGGTGACGCGGATCAATCCGGTGCTGGCGATCCGAGGCGACTAGCCGCGGTCAACGGAGACTAGCGGTTGGCAGATGGCACGTGATGCGCGTCGCTCAGGCGGCGCGCATCGTCGTTTGTACGAAGTGGCGCCGGTTGGCGTACGCCAGCAGGAGCACGAGCACCGCCATCGTGGCGACCGTCAGCCGGTGGGCAAGCGGTGCCCGCGCGATGATGTCGAGTGCGACGGCGACGCCGCCCGAGATGCCGTAGAGCGCGATGGCCCAGGGTCGCCAGCGCCAGAGCCCTGTCAGGGCGATGAGTCCAACGACCGCCACCGCGAGAAACGCGTAGTACACCGCCGGTCGCTCGGCGCCTGGAAAGGCGGCGAGGAAATCCGCACGTCGGCCGATCGCTATCCAGAGCGCCATGCAGGTCGACGTGAAGAGGGCGGCGAGGAGGGCGCGGAAGACGAGGGCGAGACGAGGGGCCACGCGTCAGTGCGCCAAAGAACGATACGTCATCACATCGATCAAGATCGGGACCACGATCGTCGCGATCCAATTGCGACGCTGCGTCCAACCTCGCCGCAGCGAAATCGTGTCAAAGATGATCCCAAACAGCGCGGCACCGCCCCCCGTAGCAACACTCTGTCCAATCGCCGACATTCGACCCCTCCCTGTACGCGGTTGGTGCAGAATTCGTCAATTCCCACGCATCGCCAGTGTAGGCTCGATCCGAGACGCGCGGAGCGCCGGGAGCCAGCAGGCCGCAATCCCGATCGCGGCCATCAGCACACCTACAATCACGAGCGTGATCGGATCGTACGGCGGGACGCCGAACAGGAGGCCGCGCATCACCCGCGAGACGAGGAGCGCGCCGGCGATCCCGATGATGAGCCCGGCCATGAGCAGGATCCCCCCCTCACCGAGGATCATCCGCTGCACCCGCCCGGAGTCGGCGCCGAGGCTCATGCGAATGCCGATCTCGTTGGTGCGGGCGCTCACCGAGAAGGCGAGCACGCCGGCGATGCCGACCGCGGCGATCAGCACGGCAAGCGCCCCAAACGAGGAAACCAGCACGGCGTTGAGGCGGCGCGGCGCGACGCTCTGGTCGCGGATCTGCGCCACCGTGAGGACGTTCTCGATCGGGTCCGATGGGGTGATCTCGCGCACGACCTTGGTCGCGGCACCGGCGAGGTTCGCGGCATTCGCATTCGCGCGGATTACCAGCCCGCCGAACCAAACGGCTTCCTGCGTGAACGGCATGAACACCACACCCCTCGGCTCCGCGTCGAGCCCGCCGTCCTTGGTGTCGCCGACGACGCCGACGATCGTGCGCCAGTCGCCGCTCACCCCAATGAACTGCAGCACCTCACCGGTCCAGGCCAGGCGCTGCCCAACGGGGTCGCGATCGGGGAAGAGTTGCTTGGCGAGCGTCTCGTTGACGATCACCACCTTCTGCGAGGAATCGCGGTCGGTCGAAGTGAACTCGCGCCCCGACTTGAGGGGAATACCAGCAGCCCTGAAGTAGTCGACGTTCGCCGTCCTGAACTCGGCGCGCGGCTGCGCCTCGCCGGCGGCGAGCGGGCGTCCGTCGGCCTTGATGTCGAGGAGGACATCGGCGGCGCGGAGCGGAATCGTCGAGCCGAGTCCCACGTCGCTGACGCCGGGGATCCCGCGCAGCTGGTCCTGCATCCGCGTGTAGAGCGCCCGTGTGTCGGCGTCGCTCCGCCCGCCGCCGGTGAGCGGGACTTCCATCGTGAGCACTTCCTCGCTGGTGAGCCCGCTCCGCACTTCCGACAGCTGCAACATCGTACGCGTCAGGAGCCCGGCGCCGGTGAGCAGGATGACCGAGACGGCGATCTGCGCCACCACGAGGCCGCGCTGCAGTCGCTGCCGCTTGAGCCCCCCGCTCATCCGGTTGATCCCCGACGAGATCAACGTCCCCAGCTTCCCCTCCTCGGCGAGCGTCGGGGCGAAGGAGATGATCACCGCGACGAGGAAGCTCAGGAGGAGCGTGAAGCCGAGGACCATCCCGTCGATGCGGATCTCGCCGGCGCGCGGCGAGTAGCGTTCGGCGAAGGTCTTGAGGAGGCGCACTCCGCCTAACGCCAGCACCAGCCCCAGCGCCGCGCCCGCGAGCGTCAGCACCAGGTTCTCGACCAGGAGGAGCTTCCGCAGGCGGCGCGTCCCCGCGCCCAACGCCGCGCGCACCACCAGCTCGTGCTCGCGCCGGATCCCGCGCATGAGCGAGAGGTTGGCGACGTTGGCCGCCGAGATGATCATCACGAAGGCCGCGGCCCCCATGAGGAGCCAGAGGGTGAAGCGCGCTTTCTCGCCCAGCACCTCGACGAAGGGCGTCACCGTCACGCGGAAGTTGGAGCCCGGGTCGTACGACTCGGGGAACTCCGCCTGCACCCGCTTGCGGATCGTCGCGACTTCGGTCCGCGCCTGCTCGAGCGTGACGCCCGGGCCAAGTCGCCCGATCATGTCGGTCATGCGATGCGTGCGCCCGTTCTGCATCAGCGCGCTCGTGTGGTGCTCGCTGATCACCATGTTCATGAGCGCGTCGTTGCGCTGCGGGAAGTTGGGGGCATCCTGCAGGACACCGACGATCTCGGTCGCCTTCCCGTCGATGCGCACCGTCTTCCCGATGATCGCGCTGTCGCCACCGAAGCGGCGCATCCAGTAGTCGCGCGTCAGGACCATCACCGGCGGGACCCCCGTGCCGTCGTCGCCGTCGTTGAGCGCGCGCCCGAGGATCGGCGAGAGTCCCATCACCGAGAAGTAGTTGCCGGTGACGAGCCCGATCTGCATCCGCACCGCGTCCTGCTCCCCCTGGAGCGTCAGCGTGACCGGCGAGTACTCGGCGATCCCCGAGAACGACTTGGCGTGGTCGCGGATGTCGACGATCTCGGGGACCGAGAAGGCGATGTTGTCGCCGCCGGGGCCGTCGATGGACTGGCGCAGGTAGACGAGCTTGTCGCCGTCGCGGTGCGGGAGGGGGCGCAGGAGCACTCCGCGCACGACGCTGAAGATCGCGGTGTTGGCGCCGATCCCGAGGGCGAGCGTCAGGATGACCGTGAGCGCGAAACCGCGGGAACGCGCGAGGGAGCGGAGGGCGAAGCGGAGGTCGGCGGGGAGCATGGCAGTCACTCGACGGCTGAGGGGCGTCGCGAGGATCGCGAAAACGGTGGCGCTCGAAGCGGGGCCTGTCTAGGTAGACCTGACCGCGAGGGAAAACTCATCGGTCGGGAGGCCGAAATGCGCGTCCTATCCATTAGTCGAACCAGACCTGCACAATTCGACATTCCCGAGCCGATTGCCCCTCGAACTCTCCGCTCTTCCTCAATTCCCGCGCCCGGGGGCGCTCGCGCCCCCGAGCGTCCGCTCCTCCCTACATGCGCATCCGCGTCCCGTTCGAGCGCTCCCAGCTCGGGATCGGCACGCCGTCGAGGAGGGCGGGGCGGTAGATCCGTTGCCGCATGTGGCCGAGGAGCTCGTCGTCGAGCTCCGTGATCCCCGAGCCTCGCCGCATGTTCACCTCGGTCACGGTGCCATCCGCCGAGATCTTGACCTCCGCGTCGACCGTCTGCGGACGCGACGCTTGCGCGGATCGGGGCGGGAGCGCGCCCGACGACCCGACAACCACTCGCTTGGTGATGTACCCGCGCTCCACGCGCTCGACCGCAACAGGGGGGCAATACAACGAGCGCTCCAGTTGCACCGACGGACGCTCCCCTCCGCGCACCCGGAGGCGGACTCCCCAGCTGCGCTGGTCCAGCGTGATCGGCTTGAGATGTGGCCGGAGGACGTCGAGGACGCGTTGGGCCGAGTCGGCGGAGACCGAGTCGTTGGCGAGAAGCGTCATCGCGGGGGTGCTGGCGCCCTCGAGGTAGCGCAGGCTGACGAGGAGTCCGTCGGCGTTTCCATCGAGAGCCTGCGACAACACGACGCTGATGAGGGCCGAATCGATGATCGCGTCCGCCGCCGGAAGGTGGTCGGGGAGGGACGTCGATTCGCATTTTCGCGGTGGGAGGTTCTCCTGCGCGCGCACGACAGCGAGCGGTGCGCAGAGGAGGAGGGGCGCTGCCAGGACGAGGCGGAGGTTGGGGCGGGACTCAAGACCAAGCATGCGTAGCATCGGCGGTGTGTTCGGCGCGGGGGGCGACGGATCTGGAGACTCGTGTAGGGGGAGGTGGAGGTCAACTAGGGGATCTACCAGGGTCTTGGGGGGGCGCGGCGTTGAGTGCGCCGAGTGGGGTGGCGGGCGTACCGATGCTGACGCGCGAAGTCCACAAGGACGCATCGCGAGGATTCGGGTGGGCGCCGAGTTCGTCATCATTGCGTTGCATGATGTCGCGGCGATTCGACGCGTGAGCGTAGTTTCCGCCCGATGCGTTTCTCTCGGACCACGGTTTTCGGCGCACTGTTCGCCGTCCCGCTTTTGGCGGGGGGCGCGTCGTTCTTGCGACCAGCGGCGGAGCAGCAGGAGGAGTGCGGGTCGGCGGACGCGCGGCGTGCGGCGGTAGAGCTGAATTGCGCGTCGCTGATCCCGACGCCTGATCTTTCGCGTGCATCGGGGACGCTTCTGCTGCGACCAGTGCCGACGCCGTTCGGCGTTTCCGTGACGCGGGACGGACGTCCGCGCCGGCTGCTGTCGGCGAAGATCGCCGGACTCCCCGATCCGAAGTCGCTCGGCGACTACTCGGCGTATGTGGCCTGGGTGACTCCGCTTTCGATGGACACCGTCGTTCGGGTTGGTGAGGTGCGGAACGGGGTGACCGAGCTGGGCGAGGTGACGTTGGAGCAGTACCGGATCCTGGTGAGTGCGGAGCGTTCGGCGCGGGTCGGGCGGCGCGAGGGGCGGTTGGTGCTTCGGGGGACTTCGCCGGGAGTGCGTTTGCTGGCGCATCGGGATCTCACGCAGCCGTCGTCGCCGGGGGGAGTGCGCGACGATGGTGCGTCGCAGGGCGCGAGCGGTGGAGAGGCGATGGCGGGGCACGCGATGCATGGCGCGAGCGCTGGTGCTGCTGCGGATGATTGGCGCATGCCGCCGATGCCCGACTGGATGCGCCCGATGCCGGGGATGCACGCGTTGCGTCCGGATGTTGCGCCTTGGCTCCCGGCCGCCGGCGTCGATCCGTCGACCATTCCGTTGGCGCGCGATCGCGAGGTGCTCGCGCTGCACGATGGCGACACGTTGCACCTGACGGCAGGGCTCGTGCGCCGCACCGTCGACGGCCACACGCTGGTGATGTACGGCTACAACGGGCAGGTGCCGGGACCGCTGCTCGAGGTGCAGGAGGGGGCGACCATCCTCGTCGACTTCGCGAACGCGATCGACCAGCCGAGCGCCGTGCACTGGCACGGGATCAGGCTGGACAACCGTTCTGATGGTGCGGTCGGGGTGACGCAGGATGCGGTGCGACCCGGAGCGCACTTTCTGTATCGCGTGCACTTTCGCGACGCCGGGATCTACTGGTATCACCCGCATGTCCGCGAGGACACGCAGCAGGACCTCGGCCTGGCGGGCAACATCCTCGTCGCGCCTAACGCGCGCGACTACTGGGGACGGGTGAACCGCGAGGAGGTGCTGCTGCTCGATGACCTCCTGCTCGACGAGCAGGGGCTCGTCCCGTACGGTCGCGAGGGGCCCACCCACGCACTCTCGGGGCGACACGGCAACGTCACCCTGGTCAACGGCGCTCGGCGCTGGACGCTCGACGTGCGGCGAGGCGAGGTGGTGCGCTTCCATCTCACCAACGCGGCGAACGCTCGCTTCTTCAATCTCTCGTTTGACTCGCTGCCGCTGAAGGTCGTCGGGACCGACGTCGGGCGCTTCGAACGCGAGAGCTGGGCGACCAACGCCGTCATCGCGCCGGCGGAGCGGTACGTCGTGGAAGTACGATTCGACAAGGCCGGCGAGGTGCCGCTGGTGAGCCGCATCCAGGCGCTCGACCACATGGCCGGCTGGTTCTACCCGCAGGTCGACACGTTGGGGATGGTTAGGGTCTCGGACACTCCCATCTCGCCCGACCTCGGAGACGCGCACGCCAAGCTCCGGACGAACGCCGAAGTCACCACCAAGTTTGCGACGCTTCGGCGCGAAGCGGCACGACCGGCGACGCACGCGCTCACCCTCGCCGTCCGACTGGATCAGATCCCCACCGCGGTCAGCACGATGCTTTGGGGAACGCCGATCGCCGCCGACTGGAACGACGGGATGCCGATGGCCAACTGGTCGGTGACGAGCGGTCAGGCGACGTGGATCTTGCGCGATCCGGTGTCCGGCGACGAGAACATGCAGGTACACTGGCGCTTCAAGCGCGGCGACCTCGTGCGGATGCAGCTCTTCAACGACCCGCTCTCGGCGCACGCCATGGCGCACCCGATCCACATCCACGGGCAGCGCTTCGTCATCCTCTCGCGCAACGGCGTCCCGAGCGACAACATGGCGTGGAAGGACACCGCCGTGATCCCGGTCGGGGAGACGGTCGAACTCCTGGTGGAGATGTCCAACCCCGGGCGCTGGATGATCCATTGCCACATCGCCGAGCACCTGGGCTCGGGGATGATGACCGTCTTCGACGTGCAATAACCGAAGTCCCCCCTCTTCTCGACACTCGTTATGCGACGCATTGCTCGACATGTGGCGGCATCGGCCGCGTTCCTGGTTGCCGGTTCGTTAGGCGCGCAGTCGGCTGCGCCAAGGGCGACGTCGCCCGCGGTGAAGCAGTTCGTCGCGGTCGACGCCCCCGTGGTGGCGCTCACCCACGTGCGGGTGATCGACGGCACGGGCGCTCCCGCGCGCGACGACCAGACCGTCGTCATCACCGGCGACCGCATCAGCGCCGTCGGCTCGGCGGGTTCGGTCACGGTCCCTGCGGGCGCGCAGGTGCTCGACCTCACCGGGCACTCGGTCATTCCGGGGATCGTCGGGATCCACGACCACAT
>CAZWVG010000216.1:0-10022 GCA_964637355.1 uncultured Gemmatimonadaceae bacterium
ATCTTCGACTACGGTGCCGGGAACCTGCACTCGCTGGCCAAGGCGGTGGCGTCGTTCGGGACGGAGCCGGTGATCGAGAGCGACCCGCTGCGCGCGGTGGACACCGATGTGCTCCTCCTCCCTGGTGTCGGCGCCTTCACGCCTGCTGCCGAGCGTTTGGCGCCAGGGCGAACGGCGATGCAGGAGGCGCTGGCGGGCGGGCTCCCCTGCCTCGGCATCTGCCTCGGCATGCAGCTCCTGTTCGACGGGAGCGACGAGGGGCCGGGGGCGGGGCTCGGTGTCATCCCCGGGTGGGTCAACAAGATCAACGCCGAGCGCCTCCCGCAGATCGGGTGGAACGCATTGGAGATGGCGAGCGACCCACTGCTCGAAGAGTCTGGTCTCACCACCGCGTATTACGCGAACTCGTACATCTGTCGCCCCGAAAAGAAGTCGCACGTGACATCGTGGAGCACGCATGAGGGGGACCGCTTCGCGGCGACCGTCAGGCGCGGGCGCACGGTGGGGGCACAGTTTCATCCGGAGAAGTCGTCCAGCGCGGGGGTCGCCTTTGTGCATGCCTTCCTGCGGGAGATGCTGACATGATCGCGATCCCGGCACTCGACCTCCGCGACGGCGCCTGCGTGCAATTGGTCGGAGGCGAGTATGCGCAGGAGCGTGTGCGCCTCGAGGATCCGCTGGCGGTGGCGCGCGAGTGGGCGCGGCACGGCTTCCGCCGGCTGCACGTCGTCGACCTCGACGCGGCACTCGGCCGCGGGAGCAATCGCGACATCGTGCGCGATGTGCTCCGCGAGCAGTTGGCCGAGGTGCAGGTGGGGGGCGGGCTGCGCACGGACGACGCGGTGCGCGACATGCTCGACGATGGCGCGCGCTACGCGATCGTCGGGACGCGCGCGCTCGAGGATATGGACTGGCTCGCCGAACTGGCGAACGACAATCCGGGAGAGCTCATCGTCGCCGCCGACGTGCGTGAGCGCCGCGTGACGACGCGCGGGTGGCAGCAGACGCTCCCCCGCAACATCCTCGACGTCGTGGAGGAGCTGAACGCGCTCCCGCTGGCAGCGCTCCTGGTGACTGCCGTGCACCGTGAAGGGCAGCTGCAAGGGACCGACCTCCCGCTCATGGAAGACGTGGTCGAGGCGGCCGACTTCCCGGTGTTTGCAGCTGGCGGCGTGGGGAGCGTGGGCGACCTCCACGCGCTGCAGGATCGCGGCGTGGCCGGCGCGGTGATCGGGATGGCACTCTACACCGGCGCGATCGACCCGCGCGCCATCGTCGACGAGTTCGCGGCATGAGTCGCGCGCGCACCATCGCAGCGGCGACTCCACCGTCGATCGCGCCGCGCGCCCACATCATTCGGTACCTAACGAGGCAGGGATGAGCACCATCGAACGCGAAACGCGCGAGACCCAGATCCGGGTGACCGTGCTGCGCGAGGGAGGGGAGATCACGGTCGACACGTCGATCCCGTTCCTCGACCACATGCTCCTCACCTGGGCGCGCTACGCCGGCGTCGGGCTGACGTTGCACGCGCGCGGCGACCTGCGGCACCACCTCATCGAGGATGTGGGCATCGCGCTCGGTGCCGCGCTCAAGGGGGCGATTCCGGCGACCGCCGCACGCTATGGCCATCGCATGATCCCGATGGACGAAGCGCTGGTCGAATGCGCCATCGATGTCGGGGGGCGGTACTACTACGAGGGGCCGATCCCCAGCACCCTCTACGATCACTTCATGCGCTCGTTCGCCGAGCACTCGGGGAGCACGCTGCACCTGATGGTGCTGCGCGGCACCGACCGTCATCACATCGTCGAGTCCGCGTTCAAGGCGCTGGGGTTGGCGATCCGCGACGCGATGGTCGACAGCGGCGCCGTCTTCTCCACCAAGGGGAGCGTCGCGGTGAAGCAGACCGACTCCCAGACGCAGGACAATCCCGACAAGGGGAAGCGCTGAGATGCTCACCCGCCGGCTGATCGTTTGTCTCGACGTGAAGGGGGGGCGCGTGGTGAAGGGAGTCAACTTCGAGTCGCTGCGCGACGTTGGAGATCCCGTCGAACTCGCGAAGCGCTACGAGCAGGAAGGGGCCGACGAGATCGTCTACCTCGACATCTCGGCGAGCGCCGAGGCGCGAGCGACCCTGCTCGACCTCGTGCGACGCACGGCAGAGCACCTGTTCATCCCGCTCACCATCGGTGGCGGCATTCGCTCGGCGGACGACGTCGCGCTGGCGCTGCGCGCCGGTGCCGACAAGGTGAGCCTCAACACGTCGGCGGTCGAACGCCCGCAGGTGCTCGCCGAGGCGTCGCATCGGTTCGGCGCGCAGTGCGTCGTCGCGAGCATCGATGCGGCCAAGATCGACGGGACGTATCGCGTCTTCGTGAAGGGGGGAAAGGTGCCGACCGATCTCGAGGCGATCTCCTGGGCGCGGGAGTGCGCGAGACTCGGTGCAGGCGAGATCCTCCTCACGAGCATCGACCGCGACGGGGTGCGTGGCGGATACGACCTCGAGCTCACGCGCGCGATCAGCGATGCGGTCCGCGTGCCGGTGATTGCATCTGGCGGGGCGGGGAGCGCCGCGCACGTGGTCGATGCGTTCACCGATGGCGGCGCCGACGCGGCGCTGGTGGCGGGGATCGTGCACGATCGCGTCACGACGGTGGCCGCGCTCAAGGGGGCGATGTCGAGCGCAGGGATACCCGTGCGTGCGGGGCGGTGGGCAAACGATGCGCAGCAGAGCGCCGAGGAGCCTGTCGCATGACGACGCCAGCGCTCCTGCTCGAGGCAGTCACCGAGGTTGCCCGACTGACCGGAGACGTCGCGCTGCGCTTCTTCCGCACGAGCGTCGACGTGGAGACCAAGGGGGACGGAAGCCCGGTGACCATCGCCGACAAGACGGCGGAGCACGAGGCGCGCGAGTGGATCGCGGCGCGCTTTCCCGGCGACGCGGTGCTTGGCGAGGAGTACGGCTTCTCGGGAGACGCTCGGCAGCGGCGCTGGCTCATCGACCCGATCGATGGGACGAAGACGTTCGTGCGCGGCGTCCCGCTGTGGGGATCGATGATCGCCGTGGCGCAGGACGACCTGGTGATCGCCGGCGCCATCTACTGTCCCGCTGTAGGGGACCTGGTGTCGGCGGCGATCGGATGCGGGAGCTGGTGGAACGGGGCGCAGTGTCATGTGTCGGAGGTTGCGTCGCTCGCCGACGCGACGATCCTCACCACCGACGCGCGCTTTCCCTACAACCCGGGGCGCGCGCCGCGATGGCACGCGTTAGGCGGCCAGGTGGCGGTGGCGCGCACGTGGGGGGACTGCTATGGCTATGTGCAGGTAGCGACCGGGCGCGCCGAGCTGATGGTCGACGATCGCCTGAGTCCCTGGGATGCCGCGTCGCTCATCCCGATCATTCGCGAGGCGGGGGGCGTGTACACCGACTGGCGCGGAAGCGGGTCGATGGACGGCGGAGACGGCGTGGCCAGCAACGCGCTGCTCTCCAAGCCGCTGCGCGACGCGCTGGGCGTTCCGGAACGTTAGTTGGTTGCTGACTGTCCTGACGCCCCGATGACCGTTTGCCTCATCGCACCTCGCCTGGCCGCACACCGCGTGCTCGCTGCTCACGTGCTCGCTGCTCACGTGCTCGTTCCTCACGCGTTCGTTCCTCCCGTTCTCCCAGCACGCGTGCGCGTCGCACACCTGCGTGCACCACATCGGATCGCCTCATGCTGAATCTCGACACGCTCGACTTTGCGAAGGGGGGCGGCTTCGTCACCGTCGTCTGCCAGGATGCGACGACGCGGGCGGTGCTGATGGTCGCGCGCGCCGACCGGGAGGCGCTGGAGCGCACGCTCGCGACGGGGGAGATGCACTATCACTCGCGGTCGCGCGGATTGTGGCACAAGGGGGCGACGAGCAGGAACGTGCAGCGCGTGGTGGCGCTGTTCGCGGATTGCGACGGCGACGCGGTGCTGGCGCTCGTGCATCCGGCCGGACCGGCGTGCCACACCGGGGCGGTGACGTGTTTCGATCGGGTGGGTGAGGAGAGGGAGGGGGGCGCGGGGGCCCCCCCCCAACAACAATCTCCCTCCACTTCGCCCGCCGACCATCACCATTCCATTCCCACCCCCACCGTTTCCGCGCCCGACGCCGTCCTCTCGTCGCTCGCCGCCACCATCGCCCAGCGCGCCGCCACCCTCCCCCTCCCCGACGGCGCCAAGCCGAGCTACACCCAGCGCCTCCTGACCGACCGAAACCTCCGCCTCAAGAAGCTCGGCGAAGAATCCGCCGAACTCGCCGTCGCCTGTGCCGACGCCGATCGCCCGCGCGCGGCGGAAGAAGCGGGGGACCTGATCTACCACACCCTCGTCGCGCTCGCTGCCATTGGCGTCTCGCTCGACGACGTCGCCCGCGTCCTCGCGCGCCGCGCCGGCTGAACAGGAGCACCCCGACTCCTCGCACGTTGCTCCTCCTTCAGCAAGCCGCAGCGCGCGTCGCTGCACTCGCCATCGTCCCCGCGGGCGAACATGCCCGGGCGCACTCGCGGGGACGCTCGTGCGTGAGTCCGTGCCTGCGTTCGTGCCTGCGTTCGTGTCTGCGTTCGTGCCCGAGTGCGTACCTCCATTCCTGCCTGCATTCGTGCGCGCGTACGATTCGCGCCTCGACAGGGGCGGGCGAATCTGGTTTGCAGACCCCATTCCCCTAGCCCGTCCCGGTACGAGGGTTAGCTTCTCGCCCCGTCACCGACGCACCAATCCTCCGTCTCGGCGCTCCCGCCGTACCGTCCGTGCAGGAGATGGCGACTCGCTCCCGCGTGTCCCGTTCTTCCGTCTCTCGCATCGGTCCCTGTCACCGCTTCTCTCGCGAGCGAGACGCAAGACATGAGCGACCACCTAGCAAGTCACCCACCGTTCGGCACGGCGGATCTCACCAACTGCGAGCGTGAGCTTATTCACCTCGCGGGGTCGATCCAGCCGCACGGGGTGCTGCTGGTCCTCGACGAGCGTACGCTCCAGGTGCGCCAGATCAGCGCCAACGTCCCCGAGCTCCTCGGCGGCACGCTCGAGTCGCTCATCGGCATGCCGCTCGACGAGCTGAGCGCGTCACTGGCCGACGCGGTCCGTCCGATGATCAACCCAGATGGCCTGGAGCGCGCCGTTCCGCTCCGCAGCCGCCTCATCGATCCGCAGGGGCGCGTGCATCACGTGGAGGGGATGCTGCACTGCGTCCCCCTGCAGGGGCTCGTGCTGGAGCTGGAGTCGGTCGGCGACCTCCTCACTGAGCATGACATCGATGCGCTCCCCAAGCGGCTGCAGGGGATCATCGCCGAGATTGCGAGTTCGTCGTCGATCGACGTGCTCTGCCAGACCATGGCGGTCGAGATCAAGTCGCTGATCGGTTACGACCGGGTGATGGTCTACCGCTTCGACCCCGACGGGCATGGCGAGGTGGTCGCCGAGGCGCGCGAGCATCACCTCGAGCCGTACCTCGGGCTCCACTATCCGTCGAGCGACATCCCGCAGCGCGCGCGCGACCTCTACCTCCGCAACCGGGTGCGCGTCCTCGCCGACACGCGATACGCCCCGGTCCCGGTCCTCCCGCGCCTGTCGCCCTCTACGGGCACGGACCTGGACATGTCCATGTCGGTGCTGCGGAGCCTTTCCCCGATCCACATCGAGTATCTCTGCAACATGGGGGTCACGGGGACGCTGGTCGCATCGCTCATGAAGGACGGGCGACTCTGGGGACTCGTGTCGTGCCACCACTATTCGGCGCGGCGGCTCCCCTACCAGCTGCGTGCCGCGTGCGAGCTCCTGTCCGACGTCTTCTCCACGCGACTCGCCGCGCTCGAAGCCACCGCGGTGGCGCACTCGATCCTCATGGTGCCGCGCGTCGAGAAGCAGATGGTCGAGACGGCGTCGGTCTCGGGCGACTGGCATCAGGCGCTCTTTGGCGTCCTGCGCTCGCTCATGCCGACGTTCAACGCGACCGGCGGCGCGCTGCTCTACGAGGGACAGGTCCTCACCATCGGCAACGTTCCCGGCACCGAAGACCTGAGCCGCATGTCGGCGTGGATCGCCGAGGAGTCATCGGGGCCGCTCTTCCACTCTGCGGCACTCGCCAAGCGCGAGCCGACCTTCGCGCACCTGGCCGGCGTCGCGAGCGGCGTCCTCGCCCTTCGCGTCGCGCCCACTCGGCTCGACTACGTTCTCTGGTTCCGGCGTGAGCAGCTGCAAACGGTGCGTTGGGCGGGAAATCCCAACAAGCCGATGGATCTCACGGATCCCAACCATCTCTCCCCGCGCCGCTCGTTCGCCGTGTGGACCGAACAGGTGCGCAACACGGCGCGTGAGTGGACGGAACAGGAACTCGCCCTCGCCCAGCTCCTGCAGGCGTCGATCTACGACACGATCCAGCAGGTGCAGGGGATTCGCGTCCTCATCGTCGCACGGCAGCTCGCCTCGGTGAGCCGGATGGTCGAGCGTTCGGGCGAGCCGATGGTCATCCTCAACGAGCGCGACCAGGTCCTTCTCCTCAACCTCCCGCTCCGCCGCATGCTCGGCCTTGGGGCGACCGAGGTCACCTCGCTCGAGGCGCTCTCGTCGCACTTCGCCCACCCCAACGCCTTCCTCGACACAGTGCGCCGGCTGCGCCGCGAGATGCAGCCGTGGATGGGAGAACTCACGCTGATGGTGAACGGCCAGCCGCTTTCGGTGGCGGTGCGCGCCGACGCGGTGCCCAGCACCGACGGTGGCGTGCTCGGTACGATCCTCATCTTCACCGACCTGAGCGCACGCCGCGCCGCCGAGGACGCGCGCGCTCGACTGAGCGAAGCGCTCGAGACCGGACCCGCGGAAAATCGGCTGGGCGGACTCTCAGGCGTCGTCGAGTTCGACAACATGATGTCGGCGGTCCTCGCCAACGCGCGCACCGCGGTGATGAGCGTGAGCGGAACCGCCGCCGAGGCGATTCAGCCCGGGACGCTCAAGAGCATCGAGTCGCTCACGCGGCGGGCGGCGGAGGTGGCGCAGCAGATGGTGCGCTTTGCGTCCCAGCATCCTCGAACACCCTGACGTTCAGGCGAAACGCCTCCTGCGCCTCGCGTACCACGTCGTCGGCCGTCGCTGCATCGATCGACCATGCGTCGAGCGACGCGCGAAAGCGTGCCTTGAAGCCGTCAACATCGGGAATGCCGGCGAAGCGATAGAACGCGACACCGTCGTCGTCGGGTAGGGCGAGCGCACGGGCGATCACGCGCCCCAGCGACTGGCCGCCGGACAAGTCCCCCATGTAGCGCACGTAGGCGTGCGCGACGAGCTCCGGGTCGCTCGCCGCCTCGATGCGATCGGCGTACGCTGCGCCCGCAGCGTGCAGCGGCACCTCGCGCTCCCACAGCGCACCGTGCAGCGCGACGAGATCTTCCTCGATCGCCGCCGTGCGGTCGAGCGCCGGATCGGTGAAGCGTTGCAGCTGCGAACCCGCCGGCCACGCATGCAGGCGCCGCTCGAGCGCCGCGTACACCGCGTGCAGCGCGCGCAGGAGCGCGACGTACTCGCCGCGGTCGAGCTGTCCGCGCAACAAGCCGTGCATGATCCCCGAGCGCTCGGCGAGCCGGTGCAACTCGGTGGTTTCGGTGCGAAGTCGAACGGAGAGAGGCGTGACCATGACGGGAAGGATAGGACGCGGTACACCGCGCGGGGAGCGGGAAACGAACGGCGCCGAGCCTAACGCGCGGGACCGGTCTCCACCGGGGTGTCGCTCCGTCCGCCCCACTCCGTCCAGCTGCCGTCGTAGACCGACGCTGCAGGGGCGCCGAGTACATCGAGCGCGAGGACGATCGCGCACGCCGTGAGCCCCGATCCGCAACTCGTCACCACTGGACGCGACGGATCGATTCCGGCGTCGGCCATGATCGACCGCAGCTCTGCTTCGGAGCGGAGCGTCCCGTCCTCATGCACCAGGCGCGCGTAGTGCACGTTGCGGCTCCCGGGGATATGTCCACCGCGCACTCCCGGGCGCGGCTCCGGCTCTTCGGCCGCAAAGCGACCGGCGGAGCGGGCATCGGCCATCTGCGTCCCGTCCTTGCCAATGAGCGCCATCACCGCCGCGGCATCGAGCACCCGCCGCTCGTCGAGTCGCGCGTCGAAGCGTAACGCCGACGCGGTGTTCACTCCCTCCTCGAGCGGGCGCCCGTCCATCACCCAGCGTCGCAACCCGCCATCCAACACCGCCACGCGGTCATGCCCAAAGGCGCGCAGCATGAACCAGAGGCGCGGCGCGCTGAAGTTCTGCCCCGAGGCATCGTAGACCACCACGGCCGTGTCGTTGCCAATGCCGAGCGCACCGGCGCTCGCGCTGAAATGCTCGGCCGACGGAAAAGTGTGCGGGAGCGGCGACGACTCGTCGTGGATCGCCTCCATGTCGGCGAAGACGGCGCCGGGAATGTGTCCCCTGGCGTACTCGGCGCGCGCGTCGCGTTGGTGCGAGGCGAGGTAGCTGCTCGCGTCGACGACGACGAGCCCGGGGTGGCCGAGGTGCTCGGCCAGCCATGCGGTCGAGACGAGCGGGGTGGGGAGGGTGACTGGAGTCATGTGTTCAAGATGACGCCGTGCTACCCACCCGCCAATCGCGGGGAGGGGCGACGGTCGCTCGTCGCGCCCCCCTCTCCCCGCTTCGTGCAGATCCCTACCGCGACTCCCCCACGATCCCGCGCAGCGCGTCGCGCACCGATGCGTCGTCGCTCTTGCCGAGCGCATTGATGGCGCGCCGGCGGGCAGCCGGTTGTGTGTCCTGCTTGGCGATCGCCACCAGCTTCGCGGTTGCCTCGCGCGTTCCCACGCGGGCGAGATACTCGACGAGCTGCACGCGCACGTCGCCGTCCGAGACGCCGTCGTAGGCCCCGATCACGTCGCGTACCGGTACGCCCGCGCGGTCCAGGAGCGACGCCGCCTTGCGCCGCGGGCGCGGGGCGTGCTGCTCGTCCTTCACCACCTTCATGAGGAAGTCTCGCGCTGCGACGCTCCCGATGCCGGCGATTCCATTGAGCGCGGCCTCCTGCAGCCGGTCCTGGTCGAGCGACGGGTACAGGGCAATGAGCAACTGCGCGTCCTCGGCCGATCCGTATTCGCCAGCCAGCCCGCTCATCGCGGCGATGCGAACGTCCGACGCGGCGTTCCTGTCCTTGGCCAGCTCGCGTGCCGCGCGGCGGGCACGCGGGTCGCCCGATCGTACGAGGGCCTCCGTGGCGCGCTTCGCCGTCCATCCATCGTTTGTCGATCGGCTCATGTCGATCAGCACGGGGATCCCTTCGCCGCGATCGAGCCGCCCCAGCACCCCAATGACCGATTGCCGGAACGACGACGGTTCCGTCTCGCTCCTCGCCAGCCCCGTGAGGAGTGCAAGCAGTTCGCCCGACGGCATTGCGTCCGGCGCATCGTCCCGCCGCACGATCCAGCTGAGCGCCGAGCGGCGCGTGTCGCGCGCTCGGTTGACGTCGCGCACGATCGAGAGGAGTACCGGCGTGACGCGTGCCGAGTCGGCCATGCCTAACGGGAGGAGGGCGTCGCGCGAGACGCGCCCCTCGCCGGTGCTGGCCAGCGAGCCGAGATAGGCGACAGCCTCTGCGGCGGGTACTCGCCCGAGGTCCGTGGCGTCGGCGGCGACCGCAAGCGGACCGGCGTACGTCTCCAGGCGGATCGGTTCCGCTCCACTCTTCACCACGAGCACCCGCACCGGCCCGGCCTCGCACGCGGCGCCGCGCGTCATCTCGTTCATCGTCCCGTACCAGCTGTCGCCATCGAGGCGGACGAAGTTGCGTCCGTCGCCGCAGATCCCCGGGCGGGCGGCGAAGTTGAACTGCACCGCGGTGCCACTGGCCGAAGACACTCGGCGCTCGAGCGACTGCCCGCGCGCGCCAGACGCAATGCAGGCGAGGAGGAGGGTGGCGCCAGCGGGGCGCGTGAGGTTGCGCGTCATTTGTCGATGATCTCCATGAGCAGCCGCAGCGTGCGCGGGTCCTTCTTGCGGGTGAG
>CAZWVG010000217.1:0-9957 GCA_964637355.1 uncultured Gemmatimonadaceae bacterium
GACTGCCATCGGCGCCGATCACGCGGACCGGGCTGATGCGAATCTGGCGATTGACGCGAATGCGCTTCGTGTTGTCCTGAATAGTCCTGAATCCTCCAGAGGGAGAGTTGCGAGGGCGCCTAACGACGACGACCCGCTGGGTAAAACAAATGCGGACCCCACCGGAGTCCGCAGCATACGACCGACCACCCCCGATCCTGCGGAGTGCCGCCGTTCTACAGACGCCTGCAGCTACCCGTCACGGGCGCCAGAGGGTGAGAGCCGATTTGCTCTGCTTGCTCAATTGTGCGGAACAACTTAAGCGACATGTAGTTACGCGGTCAACCGCTGCGGGGAACTTGGCGCCTGCGGCGCGCCCCTCACCCCTGTCTCCGTCTCGCCAAGCTCAAGCAGCGTCAGGAGTTAACCAACGGAGACCTCGGTCACCGCATCCGAGGTGAACTCCTCCAGCTGATACGACTTCCCGTCGTGCACCGCGCGCCCCCACGCGTGGGTGGCATCGTGCTCGAAGATCAGGAGCCACTGCTCGGCGGCCGCGCGCGCAAGCAATCGGCGTTTGGACTCCAGCGTCACGAGCGGCTCCACGTCGTACCCCATGATCCAGGGGAGCGGGAGGTGCGACGCCGTCGGGCAGACGTCGGCGAGGAAGCACGCGACTTCACCGTTCCCGCCGTCGATCAGCACGCTCTGGTGATACGGCACGTGCCCGGCGCTGGCGATCACCCGCACGCCACCGACGATCTCGCGCTCTCCCTCCACGAGGTCGAACTGCCCCGCAGCGATCACGGCATCCCAGTTATGCGCGAAGTACGACGCCGCGGTCCGCTCGTTGGTATGCGTGGCGTAGTCCAGCTCCCCGCGCTGCACGACATAGCGGGCGTTCGGAAACGTCGGGTGCACTACCCCGCCGTCGCCCACATATGTGTTGCCGCCGGCGTGATCGAAGTGCAGGTGCGTGTTGATCACCAGCCGCACGTCCTCGGGGCGATGCCCTAACGAGGCGAGCGACGCCTCGAGCCACGTGCGACCGCCCGACGCCGCGTTGTTGGTCGCGTAGATCGCGTTGAACTTGTCGTTCTCCTTGTTCCCGAGCCCCGTGTCGATGAGGACCAGCCCGTCGTCGTGCTCCACAAGGAGACAGCGCATCCCCAGCTGGATCCGGTTGCGCTCATCGGCCGGGATGCGCCGCTCCCAGAGCGGCTTCGGCACGACGCCGAACATCGCCCCGCCGTCGAGCTTCTGCCCACCGGCCTGGATCGCATGGATTCGGAAACGGCCGAGCGTCGTCGAGCGGACCTGCGGGCGTAGGGCGTCCATGAGGAGGAGTACGTGGTCAGAGGGTAGGATCGACGTCGACCCAGCGCGGCATCGCCGAGCGACGACGCCTGGCTCGCGAGGTGCCGCCACCCAGCAGCGCGCCAAGCTCACGCCAGGTCGATGCGCCACGCTCCTCCGCCAGCTGCAGCAGGCGCACGAGCACGTGCGCGGTGGCGATCGCATCGCCACCGGCGCGATGTCGCCCCTCGATGTCGATGCCGAAGTAGCGCGTCACGGCATCGAGCGAGCGGCGCGGGAGCTGCGGGAGGAGGGCGCGAGCCAGGCGAACGGTGCACAGCGTCTCCCCCGTCAGCACCACGCCCGCGGCGCGCTGCACCTCGTGCGAAACGAAGCGCCAGTCGAAGCTGGCGTTATGCGCGACGAAGATGCGCTCGCGGAGTCGCGACACCACATCGGAGGCAACCTGCGGAAAGCGTGGCGCCTGTGTCACCATTTCCTGCGTGATGCGCGTGAGCGCGATGATCGCCGGCGGAATCGCCCGCTCCGGGTTCACCAACGATTCGTAGCACTCCGACACCGTTCGCCCGTCGACGTGCACGATGGCGATCTCCGTGACCCGATCCTGTCGCGCGGGAGCCGTCCCCGTGGTCTCGACATCGACGACGGCGAAGCGCAGCGCGTCGAGTGGCACGTCGTCGTCGCTCGAAACGAATGAGCGCCGCCGCTCGCGAACGGTTGTCGGCGCCGCCACGCCCGGTGCGTTCGTCTCCTCAAACGGGCTCCCGGCCGGAGGGCGCGTCAACGTCGCGACACCGTTCCCATCTCTCGCGATGTACCAGCGCCCATCGGCGCCACGCTGAAAGTCGGCGTGCCGGCTGAAGAGGGCTTCCGCGAGACGTTCGGCGACGAGGACCGGCGCTCCCGGGAGCGAACAGACGCGCGCCATGAGCGTCACCGCGTCGAGCGAACCCACCGCGAGCGCTTCGCGCGCCCGCGCCACGAGGAGCGAGTCGGGGACGACCGCGTCGACCCCCCTCACGACTTCTCCATGTCGCGCCCCGCCCGCTCGCCGCGCTGCGCGAGCCCACGTCGCAGCACACCCTCTCGCCGGCGTCCCCCGTGGTCGCATCGCCGAGCTGTCGACGACACGACGGGGGAATTGTTGCGGGAATGCAGGTCGAGGGTCGAGCGGGAGCGCATGCGCACAACTTACGTCGGGGTCCGACAATCGGCGCGCGAGGTACGCGGGTCCGCGGGTACGCGGGTATGCGGGTATGCGGGTATGCGGGTATGCGGGTATGTGGGTATGCGGGTATGCGGGCGCACGTGGGCGCTGGGGCGCGCGAGAGCGCGCGGGGGCGCGGCTCAGCGCGACTGGTCGGCTACGCTCACCCCGGTTAGCTTGTGAAGGAATTCACAAGCCTCCCGACCCCCTGTGAAGCGCATCGCCGACAGCACGGTCCGACGTCTCTCCGTGTACCTCCGATTCCTCGAGGATTCGGTGACGCGTGGCGTTCGCACGATCTCGAGCGAAGAGCTCGCCCGGCGCGGCGGGACAACGTCGGCGCAGGTGCGAAAGGATCTCTCGTTCTTTGGCTCGTTCGGAAAGCGCGGCCTCGGCTATCCCGCGCCGGAGCTGACGGCGTCGCTTCGCGACATCCTCGGCCTCGACAAGGAGTGGCAGGTCGTCATCATCGGCGCCGGGAAGATCGGGACGGCGCTCGCGCAGTATCACGGCTTTCGCCAGCGCGGCTTCAACATCATCGCCGTCTATGACGCCGACCAGCGCAAGGTCGGGAGCACGTGGGACGACCTCGTCGTTCGCGACATCGCGTCGCTGGAGAGCGACGTGCGATCGCAGGCCCCCGACATTGCGGTGCTCACTGTCCCCAGCGACGACGCGCAGGCGGTGGCCGAGCGACTGGTATCGGCGGGGATCAAGGCGATCCTCAACTTCGCCCCCGTGCAGCTGCAGGTTCCCGCCGAGGTGACGGTGCGAAACGTGAACATGGCGATGGAGCTCGAGGGGCTGAGCTACGCCCTCACCAATCGCGACCGAAACGGCGGCGCCTGACGAGTCGGCGCCGCGCGAACGCTCGGCGTAGCGCGCGGGCGAACGCCGCGAACGCCGCGAACGCCGCGAACGCCGCGAACGCCGCGAACGAACGAAGGCATCGTGCGGTTTGACTTCGCGCGCGCTAAGGCAGCGATCGTCCAGCGGCGCGCAGCAGGCGCGCGAAGTCGTCGGGAGAAAGCGTCTCGGGACGTGCCGTCGCCTCGATGCCGCACGACGCCAGCAATGTCTCTGCCTCGTCCGCACGAATCGACAGGAGCGAGCGTACTACTCGCCGCATCTGTTTGCGCCGCATCCCGAACGCCCCTTGCACAAGGCGTGAGAAGCGCACCTCCTCGTCAGGCGCGACGACCGGATCCTCGCGCGGCGTGATGCGCAGGATGGCCGAGTCGACCTTGGGTTTCGGGTGGAACGCCGCCGCCGGGACACGAGCCACGACCTCGGCGCGAGCCAGCGCCTGCACGTTCGCCGAGAGCGCGCCGTACGCATCGTCACCCGGCGGCGCGGCCACGCGTTCGGCAACCTCCTTCTGCACCAGGAAGACCATGCGCGATGGTCTCGGCGGCTGCAACGCCTGGAAGATGATCGGCGTGGTGATGTAGTACGGCACATTCCCCACGAGTGCCCATGGTCCTCCGACCAGCGCGGGGAGCGACGTCTCGAGCACATCGCCTTCGACGATCGTGACGTGCGGCGCGTGCGCATAACGAGTGCGCAGCACGGGGATCAGGAGCGCGTCGAGTTCGACGGCGACGAGACGTTCGGCGCGCTCGGCCAGGAGATCGGTGAGGGCGCCTCGCCCCGGGCCGATCTCGACGATCGTCTCTCCCGGCGCCGGCGCGACTGCGTCGACGATGCGGGCGAGGGCGCGACGATCGGTGAGGAAGTGCTGCCCCAGACGCTTCCGCGCGGGGGGAAGCGCATCGCGCGGCGGACGGTCGGCCATCGGCTCGTCAGCTGCGCGCGACGAGGATCGTGAGGTCGTCGCGACGGATCGCGTCGCCCACATGCGAGCGCAACGCATCGAACACACGCTCGACGATGGCGGTGGGGTGTTCGTGCCGCGCTTCGCCTACGATGTCGATCACCACCTGCTCGCCGAGGCGCGCATCGAGTCGGTTGCGTGCATCGGGGATCCCGTCGGTGAAGAGGAGGAGGACGTCGCGCCCCGCATGCCAACGGCGCTCGGCCGCGGTCGGATGCGCCCCGCCCATGCCTAACGGCGTGTCGAGCGCCTCGAGTCGCTCGGCATTGCCGTCCTCGCTCACCAGGAAGGCGTGCGGGTGTCCCGCGTTGGCGTAGCGCAGCGTGCCCCGCCCGGGGTCGAGCACCCCGTAGAACAGCGAGACGAACATCTCGGTACTCTCGAGCTCCTCGCGCAACGTGTTGAGCAGCGCGTTGAGCACCTCGGCCGGATCGACGAAGGTCTGCGCGTGGATCGCCGTGGCACTCATGACCAGCGCCATGATGAGGGCGGCGCGGTAACCGTGGCTCGACACATCGCCGATCATGACCCCGGTGCGCCCGCCGCCGAGGCGGAACAGATGGTAGAAGTCTCCCCCGACGCTGTCGGCGGGGACCACGCGAGCCGCCACCTGCGCCTCCGGTTCGAAGAGGCGCGTGTCCGGGAGGAGCTTCATCTGCAGGTCGTTGGCGAGCTGCATTTCCTGTTGGAGGCGCTGCTGCGAGAGCGAGCTGCGGACGAGGCGCGCGTTCTGGATCGCCGTTCCGATCTGCGTGGCGATGGCGGTGACGAGCTTCTCGTCGCCGGCGCTGAACGGTTCCCCGCTCCGCCGCTGCGACAGGTTCACCACGCCTAACGGGATGGCGCCGAGCGGATTGGGGTTGGTCCAGAGGATGGGGACCGACAGGAGGTCCCCCTTGCGATACACCGACTCCGCCTCGCCGGGAATCTCCCCTTCCTCGAGGATGAGCGCCCGCTGGTCGCGAAAGACGCGCGCCGAGATGCTCGACTCGTCGTTCGTGTTGATCGGCGGCGCCTCGGCGGCATCGAAGCCGAGCGAGGTGACGACCTGCAGCGTGTCGGTCACGCGGTCGTGCACGAGGATGGCGGCGCGGCGCGCCCCGACGGTCTCGCAAATCTCGGCGAGGATGCGCGACGCCGCTTCCTCCAACGAGACGGTGCGCCCGAGGATCTCACTCGTGGTGTAGAGGAGGTTGATCTCCTCGTAGCGCTCGGCAAGTTCGTAGGCGGCGTGCTCCACCTCGAGCGCCGACTGGAAGAAGTGCGCAACGATCGGCAGCAGGAACTCCATCGACGCCGCCGGTGCCACGGCGGTATCGCGGCAGGGACCGACCGTAACCCAGGCGCGTCGCGCGCCCGGCACGCCGGCCGCCAGCAGAACCCCGTCGTCCGTCTCGATCTCGGCGGGGGGGCCACCGGGGACGAGCAGGTCGAGGATGCGCGGAGCGGGACCGCTCCAGGTGCCGTACTCCGGGACGATGGCGGCCGCGTCGGAGGCCTGTGTCCACACCACCGCCGGAATGCCGGTCAGCGACCGAAAGCGCTCGAAAATCGCGACGAGTTCCCTCATTGCCGGCGCAGCGTGAGGCGCACGACGTTGCCGCCGTCGGTGAATCGTTCGACACGGTCCATGAGGCGCGTCATGAGGAAGAGACCGCGCCCGTCTTCCCGCTCCAGCTGCCCCGGGTCCGACGGATCGTGCAGCGACGAGTCGAAGTCGAACCCCGCCCCTTCGTCCACCACTTCGAGCACCAGCGAGCGTTCGACGATCTGCGCGCGAATCCGCACGCGCTTCGTCACGTCCTCCCCGTTGCCGTAGATGATCGCATTCGACAGCGCTTCGGTGAGCGCCACGGGGACCTGGAGGTTGCACGCGCGCGACGAGAACGCCAACTCGGCGCAGCTGCGCGTGACCATCCCGACGACCCGCTCGATGTAGCGCAAGTCGGAGGGAATTCGCACGTCCATGGGAAAGCCGCCGAGATCGAGCGGAAAGTCGGCGGAGAGACCGTCGGTGGGTTCGCTCATCACGTACAGAACGCGCGCCGCATGTCGGTGGTCACGGGCGCGCGAGTCGAGGATTGCCAGGAGGGCACGGTGCGCGGGCGCGCCCGATGCCTAGAGTCCGCGCAGCGCTTCCTCGCGGTTGGCAGCGATCTGGAAGAGCGTGTCGAGCTTCGTGAGTTCGAAGAGCGTCTTGAGGTCGTCGTTGAGGTTCGCCAGTCGCAGCGCACCACCAGCCTCGCGGATCTTCTTGGAAAGCGACACGAGGACGCCCAATCCCGAACTGTCGATATATCCGGTCTGGCTGAAGTCGACGAGGAACTTGCGCTCACCGCGCTCGAGTTCGTCGAGGACCTTCTGCTTCAGCTCCTGCCGATTCCCCACGATGAGCTGCCCTTCGACGTCGACAATGCAGATCTCACCCTGCTTCTTGATTGCGAAGCTCATGCGATTTCTCCCGGAGGTCCGCCGCGCTCCTGAATGGTACGACGCGCCTGCAAGGCGGTGATCGCGGCAACGTTCATAATGTCGTCGGGTGTCGCTCCGCGCGACAGGTCATTGCAGGGATGGGCCAGTCCCTGCAGGATCGGGCCAATCGCTGTCGCGCCCGCCAGCCGCTCCACGAGCTTGTACGCGATGTTGCCGGCATCGAGCGTGGGAAAGACGAGGACGTTCGCCGCTCCCGGGACAGGACCTCCCCGAGTCTTTCGCGCCGCGACGCTGGCGATGAGCGCGGCGTCGCCCTGCAATTCGCCGTCGACCACGAGCGAAGGCTCGCGCTGCCTGACGAGGGCCAGCGCCTCGCGCACCCGCTCCACCGAGGGCGAGGTCGCGCTCCCCTGCGTACTGAAGGAGAGAAAGGCGACGATCGGTGCGTCACCCACGATGCGTGCGCGATCGCCGGCCGCGGCGATGGCGATGTCGGCGAGCTGCGTCGCGGTGGGCGATGGAATCACCGCGCAATCGGTGAAGGTGAGGACTTCGCGATCGGGGGAGCGAAAGGGGGCGACGTCCATGTAGAACGCACTGGAGACGGTGGAGACCCCGTCCGCGGGACCGACGAGCCAGAGCGCGGCCCGCAGCACGTCCGCGGTCGTCGTCACGCACCCCGCCACGCACCCATCCACGTCTCCGCGGCGCACGAGTGCGTCGGCGAAGAGGAGCGGCGTAGCCGAGAGACGATCGATCTCACCCGGCGGGAGCGGACGTCCGCGGCGACGCTCGGCGAGCGCGGAGGCCACCTGCGCGCGCCGCGGATCGCGCGTCGGATTGATCACCTCGACCCCAAGCGACTCGTAGCTGGCGCGATCGCTTTCGCCGTCGAGGACCACGACCGGATCGACGATCCCCTCTCGCACGAGTCCCGTGATCGCCTCGACCACGCGCGGGTCGGACGACTCGGGAAAGGCGATGCGCGTGCGTTCGCTCGCCGCCCGGCGGCGGAGCGCCTCGACGAAACCCTGCGCTGCCGGCATGCCTAACGTTGCGCGAACTTCGCGCGCAGCGCCTCGGCGACGCTGTGGTGGACAAGTCCCTCGAGATCGCCCCCGAAGCGCGCGACCTCGCGGACCAGCGATGCGCTGATGTACGTCGTGTCGAGCGAGGGAACCATGAACACCGTCTCCTGCTCCGACGAGAGGTGCCGGTTCATCAGTGCCATCTGGTACTCGTACTCGAAGTCGCTCACGGCGCGCAGTCCGCGAATGAAGAGGCGCGCCCCCTTTTCGCGGGCGAAATCGACGAGGAGCCCCTGAAACTGGTGCACCTCGATGCGCGGGTTGTCACCGACGGCGGCGCGAATGAAGGCGGCGCGTTCCTCGAAGGTGAAGAGCGGCTGCTTGGAGACGTTGACCGCGACGGCCACGATCAGCGTGTCGACGAAGCTCAAGCTGCGGCGGATCAGGTCCTCGTGTCCCCGGGTGATGGGGTCGAAGGAGCCGGCGTAGATGGCGACCTGAGTCATGCGCGGAGGTTGGGGGAAACGAGGCGGGGGAATACTAGAGGTCATCCCACAAATAGTCGACGCCCTCCGGGAGGCGCTGCGCGTCAGCGCAAACGGCGGCTATGAGCGAGATGGCCCTCAACCCGCGGATGTTCCGGGGGGATGATCGAGCGAGGCATCGTCCCGGTAGAGGGTGATCGCGCTCGCCCCGTAGCGGCGAGTGGTCCCGCCATCGGGGACCGCCTCATCGACCGAGTGCTCCACGGTCAGCACGTGGGAAAATGGCGACGCCTGCCAGGCGCGCACGAGGGCCGGGGCGAGCCCCTTTCCGTACGGCGGATCGGCGAGTGCGACGTCGTAGGTGCGCGGCGACAGTCCCGCGACGAAGTGCAACGCGTCGGCGCGGTGCACCGCCATGTTGGGGAGCGCGCCGAGTCGTTCGGCGTTGGTGCGAATCGCCTGCAGCGATCGGGGAGCCGTCTCGACAAAGTCGCAGAAGGCGGCGCCGCGGGAGAGCGCCTCGAGGCCGAGCGCTCCCGATCCGGCAAAGAGGTCGAGGACGCGCGCGCCAGGGAGGTCGGCGTGGATGCGACTCATCCACGCCTCACGCGCGCGGTCCGCCGTGGGGCGTACGTCGAGCCCTGGGGGCGCCTCGATCACTCGCCCGCGCCAGCGACCGGCGATGATCCGCACCGTTAGGCGCGCAGGTCGGCGAGGCGCGCCACCAGGCGGGAGACGCCGCGATAGCTATCGCGCTCCAGGCGATAGGCGACGTCGACCGGCGCCGACGCGGCGAGATCGCGCGCGCGCGCCCCCATCCCCCACCCGATCGCCTCCAGCGCCCCGCCGTCGCGCGCCAGCTGCAACTTGAGCCCGTCCTGTCCCACCACGCGTGGCGCATCGGCGAGGCGCACCGCACGCGACGCGAGCACGGGCGACGGGTTGCCGACGCCGAACGGCTCGAAGTGGCGCAGCAGCGCTTCCAGGTCCTCCGTGACCGAGGCCAGCGGGAGCTCGACGTCGATGCGCACGCGCGGGACGAGATCGTCGGCGGTGAGTCGCTCCCGCACCACATCGTTGAAGCGCGCCGCGAACGCCGGCATCTGTCCCGCCTCGATCGTGATGCCGGCGGCGGCCCGATGTCCGCCGTAACGCACCAAAAGATCCTTGCAGGCCGTGAGCCCGGCGTGCAGGTCGAAGGCGGAGATCGAGCGTCCCGACCCCTTCCCGACGCCCTTGTCGATCGCGACCATGAGCACCGGGCGCGCGAGATCCTCGACGAGCCGCGACGCGACGATCCCGATCACCCCCGGGTGCCACCCTTCGGCACCCAACACGACGCCCCAGGTCTCATCGAGGTCGAGCCGGTCGGCCATGGCCCGCGCGGCGCTGAGCGTGGCGCGATCGAGCTCCTGCCGCGAGCGATTCATCTCCTCGAGTTCGCGCGCGATGCGGTTCGCTTCGCCCGCATCGGTGGTGAGGAGGAGTTCGACGCCGCGCATCGCATGTCCCACACGCCCGGCGGCGTTGAGGCGCGGGGCGAGGATGAATCCCACGCGCCCCGCGGTGAGCGTCTTCCCGTCGAGCCCCGATGACTCCATGAGCGCGCGCAACCCGACGTGACGCGTTTCGGCCATGAGCTTGAGGCCGTAGCGCACGAGGACGCGATTCTCG
>CAZWVG010000218.1:0-9915 GCA_964637355.1 uncultured Gemmatimonadaceae bacterium
GTCGGAATAGCGACTCCATTAAGAATCGATGAAGCGCTCGTTACGATTTCTCCATCTACGCGTCAGGGGCGACGCGCACGCCAGTTCACGCGTTGGAATAGACCGTGAGCAGCAACTCGCTCACATATAAAGTCTTAGAGAAGTCACGCCCCACTCTTTCGAGGCGCATTCTCCCCTTCCATCGGGTGGGCGCCCGGCACTTCGGGCTTCATCTTCGGCTCGTGAGTGCAAACCGCGACCCGTTCGCGGCTGCATGACCATGCACGCAGCATGAATCAGTTTGCGCTGCGGGCCACCGTCGGCAAGGGCTCCGCGTCTTCGCTCGACGGCGCCGTATCGGCAGACATGAGCGGGAGGAGGACCGTGAAGGTGCTCCCGCGATTGAGCCGCGACTGCACGGTCAGCTGCCCGCCGTGCGCCTGGGCGATCCACTGCGAGATCGCCAGTCCGAGCCCGAATCCGCTCCGCTCCGACGAGCGAGAACGCACCCGGTCGGCGCGCCAGAAGCGTTCGAAGATGTACGGGAGGTCGGCCGCGGCGATTCCGATCCCGGTGTCCTTGACCGAGAACTGCGCCTGGTTCGCCTGCTTAACCAGGCTGATCTCCACCTTCCCCCCGCGCGGCGTGTACTTGATCGCGTTGGTGACGAGGTTGAGGAAGAGCTGCCGGAGGCGCGTGCGATCGCCGAGGACGACGAGCTCGTCGATCGTGGGCATGCTGACTTCGAGCTCGTTGTCCTCGCCGAGGATCAGCGCCGTCTCCATGACTTCCCTCACGAGCGGCTCGAGCGGAACCACCTCGCGATGCAGGTCGAACCGCCCTTCATCGGCGCGGGCCAGCGTGAGGAGCGAATCGACGAGGTCGGCCATGCGCGTCGTCTGCTGCAGCGCCTCCTCCAGCGCGACGAGCTGGTCGGGAGAATGCGACGGGAGCTGCATGGCGCGCTCGACGTCGGCGCGCATGACGGCAAGCGGCGTCTTGAGCTCGTGCGAGGCGTCGGCCGTGAAGCGGCGCAGCGCGCCGAACGACGCCTCGAGGCGGCCGATCATCGCGTTGAGCGTCGTGGTGAGGCGCGTCATCTCGTCACCGGTCGACTCCACCGCGAGTCGCCGGTGCAGCGAGCGTCCGTCGGTGATGTCCTCCACCTCGGTCGTGATCCGGTCGATCGGACTGACCGCGCGCCCGGCGATCACATACCCGCCCCCGATGGCGACGACGAGGACGAGTGGCAGGATCATCAGCGCACTCCCCAGGATCTCGCGCGGCGAGTTGTCGAACTCCCGGACATTCACGCCAGCAATCACTCGCCGGCGTCCGAAGATCGGGTCGCTGTTCCGCCGTTCGACGAGAATCAGGTCACCGATGCGCAGCGGCACCCTGATCGCCCGTCCGGTCTTTTCGACCTGTGTCAGCGCGTTCTCGAACGTATCGATGTCGCGCTGCGCCATCTCGCGTTGGGCGAGACTCGGCGGGAGGAAGTTGAGGTCGATGACGGCTTTCGAGATGTAGAGGCGCCGTCCCGTCTCGTCGTCGAAGACGATGAGATAGCCCGGGATCTCCATCAGGAGGCGAGCGACTTCCTGGTTGAGCACCGATCCCACGAGCGAGTCGGAGACGATGATCTGCTCGGAGCCGGCGCGCTGCGTCGCGCGCAGGATGGCGACGGCGAGGTCGCCATGCGTTACCGCGAGCTGCGCGGCCTCGCGTTGCACCCCGGCGCGCCGCGCCCAGTAGACCGCACCGGCGAAGCCCCCCATCAGCAGGAGCATCAGGGCGGCGTAGCGGATGGTGAGGCGCGCGCGGATCGACGACACGTCAGCCCTTCACGACGTAGCCGACCCCTCGCACGGTGGTGATGAGCTTCTTCTCGTGCCGGGCATCGATCTTCTTGCGCAGGTGGTTGATCACGACGTCGACGATGTTGGTGCCGGGGTCGAAGTGATACCCCCACGCGTACTCGGTGATCAGCGTGCGACTCATGACGCGCCCGGCGTGCCGGATCAGGTACTCGAGGACGGCGAACTCCTTGGGCGTGAGCTCGATCGCCTCGCCGGCGCGGTGCACCTCGCGGGTGTCGCGATTGAGCGCCAGGTCGCCGACGCGAAGGATCGGCGAGGCCATCGCACGCGGACGGCGGGCCAGCGCCTCGACGCGCGCGAGGAGTTCCTCGAAGGCAAATGGCTTGGTGACGTAATCGTCGGCGCCGGCGCGGAGCGTGCGCACCTTGGCGTCGACCGCATCCTGCGCGGTAAGGACGAGCACCGGCTTCTCGAAGCCGCGCGAGCGCAGGCTCTGGAGCACGTCGAGTCCCGACTTTCCCGGGAGTCGCATGTCGAGGATGATGACGTCGAACTTCTCGCTCGCTGCGACCTGTTCCCCTTCTTCGCCATCGGCGACGAGATGCACCCCCCATCGTTGTTCTTCGAGCCCGCGCTTGATGAATGCGCCGACGGTGGGATCGTCCTCGATGACCAGAACCTTCATGTGGAATTCTGTAGTTCGCTGGGGCGGTCGAAGCCGTACTCGCGGATTTTCCGGTACAGTGTCTTTGAGGATATGCCGAGGATACCGGCGGCGCGACCCTGATGCCAGTTGACCTGGGTCAGGACGAAGCGAATGTGGTCTCGTTCGAGGTCGGCGAGCGGGCGCAGCACGCCACTCCCGTTGGAGTGCTGGCGCCGGTCTACCCGCACGGAGCGGATGGGGAGATCGCGTGCGGTGATCGTGTCGCCAGCCGCAAGAAGGACGGCGCGCTCGATCACGTTGCGCAGCTCGCGCACGTTGCCCGGCCAGTCGTACGCCGAGAGCGCCTCCATCGCGTCGGTGGAGAACGTGGTGACCTGCCGCGACGGATAGAGCGAAAGGAAGTGCGTCGCCAACACGGGAATGTCGCTCCGTCGCTCGCGGAGCGGCGGGAGGGCGAAACGAATCGTGTTGATGCGGTAGAACAGGTCGCCGCGAAACTCCCCGCGCTCCACGAGGGCGTCGATATCGCGATTGGTGGCGGCGATGATGCGCGCGTTCATGGTGACCTTCTGCATTCCGCCGGCGCGGAAGAAGGCGCCCTGCTCGAGGACGCGCAGGAGCGCCCCCTGCTGGCGCGTCTCGAGCGCCGCCACCTCGTCCATGAAGAGCGTCCCCCCCGCAGCCAGCTCCAACAGCCCGGCGCGCCGCCCCTCGGCGCCGGGAACGGCGCCCTGCTCATAGCCGAACAGCTCCGACTCGAACGACAGCCCGCCCATCGCCGCGCAGGCGATGTCAACGAGCGGCCCGCGCCCGCGCTCCGACAACCGATGGATTGCGCGCGCCACCAGCTCCTTCCCGGTCCCCGACTCGCCGGTGATGAGCACCGGCGTCATGCTTCGCGCGACGCGCGGGACCGTGTCGAGGATCGCGCGGAGCGGGGGGTGGCTCGTGACCAACTCGGGAAAGGGATCGACCGCGGCGAGGCGCTTTTCGAGGCGCGCCGTCTCGCGCGCGGCCTCGCGCTTCTCCCACGCCCGTCGCACGAGTACGTCGATCTCGGCCATGCGGTACGGCTTGGCGAGATAGTCGAAGGCGCCGAGGCGCATCGCGCCGATCGCCGTCTCCACCGTTCCGTTGCCGGTGATGATGATGACCTCGGGGGGCGACGACTCATCGCGCACCAGGCGCAATACCTCGAGGCCGTCGCGCCCCGGCATCACGATGTCGAGGAGGGCGACGTCGAACGATTCGCAGCGCAACAGGTCGAGCGCAGCGTCTCCGTCGCGCACCACCGTCACATCGTGGCCGCGCGACGTGAGAAACTGTTCGAGGAGCGTACCGAGGTGCCCCTCGTCCTCGGCGACGAGGACGCGGATGCGTGGAGAGTCGCTCACGCCTCGACGCTCGTGGGGAGGAGGATTCGGAAGGTGCTCCCCGCCCCGACCGCACTATCCACCTCGATGCGCCCGCCGTGCTCGGTGATGATGCCGTAGCAGATCGAGAGGCCAAGACCTGTTCCCCGCCCTGGCGCCTTCGTCGTGAAGAACGGATCGAAGATGCGCGGGAGGTCGGCGCGCGCGATTCCCGGGCCGGCGTCGATCACTTCGGCGACGACCCCTTCCTCGCGCGTGAGGCCGCGCCGCGTGCGCAACGTGATCGTCCCTTCGTGCTCCATGGCGTCGGCGGCGTTGATCATCAGTGCCATGAAGACCTGGATCAGCTGCTCCGCATTGGCGTCGACCGTCGGCGCATCGGGGTCGAGCATCGCCTGCAAGGTGAGCTTCTTGAAGCGCGCGTGATGCTTGACCAGGAAGATCGACTGCTCGATGACGTCGTTGATGTTCGAGGGCGCCTTCTCCGCCGACTTCGGGCGAGAGAAGTCGAGGAGTCCGTCGATGATCCGCTTGCAGCGCTGGATCTCGGTGTCGATGATGCGCAGGAACTCGTTGGATTGCTCGGGGACGTTGACGCCATCGGCGCGCATGTCCTCGAGTCGCAGCCCGAGCGATTCGGCGCACGCCGAGATCGTGGCGAGCGGGTTGTTCACCTCGTGCATGACGCCGGCGGCGAGCTGCCCGATCGCGGCGAGCTTCTCCGATTGCGCGAAGCGGTCCTGCGCAACCGTCCAATCGGTCACATCCTCGCCGATGGTGATGACGTGCGTGATCGCCGCGTCGTTCACCCGCATGGGGATCTTGGTGATGCGGAACATGCGCAACTCGCCGCTGGCGCGCGACTCGAGATTGAACTGCTGCACGCGCCCGGTGCGGAAGACTTCATCGAATTCCTTGCGCAGGTTCTCGGCGGGCGCGCGATGGAGGATCTCGAAGATCGTCCGGCCTAACGCCTGCTCGCGCGAGATGCCCTGCATCCCGGTCTCGCGCTTGCGGTTCCATGCGCGCACGCGGTACTCGCGATCGATCACGTAGAGACCCACCGGGAGCGAATCGACGATCTGCGCGGTGAACCCCTTTTCCTCGTCGAGCTGCCGCGTACGCCGCTCCACCTCCCCTTCCAGCTGCCGCAACTGCTCGGCGCGCGAGAGTTCCGGAGCGAGGATGTTGGCGACGGTGCCAAAGGCGAGGAGGGCGTCGGCCCCCAGGGCGCCGTTGACGCGCATGGCCAGTGCCCCCAAACGGCGCGTGCCAGAGACCAGGCGTCGCACGGTGAGCGCGTCGGCGCTCCCGCCCCCCGCCTCGAGCAACGCGGTCACGTCGTCGGCACGCACCTGCGTCTCGCCGGCGCGAAGCGAGCAGACCAGCCCGTTCGCGCTATACAGCCAGAGCCCGACCTCGCTTGCCCCAAAGGCGGAGAGCAGGTGTTCGAGCACGTCGCTCGTCTTGGTGACGACGTCGTCGCCCGAAGCGAGGCGTACGGCGATGTCGGACACCACGGCCAGCGGATGCACGGAGGTGCTCACATCGGGATGTGCCATGCGAGGAGAAGGAGGAGGGAGGGTTCCAAACGGGAACCGGCGGCCCCGGCCAGGTGCTGGCGAGCCCGCCTTCGGACAGAATGACCGACGAACCGGTCATTTAGTAACGAACTCTCACCTCCAAGCCCCCTCGCGTCTCATGCGCGAGGCGAGCGTCGTCACCGAAGCCCGGTGAGCTGGATCCCCCGGGTGAAGAAGCGCTGCGATGCCAGGAAGGCGACGAGGACCGGAATCAGCGCGGTCACCGCTGCTGCCATCTGGTAGGGCCAGTTGGCGTAGTAGAGCCCGTGGAACGAGGCGATTCCCACCTCGACGGTGCGCATCTCCATAGACTGCGTGATGACGAGTGGCCAGAGGAACGATTTCCACGCATCAATGAAGGAAAACAATGCCAACGTCGCCAGCGCCGGCCGGGCGAGCGGGAGGGCGATCCGCCAGAAGATCACCCACTCGGTAGCGCCGTCTATGCGCGCCGCGTCCTCGGTGTCCCTCGGCAGCGACTGGAAGAACTGTCGCATCAGGAAGACGCCCCACACCGAGACGATCTCGGTCGACACGAGTCCGGCGATCGTGTCGACCCCGCCCAGCGCGTCGATCATGAGGAAGCGTGGGATGAGGAGGACGATCCCCGGCACCATGAGGGCGCCGAGGTACGCGGCGAAGAGCGCGCCGCGTCCGGGAAAGCGGAAGCGGACGAACGCATACCCGCCGAGCGCACCGGTGAGCGTCTGCCCGGTGACCATGCAGAGCGCCAGGATGCCACTGTTGAGGAAGAAGCGGGCGAAGGGGAGCTGCGTCAGCGCGTTAGGGAAGTTCGACCACTGCGGCGATTCCGGGAGAATCGGGGGCGGATACTTGAAGACCTCGAACTCGTTCATCAGCGCCGTCGACAGCATCCAGAGGAACGGGACGAGCATGATGGCCGCGAGAAGGACGGCGGCGGCATAGCCCCCTAAGCGATTCGTGCCGGCGCGCTTGGAGGTCACGTCAGGTGGCATGGTCCACCGTGCGATTGAGGGCGCGCCACTGCAGGAGCGTGAGCCCGAGCAGAATCGCGAAGAGAACCCAGCTCATCGCCGAGGCGTACCCCATGCGCCGGAACTCCCACGCATTCTGGTAGATGCGATACACGACGACATCGGTCGCGTGCACCGGTCCTCCTTCGGTCATCACGTACACGAGCGTGAAGACCTGGAACGACCAGATGATCCCCGTCACGAGGAGGTATACCGTGACCGGGCGGAGGAGCGGCAGCGTGATGTGCCGGAAGCGTTCCCACCGCCCGGCACCGTCGAGGGTCGCCGCTTCGAGGAGATGCGGTGGTATCCCCTGCAATCCGGCGAGATAGATCACCATCTGATAGCCGAGTTGCACCCACGCCGAGACGATCATCACGGCGATGAGCGCCGTGCGGGGATCGCCGAGCCAGTCCACTCCCGGGAGGTGCAACGAACGGGCGATGTAGTTGAGGAGGCCGAAGTCGACGTTGAACATCCACTGCCAGACAATGGCGATCGCCACGTAGGAGACGACCGTCGGCAGGAAGACGACGGCGCGGAGCGCCTTCATCCCGCGCAGCGGCTGGTTGAGGACGAGCGCCGCGCCTAACGCCAGCGCCATGGAGACCGGGACGTAGAGCGAATAGAGCGCGGTGTTGGCGAGCGATCGCCAGAAGAGCGGATCCTGCGCGAGTTCGACGTAGTTCCCGATGCCGACGAACGGGCGATCGACGCGCAGGAGGTCCCAATCGTGGAAGGAGAGGTAGAGCGTGAAGACGAGCGGCCCGAGCGTGAAGAGGAGGAGGTGCAGCGCACTCGGCGCGAGAAACGACCACGCGGTCAGCGTCTCGCGCCGGTCGGTTGCGCGTCGCGCTGCCGAGGCGCTCCACCCGATGACGAACAACAGCGCCGACGCCGCCACGAGGATGAGCGCGAGTGCGATACCGCTGAGCGCCGGTGACGGGAGCGGGAGCGCGAGCGAGTCGAATCGCGTGAGGGGCGTGACGCGCGGGAGCGTTGCAGCTGCGGCATCTATCCGTTGGCGCACCGTCACCGAGACGACGGCCATGACGAGGGAGAGCGTGGCGACGGGGGCGATCATGGCAGCGTAGACCGACGCCGCGCGATTCGCCGCCAGCCGCTCCAACCCGCGAAAGGCCAGCACCGCGGCGAGGATCGCGGCCAGCGCGATCGCCAGGAGCGGAATCGCGAGTCCGCTCCAGGGCTCCGCCTGCAGCGCCACCACCCCAACGATGTCCCACTGATCGCGATCCTTGATCGGGACGCTCACCACCCGCGTGAACCACGACCGATAGACCTGCACGCGATCGTTGGTTTCTAGGCCTTTCGGCTCGTGCCCGAGGAAGCGCACCAACTCCCCGCGCACGCGCGCGAGCGACCCCTCGGCGACGATGCGCCGGATGGGCGACGGCGATCGATCCGGCGTTTCGGCGAGGAGGCGCACGACGGCGCGCGCTTCGGCCGCCGCTTGCGCGTACTCCACGCGGGCACTCGTGTCGGCGACCGTCGCGACCGACGCCAGCGCCCACAGGATGCAGGCGAGAACGGCCGCGAGGCGGGCGCGCGAGAGAACGCCGTTCATCGGACGAGGATCGCGTCGATGCGGCGCGCGACGTCGCGCGCCGCGGTCACGACCGAATCGCCGCGGATCACGACGCGATCGATGATGTCCGGGAGGATCGCCTCGATCTCTCGGAAACGGGCGACGCGCGTCCCCCACGGAGGGCGTCCGTCGTCGACCACGCGGAGGAAGGCACGCTCGAGTCCCGTCGAATCGCGCCCGGCGAATTCCGCCTGCACCGCCGGAAAGGTGGAGAGCTCGAGCCCGGAGGCGACGCGATGGCGCTGCGCGTCCTTGTTCGAGAGTGCTGCCGCCAGCTGCACGGCGAGCTTGCGATGCGGCGAGTTGCGCGGCACCGCCCAGCCGGAGGCGAACAGCGGCGTCGCCGGGCGTACCCCCGGCGCATGCGGCATCCCCACCACCCCTAACGACAACTCGCCGCGCTGGCGAGCGCCACGGATCGTGGGGAGGAGCCAGTGCCCGCTGGGGAGGAGGGCCACGCGTCCCGAGTAGAAGAGGCGCGTCTCGTTCCCCGAGACCGCGCGAAAGGCGCTGGGAGGCGGGGCCACGTGCTCCGTGGTCACCAGCCCAGTGAGGAATTGCAGGGCGGCGACGGCGGGCGGGGCATCGAGGGCTCCGGTCGCGTGCCGCCCGTCGGAGGTGAGGATGTCACCCCCGGCGCTCCAGACGATCGACTGCCAGGCCAGGAAGCGCCGGTCGAGCGCCGTCCCCCACTGGTCGGGCGTCCCGTCGCCATTGGTGTCGCGCGTCAGCGCATGCGTGGTGGCGACGAAGTCGTCGAACGTCCACCCCTCGGTGGGATACGCGACGTGCGCAGCGTCGAACAATGCGCGGTTGTAGTAGTAGACAACCGGGGAAAAGCCCTTGGGGAAGGCGAGTACCGCGCTGTCGCGGGCGAACATCGCCAGGACGTTCGGGAAGTAGTCGCCTAACGTGATGCCGACACGCGCCGCAAACGGGGCGAGGTCGAGCAGGACGCCGGCCTGCGCAAACGACGGAACGTCGATGCCGTCGAGCAGGAGAACATCCGGGGGCGATCCGGACGCGATGGCGGTGATCACCTTCTCGCGATACTCCGCCTGGTTGCTGACCGGCTCGTTCACGACGCGCACCCCGGGATGGCTTCGCTCGAAGGCGTCGATCATCGGCTGGTCGAGGACCGACTCCTGCGGCGATTGCCACGAGGTGAGGCGCAGGACGACCGTCTCCCCTCCCCCGCCGCCGCACGCGAGCAGCGAGAGGAGAGCGAGCGGGGCGATCCAGCGCGTGCGCATTACTGTGGCCTCGCGCTCAGGCGAGCCCGCGCCCGGCGAGGCGCCCGCGACCGTCGAAGACGAGCGCCTCGGGAGCTCGAGCCTGGACACCGACCGACGCGCCGAGTGCGGGGAGAGCGCCAGCCGACAGCCGCAACCGCGCCTCCTCGCCCGTGGACATGCGCACGTGCACGATCGTCTCAGGGCCAAGCGACTCGACGAGGATCACCTCGCCCCCATTTCCGTTCGCGGGCTCGACGAGTTGGAGGTGTTCGGGGCGCACGGCAAGCGTGGCGACTTCGGCCACCGGCGACGCGACCCGCAGCTGCAACGCTCCCTCGAAACGCTGCGCGTTTCTGTCGCTCACCACGCGCCCCGCGAAGCGATTGATCGCCGGCGAGCCGAGGAACGACGCGACGAAGAGCGTGGTCGGGGTGCGGTAGACGTCGAGCGGCGCGGCGACCTGCTCCACACGCCCAGCGTGCATGACGGCGACGCGCTGGGCCATCGTCATCGCCTCGACCTGGTCGTGGGTCACGTAGATCATCGTCGCGCCAAGCCGGCGATGCAGGCGTACCAGCTCGCCGCGCGTCTGCGCGCGGACCTGCGCGTCGAGGTTGGAGAGCGGCTCGTCGAAGAGGAAGACGGCCGGCTCGCGCA
>CAZWVG010000219.1:0-9873 GCA_964637355.1 uncultured Gemmatimonadaceae bacterium
CCGACTGGGCGCACTACAATCACGGCTACACCGCCCGCATCCTCAACCAGCCGCAGCAGGATACGCTCGCCTATCGCCGGTCGTCGCCGATCTTCTTCGCGCAGGGCCTCGAAGATCCCCTGCTGATGGCGCACGGCATGGTCGACACGAACGTGCACTTCCAGGACATCGTGCGGCTGACGGAGCGCTTCATCGAGTTGGGGAAGACGGGGTGGGACCTCGCCGTCTACCCCGTGGAGAACCACGGCTTCGTGCGCCCCGCGTCGTGGACCGACGAATACCGGCGCATCTTCGAGCTGTTCGAGACGAACTTGACCGCGCAACGTGCGCAGGCGAACGGAGGACAGCGATGATTCGTGCAGCCGACCTGCTCGAGCGCCTCACCCGTGCGACGAGCACCCTCAATCGCATCATCGGCGCTCCGGACTACGACACGTATCTCGCGCACGCGGCGCAATGCCACCCGGATTCGCCACCGCTCTCGCGCGACGAGTTCGTGAAGCAGCGGCTGAACGACAAATACTCGCGCCCCGGAACGCGGTGCTGCTGAACTGACGAACGAAGCGGTCGTCGCGCCCGCGGAGTCCGGCGCACGCGACATGAACGCCCGATCGCCCGGAGGCGTGACCTCCCCATACCCCTCCCGCGTCCCTGAGAGGAGCGCGGCCTGCGCTCGCCGCCAGTCACCGCGTTGTCGCCCCCGCTCCTCCCGTGCCCAGACTCGTCAAGCTCGTCCTCTGGACCGTCGCACTAGGCTACGTCGGAATCGTCGCTGCCGTGAAGGGAGCCGAGAAGCAGATGGTGTTCCACCCCGCCGATCGCGCCGTCACGCCTCCCTCGGGAGTGTTCAAGCTCCGCGAACGCACCGTGCGGTACCGCGCGACCGATGGCACGCGGCTCAGCGCCTGGATCATCCCCGCTGCCGCCGGCGATTCGAGCGGGATGTGGCTCCTCGTTTGTCATGGCAACTATGGCAACATCGGCTATGGGGAGCGCCCGGAGTTCTACGCCTTCACGCGCGACATCGGGGTCAATCTGTTCGCCTTCGACTATCGCGGCTTTGGCGAGAGCGAGGGTGAGCCGGACGAGCGCGGGATGTATGCCGATGCCCTCGCCTCCTGGCGATACCTCACCGATTCGCTCCACGTGCCCGGGGATCACATCGTGATCTTCGGACATTCGCTCGGATCGGGCGTGGCGACCGAACTCGCCACCGAGGTGGATGCGGCCGCATTGGTGCTCGAGGGAGCGTTCACGTCGGTGGTCGACCGCGGGCAGGAACTCTATCCGCTCCTCCCGGTCAAGCTGATCGGCAGCCAGCGCTTTCCGTCATTGGAGCGCATGCCGGCCATCACCGAACCCAAGCTCTTGCTCCACTCGCCCGAGGATGACGTGATCCCCTTTGCACACAGCGAGCGCCTCTTCGCCGCTGCAAAAGAGCCGAAGCGACTCGTCGCGGTACGTGGCGGACACATGGACGCCTTCAGCGCCGACAAGGAGACCTACTACGGCGCGCTGCGCGAGATCGTGCAGCGCGTCACGCCGGTCGGCGGCTCGGGTGCCGGGCAGATTGCTGCGCCGGCATTGCTCCACTAGCGTCCTGCCGCGCTCCGCGTCGGGAGCACCACGAGCAGGAGGAGCGCCGCCGACGCGGCGATCGCCGCGCCGAGCGTGAACGCGGCCGGGGCGCCCCAGCGATCCCAGATGGCACCGAACATCAACGATGCGGGGAGCGCGCCGAGTCCGAGCGCCACGTTGTACCACCCGAAGGCGCGCCCGCGTGCGGCGGCGGGGACGAGATCGGCGACGAGCGCCTTCTGTACCCCCTCGGTCAGCCCGAAGTAGACGCCGTACACGAGGAAGAGCGCCCAGGCCATCAGCGCGCCATTGGCGTGCGCGAAGCCGAGATATACGGCGGCGTACACCAGCCACCCCGCAACGATGAGCGCTCGTCGCCCCACGCGATCGGAGAGCGCCCCCGCGGGAGTGGCGACCGCTGACTTCACGACATGGAAGACCGCCCAGAGGATCGGGATGAGCGTTCCCGCGATCCCGAGGTCTCGCGCTCGGAGGAGAAGGAATGCGTCGGTGGAGTTGCCTAACGTGAAGAGGAGGATCACCGCGACGAAGGCGTGGAAGCGCCGTCCGAGCGGCGCCGACACAGACGATGCCGGAGCTGTATTCGTGCCGGGCTCCGTGCTCGGCGGCGACTCCGTGTGTGAGGCGATGGCTTCGCGCGGCGAGGCGTCGGCATCGGTGGCGGACATTTTTCGCGGCGCGGGGTCCCCCCCCGAATGAAACGTCGCCCCGCTCCCCCCGCCCCCCTTCACCATTCCATTGCGCCTGCCATCCTCCCGCACCATGAACACCAACACCGCCACCGCCGCCGCCGCCGGAATCGCCGCGAACAGAAAGACCGCCCGGAGCGACACGCCCGCCCACCGCAACAGCGCAAACGCGACCAACGGGCCAAGCACGGCCCCGAAATGGTCGGCGCTCTGGTGAAAGCCGAAGGCGCGCCCCCGAACGTCGGCAGCGACCGAGTCGGCGAGTATCGCATCGCGCGGCGACGTCCGAATCCCCTTCCCAACCCGATCGCCCACGCGAATTGCGAACGCGTGCGCCGGAATCGTCGCCAGCCCCGTGAGTGGGCGTAGCGCCGAGGAGATCGCATAGCCCAGCGTCACCAGCCCCTTTCGCCGCTCCAGCCGGTCGCTCCACCATCCGCTGGCAAACTTGAGGAGCGACGCCACCGTCTCCGCCGTCCCCTCGATCGCGCCAAGCGTCATTGCTCCCGCACCCAATACGCTCGTCAGGAAGAGCGGTACGAGCGGATAGATCATCTCGCTCGACACGTCGGTCAGAAGCGAGACGATCGAGAGCGCGATGACCGTGCGCGGGAGCTTGGGGCGAGCCATGGGGCAAATCTATGCGCCCCCGCAGACACGACGGTCTTGCGGCAGCGATGCGTCGCGCCACAAATACCGTGCATGCCCCCCCACGCCACGTCTCCTTCCCGCACGACGACCGTGCGGCGCGTATTCGACGCCCTCCTCCCCGCCCGGCGGCATCTCGTACAGCGCGACCCGCAGACGATCGATCGGCAGGTCGCGCTCGCGCAGATCGCCGCACCAAGTGGACGTGAGGAAGCGCGTGCCCTCGCCGTCCAGCGCGAGTTTCGCCAGCTCGGGCTGCGCGCATCGGTCGACGCCGCCGGCAACGTCGTCGCCGAGCGCGCTGGCGCGACGAGCGAGACGCCCGTCGTGGTCTGCGCGCATCTCGACACCGTCTTTCCAGACGACGTCTCGCACGAGGTGTTGCGTGCCGCCGATCGCCTCGTTGGTCCGGGGATTGGCGACAACGCGCGCGGGATCGCCGGAATGCTCTCGATCGCCGAGGCGATGGAGTCGACGCGGGTGCGCACCAGGCGCCCCATCCTCTTCGTCGCCACGACCGGAGAGGAAGGAAGCGGCAACCTGCGCGGGGCGCGTCACCTCTTTGCGACCGTCGCCGCCGATGCGCACGCCGCCATCGCGCTCGACGGCGCCGGCGACGAGCGCGTGGTGACCCACGCGTTAGGCACGCGGCGCTACCGTATCGCCTTTGCCGGCCCTGGGGGGCATAGCTGGGCCGCCTTCGGTGTGGCGAACGCGGTCCACGCCGTCGCCGATCTCGCCGCGCGCATCGCCGCATGGCCGATCCCAACCGCCCCGCGCACGGCGCTGACCGTCTCCCGCATCGGCGGGGGCTCGGCGATCAACGCAATCCCTGGTGACGCATGGCTCGAGATCGACCTGCGCTCCACCTCGGCGAGCGAACTCGATCGCCTGGACGGCGAGATCGCTTCGGCTGCCCGCCAGGTGCACGACCAGCACAACCGACTGCGGCGTCACGGATCCCCCGCGTTGCAGCTGTCGTTCGATGTCGTCGGCGATCGCCCGGGCGGGTCCATTGCCGGCGACGCGTTCCTCGCCGACGCCGCGTTCGATGCCACGCGCCTCGTGGGGCGTACGCCCGAGAGCGCGATCGCCTCGACCGACGCCAACATCCCGTTGCACCTGGGGATCCCGGCGATCGCCGTGGGTGCCGGAGGGCGCGGTGGCGACGTGCACACTCCCCGCGAGTGGTTCGAGAATCGCGACGGCTCGCTGGGACTCGTGCGGGCGATGACCGTCCTCGCCGCAGCAGCCGGACTGGCCTGACCAAGGCGCCGTCGCGGCCGTAGCGCGGCGCGCGCTGGGGGCTTCCGATCGTTAGTGCGGGATCGCCTCGCGCTGCGCCCGTGCGCGGCGGCGCGCCATGCGCACCGCCTCGGCGCGGCAGTCGCCGATGTGCGACGCGACGATCTGCGCGTCGCGGGCGATGTTGGCCAGCCCCCCCGTGGCGTCGTAGTTGTGCCCGACGAAGTAGAGCCCCGGCTGGTCCGCGCTCGTCACCCGATCGCGCCGTGCGGCGAAGCCGCGCGCGTCGTGGGTCACCAGCGTCCCCAGCATGCCTAACGCTGCCTCGAATCCGGTGGCGAGGATGATCGCGTCGAACGGCGCAGAAGTCCCATCGCTGAACGTCGCCCCGTCGGGGGTGAGCCGGGTGATCTCCCCGAGCTGCACCGTCGCCTTCCCTTCGCGAATCGCGTCGACCAGGTGAAAGCCGATCACCGGAATTCCATCGAGCGGCGAATACGGCGGAAGCGGGAGCACGGGCGCCCCGCGCCGGCGCACGGTGATTCGCCCGACCTGTCGCGCCACCATCTCCTGCGCTGCGCGCGGGAGTTTGCGCACCACCGACGACAGGTACTGGATCGGGATCCCGGCAATCGAGAGCGGAACGACGTGCGCCCCGGACCGCACCAGCATCGTGACCTTGGCGCCGGCGCGGGCGAGCTCACTCCCGATTTCCCCACCCGAGTTCCCGACTCCTACCACGAGGACACGCTGCCCCACGAAGCGGTCGGGGCGACGATACTCCACCGAGTGCAGCAGCAGTCCCCGGTACGCCTCACGTCCCTCGAGCTGCGGCACCCGCGGATTCGAGACGATGCCGGTGCACACCACCGCTGAACTCCCCTCGATCCGGCGGCCGTCGGCGAGGACCGCTGCCCATCCGTGCGACGAGCGGCGCAGCTCGCGCACGTCGCAGCTGGTTTCAACCGTTAGGGCATTCGCGGCGGCGTACGCCCGCAGGTAGCGGAGAAACTGCTCGCGCGTCGGAAAGAGCGACGTCCCGGCGGGATATCGGAGTCCGGGCAAGGTGGACATGTGCCGCCCGGTGTGCAGGACGAGCGAGTCGTAGAGATTCTCCCAGGTGTGGCCAAGCGTCGGGCCGCGCTCGAGGAGGCGGCATGCGATCCCCTTCCGCGCCAGGCAGGCGCCGGTCGCGAGTCCCGCGGGTCCGGCGCCGATCACCAACACGGGGTGGGTCGGCTCTGCCATCGCACCTCCAGGGAATGTGCCCCAGCCGGGGCGCGTTCAGCCTTCCGCGCGCACCTCGGAATGGTCGCCGATCGTGACGCTCCCCTTCACCCCCGACAGGGTCACGTCGTCACCGATGAGCGAGTCGTGCAGCGTGCAATTTGTCAGCGCCGACTTCGATCCCATCACCACGTCGCGCAACGTCGACCCCTCAATCACGCTTCCGGCACCGATCGAGACGTTCGGCCCGACTTTCGAGCCGGTGATCTTCACGCCGTCCTCGATGTACACCGGCTGCACCAGCTGCGCCGCATCGATTCCCGCCGGGACGCGCCCGCGCCCCTTCTCCAGCATCGCACGGTTTGTCTCGAGGAGCGTGTCGAGCTTCCCGGCGTCGTACCACCCCTCGACGTCGATCACCTTGATCTTCGCCCCGTGGTCGATCATGTACTGGAAGGCGTCGGTCAGGTAGTACTCCCCGCCGTTCGCCGGCGACGCCAGCACGTGGGCGATCCCCTCGTAGAGCAGGCGCCAGTTGCGGATGTAGTACAGCCCGATGTTGGCGCGCTTGGAGATCGGCTCCTTGGGCTTCTCGACGATCTTCGTCATGTGCCCGTCGGCATCGGTGACTACCACGCCGAAGCGCTGGTAGTCCTCGACTTCCTTGACCCAGATGATCCCGTCGGCGTCGGTGTTGTTGATCACCGAGAGATCGGCATCGAAGATCGTGTCGACGAAGATGATGAGCACCGGCGCATCGACGTACGGCTTGGCCAGCGCCACCGCACCCGCCGTTCCGTCCTGTACCTGCTGCTCGATGAAGACGCCCGGGATCGAGAAGGCGCTCTTCGCGTGCGCCTCGACCTTCTCCTTGAGGTGTCCCGTGATGTAGATGACCTGGTCGACATTCCCCAGTTTGGCCACGTCGTCCATCACGTAGTCCATCACCGGCTTGCCGGCGACCTTGAGCATGGGCTTCGGGGTGATGTGGGTGTGCGGCCGGAGCCGAGTCCCCTTCCCCGCGAGCGGAATGATCACCTTCATGGCGCGCTGGTCCCCTCTCGTCCGTAGCGGTCCTTGATGCGCACGACATCGTCCAGCTCCGGCGTCGACGCCTCGAGCACGTCGCAGTCGGTCACGGCTTCCATGTAGTGGATCGTCCCCGGCGTGATGCGAAACGCATCGCCCTCACGCAGCCGCATGTCGCGCAATTCGGTTTCTCCCTCGAGTTGCACCCAATACTTGAGCTCACCCGTGAGGAGGTAGACGGTTTCGTCCTTTCGTTCGTGGTACTGCACGGAGAGCGCCTGACCCGCCGTGATGTGCAGGATCTTCCCGACGTATCGATCCGTGTGTGCCCAGATGATCTCGTGCCCCCACGGCTTGGAAACGCGCCGCACGTCTGCCGGTCCGCTCATGCTCGTCCCTCCACGCGTGGCTCGCGTCCCCAAACCATTGCATCTGACGGCCCGAGCACGCGCGCGACCTGCGCGCGAGTCGACGAGGCAACGCCGACGAGGCGTGCGAGCGTGCCTGGCGATTCGCGAGCGCTGGGACTCTTGTGCATCCGATGGGTCATGTATTCGACAGATCGTATGGGCAACCGCCCACGCAACTGGGCGCGGTCCACCGCTGTAGCGGTGGCGGCAATATCAGTCTCCCTCCCACCCCTCGCAACCAGCGTGCCCGAAACGCAGAAGCGCCTCGTCGGAATCCCCGATCGAAGCGCTTCCCTGAATAACGCGAGCGGCAACGCCGCGAGCACCCCCGTCCCCCGTCTCCCGTCTCCCGTCCACCGCGCGACCACGCGGGACTTCGGTGCCCGCTCCCGCCTAACGCCCCGCGCTCGCCAACCGCGACCTGAGCGTCGCCAGCCGCTTCTTCACCGAGCCGTCCATCACCGTGTCCCCGACCTTCACGATCACGCCGCCGAGGATCGCCGGGTTCACGTGCAGGTGCGGGACGACGACCTTCCCCAGCCGCTCCGAGAGCCGCTTGGCGATCAGCGCACGATCCGCCTCCGAGGCCTCGCGCGCCAGCGTGACCTGCGCGTGGACGCGCCCCTCGGTCTCGTCGACGAGGTTGGCGTACTCCACCGCAATTTCCGGGATCAGCGTCTGCCGGCGGTTGTCGACGAGCTTCTGCAGGAAGCGCACGAGAAGCTTGGGGAGCACCGGACCGAACGCCTTCTCGATGATCTGGTTCTTCTGTGCCGCCGGAACCTGCGGGGCGGCGAGGAAATTGGCGAGACGCGGGTCGCGCTCCACCGCGTCGGATACCGCGGAGATCATGCTCCCCCACGCGTCGAGCGCGTTCGCCTTCCGCGCCAGCGCCAGCAGCGCCTCGGCGTAGTTGCGCGCGATGGTCGTGTCGCGCATTTACTTCGCCCCTGCGGCCGGGATCGACGCGAGGAAGTCTTCGACCAACTTGCGATTGCCGGCGTCGTCGAGATTGCGGGCGATCAGCTTGCCGGCACCGGCGAGGGCCAGGTCCACCGCCTCGCGGCGCAGGTCGGCGATCGCGCGGACCTTCTCTCCCTCGATGTCGCGGCGTGCGCGCTCGAGCAGGTCCTGCTGCGCCGCCTTTGTCTCCTCGAGCATCGAGGCGCGGAGCTTCTCCGACGTCGCGCGCCCGTCGGCGATGAACTTCTGCGCCTCGGCGCGCGCCGCATCGAGCGCCTGCTGTTGCTCTGCCAGGAGCTTGGCGGCGGCTTCGCGATCATTGCGCGCTGCGGCGATGGCGGCCTCCAACGCCTCTTCGCGCGCTTCGACCGCCGCGATCAGCGGCTTGAAGGCGTACTTCGAGAGGACGATGAGGAGGACGACGAAGATGAGCAGCGTCCAGAACATCACGCCGCCGTTAGGCGACAGGAGGTTCGGCTTGCCACCCTCCTCGGCGGCGAACGCCAGCGTCGGCGTGGCGAGCGAGAGGAGGAACGAGAGGGCGAGAGGGCGCATGGAGAGGCGCATGGGAAAGGCGCGGTGGCCGTGAGTGTCGGAACAGGTGGCGCGCCGGATCCCCCGGGGGATCCGGCGCGTCGAGAAGCTTAGAACTTGCCCTGGATCTGGAACGCGATGACGACGCCGAAGAGCGCCGCGCCCTCGATGAGGGCCGCGAGGATGAGCGCCGCGGTCTGGATGCGCCCCGAAGCCTCGGGCTGACGCGCCATCCCTTCGACGGCGTGCGCACCGATGTTGCCGATGCCGATGCCGGCGCCGATGACGGCGAGGCCGGCGCCGAGCCCGGCACCGATCAGCGAAAGACCCTGGTTGTTGCTGGTGACTTCAGCAGCAGCCTGGAGGAGGGGAAGAATTGCCATGATGGACCTGTGTGCCTGACGGCAAGTGAAGGTGCAGGAGAATCAGCGCCGTGCGATGACGAACCGTCCATCGCTGCCTGTCCGCGGACCCCGGGGCCCAACAGGCATCCCCGGCCACCCGGCCGGGTACGCGTCGTCCCGGCGGCGCCACGCCGGGATCGTGAAAGACTAACGATCGATTGATCCGTGCGATGCTAGTGGTGCGACTCCCGGATCTGGCCGATGAACACGCTGGCCAGGAGCGTGAAGATGAAGGCCTGCAGGAAGGCGACGAAGAGCTCGAGCATCATGATCGCCACCGCCATGAGGAACGGCGCGGTGGAGACCGGACCCGCAAAGGTGAAGATCAGCCCGATGAAGGCCAGCACCACGATGTGGCCGGCCGTCATGTTGGCGAAGAGTCGGATGGCGAGCGCGAACGGCTTGGTGAGCTTCCCGATCATTTCCACCGGCGACATGATCAGGAACATCGGCACGCGCATGAACGCCGGGAGGTCCTTGTTCCAGTAGAAGAGCGTCGACAGGTAGCCGACCCCCTGCGCCCGGATGCCGGCGATTTCCACCACGAAGAACGTGATGATCGCGAGCGTCGCCGTGACCGCGATGTTGCCCGTCGCTGTCGATCCGTAGGGAACGAGGCCGAGCAGGTTGGCGGTGAGGATGAAGAAGAAGAGCGTGAGGAGGAACGGGACGAAGCCGTTCCCGTGGTGCCCCACGTTAGGCAGGATGACCTCGTTCCGCATGTAGAGGACCATCGCCTCGATCCCGGCGGCGAACCCCTTCGGGTGCCCCACCTCGTGCGTATGGCGCTTGTGCGCGCGGGCGGTGCCGATGAGGAGCACGCTGACCAGCACGGCGCCGAAGAGCATCATCACCACGTGCTTCGTCGGCGACAGGTCGACCATGTAGGGTCCGATCTTCACCGGCTTCCACAGCGCCTCGCATTCGTGCTCGCTCACCCGGTGCCCGATGCACACTTCCTTCGCGAACGGCGGAAAGAAGGTGGGGACTTCCAGGAAGTGCGAGTCGGTGATGTGCGGCGTGATGATGTCGACGTGCTCGGCGCCGGACGCCGGCCCCTCGACGGCCTCGTGCGCCTGCGCCGCGTGCGCCTGCGGATCCGGCGCCTCCTGCGCCGCGAGCGGG
>CAZWVG010000220.1:0-9805 GCA_964637355.1 uncultured Gemmatimonadaceae bacterium
GGTACAAAGCGACGCAGGTGACCAACTCTCCGACGCTGATCGTGGAGTACGGCGGCCCCTTTGGCGAAGGGTGGTTCTACCAGAGCGAGGACCTGCTCGGCAACGCCAAGCTGCGCCACTTTACGCACCCCGTGGACATCGACACCAAGGTGCGTCGTCGTGGCGCCGGCAACGCACCTGGCCCGGCCGGCTTCGCGGTGAAGGAGGAGTACGCGATGTGGCAGCACGCGCAGGACGTCGCCAAGACCGTTGCAGCCGGCGGTCGCATCGGCGTCGGGTCGCACGGCCAGCTGCAAGGGCTCGGCATGCACTGGGAGATCTGGCTCCTCCAGTCCGGCGGGCTTTCGCAGCACGACGCCCTCCGCTCGGCGACGATCGTGGGCGCCGAGGCGATCGGGCTCGGCCAGGACATCGGATCGCTCGAGGTCGGGAAGCTCGCCGACCTGCAGGTGCTCGATCGCGACCCACTCACCGACATCCGCAACACCAACAGCATCTCGATGGTGATGGTCAACGGGCGCCTCTTCGACGGCAACACGCTCGACGAGGTCTATCCGCGTCAGCGCAAGCTCCCGGTGCAGCCCTGGAACTACGCGATGCCCAAGGCGAACGCCGGGATCCTTCCCTGAGGCGCTCCCCGAACGTGAGTCCCCGAACGGCGCCGCAAGGCGCCGTTCGCATTTAGTCAGACCACCAGGAGTTCGGATTCGTGACGCGTCCGCCGTTTCATCTCGCGCTCGACCAGGTCGGCTACGCCCTGCCGCAGGGACGTACCTTGTTCGACGGCGTGACGCTCGCCTTCGCCGACGAGCGCACCGGAATCGTCGGCGCCAACGGGAGCGGAAAGAGCACGCTCGCCCGCATCATCGCTGGAGAGCTTGCGCCAACGACGGGAAGCGTGACGCGTCACGGGCGCATCGGCTATCTGCGCCAGGAAGTCGCGCCTTCGCGCGACGCCACCGTCGCCTCGATGCTCGGGATTGCCGAGCCGCTCGCCGCGCTCGACCGCCTGCTCGCCGGTACCGGGAGCGCGGGCGACGTCGAGCGCGTGGGGGCGCAGTGGGACCTCCGCGAACGCGCTGCCGTGACGCTGGAGCGGGTCGGCCTGGGTGGGCTCACCCTCGAACGCTCGTTAGGCCAGGTGAGCGGTGGCGAAGGGACTCGACTCGGGCTCGCGGCGTTGCTCCTCGACGAGCCCGACCTGCTCGTCCTCGACGAACCGACCAATCATCTTGATGCCGACGCCCGCGGGGCACTCTCGCGCGTGATCGACGAGTGGCCGCGAGGCATCGTGCTCGTGAGCCACGATCGTTCGGCGCTCGCCCACATGGAGCGCATCGTCGAGCTGTCGTCGGTGGGGGTGCAGGTGTATGGCGGAGGGTTCGAGGAGTACCGGGAGCAGCGCGACGTGGAGCGCGCCGCAGCCGCTCGCGAGCTCGAAGCGGCGCAACTCTCGCTCGCGCGCACCAAACGCGCCGTGCAGGCCACGCGCGAGCGCAAGGCACGCCAGGATGCCAAGGGGCGACGATCGCGCGACGGCGGGAGCCAGCCCAAGATCGTGCTCAACGCCAAGCGCGATCGCAGCGACTCGACCAATGCCCGCCTCGCGGGCGACGCGGCGCGCCAGCTCGACGAGCAGCGCTCGCGACTCGTCGCGGCGAAGGCGCGCGTGCAGGAGCGCGCACAACTCGTGTTTTCGCTTCCGCCGAGCGGGCTCCCGCGCAGCAAGCGCGTCTTCGAGGCGAACGGAGTCTCGTTTCGACATGAGGGATGCGACGCCGACCTCTTTACCGCGCTCGACCTCAGCATCGTGGGACCCGAGCGCCTCGCGCTGGTGGGGGCCAACGGGACAGGGAAGTCGACGCTCTTGCAGCTGATGGGCGGGACGCTCGCGCCAACGGCGGGGGGGGTGAGCCTCGGCGTTTCGCCGGAGCGCATCGCCGCCCTGGACCAGAAGGTTGCGTGGCCCGATCCGCGCGGATCGCTCCTCGATAATTTCCAGGCCTACAACCCGAACGCATCACCGGCATTCGCTCGGCAGGCGCTCGCGTCGTTCCTCTTCCGCGGCGACGACGCCCTGCGCCCGGTCGCCACGCTCAGTGGCGGGGAAGTGCTCCGAGGAGCGATGGCCGCGCGCCTCTTCGCCCCCGATCCGCCGCTCCTCCTCCTGCTGGACGAGCCCACCAACCATCTGGACCTCGAGAGCGTCGAGGCCGTCGAGCGCGCGCTGCAACAGTACGACGGGGCGCTGGTCGTCGTCTCCCACGACGAGTCCTTCCTCGAGGCGGTCGGCATCACCCGTCGCCTCGAACGCGACGCATCAGGGCGCTGGCGGTAGCGCCGCGGCGCGCTGCAGTCGCCAACCATTCGCGAGGTAGGCCGCCAGCAGGATCGCGCTGGAAACGCTCACGGCAACCTTCACGCGCGTGGAGGCGCCGCTTGTCGAGAGAAATCCCTCGATCGTCCCGGCCACCAGGAGCAGCACGACCGACGCGCCGACCAGCCGCATCGCCTGCCGCCCGTTGATCACCAGCGCGTCGCGCCGTGAATACGCCCCAGGGCGCAGCACCGCCATGCCGAGCAGGAAGCCGGCCCCGCCTGCGCACCAGATGGCAAACAGTTCGAGGACGCCGTGCCCTGCCACGAAGGTCCACAGGTAGCCCAGGAGCCCGTAGTTCTGGAAGTGGGCCGAGACGGCCCCCATCTCGACGCCATTGAATGCGAGCGAGATGAGCGATCCGACGCCGAGCACCACGCCGCTCGCGAAGCAGGCGAAGGCAACGCCGAGGTTGTTCGTGATGATGAAGGCCGCCACCATTGTCCGGTTGCCCGCGTCCGTTCTGGCGTAGCCACGCCCCGCCGCCAATTCCTCGCGCCCATTCTCGGCGCGCGAGAGCATGACCGCGGGGAGTACTTCCGCGGCGAGTGCCGGCCGTTCGCGAATCGTCGCGTATCCGGCTAACGCCGGAATGGAGAAGGCGAGCATGGCGAGGAGCACCGTACGCCACGAGGAAACGACCGCTGCCGGTATGTCGATGGCGATGAGCGCGCCGATGCGACGCAGGGTCTTGCGTTCGTCGCGATAGAGCAGGTTGTGTCCCGCGGCGACGAGGCGTTCGAGTCGAGTGCGTACCACGGGGTCGGCGCCGTACGTGCGCGCGCGCGCCAGGTCGGCCGCCACGTCCCGGTAGCGCGCCGCGAAGTCGGGGAGCTCGTCGGCGTCGAGCGCGTCGAGCCCGCCGCGCGTGGCGCGATCGGCCATCGCCGAGAACTCCTCCCATCGCGGCGACTTGCGCGCGACGAGTCGCTCCATCGTCACCGACGAGCCGCGGCGCGCACTCGCGTCGCGCGCGGTGCCGGCGCCGACGGTCATGCCATTGGTCGACGTGGCAGGCGTCGCCGCGCTCGATCCCAATCGCCCGCGACGTCGGGCCGCCTCGCCGCGCCAGACCGCGCGCACGTATGCGACAGGATCCTCGCGTCCCGCCGGCAGGCGGTCGGCGAATCGCGTCGCGATCTGCTTCGCCAGGCGGAGGCGGACCTCGCGCGGGAGTTGCGGCGCGCGACCGACGAACTCGCGCACCACGCGAAACTCCTCGTCGCTCAACTGCGGGGCGCCATCGATCGCTGCCGGGAGCGGCGCGTCGAGGTCGGCGGCGAGCGCCGCGGAGGGGGTGTCACGCACGACGACCGTTCCGGCCACCAGATCCCCCAGCCGCTTCCCGCGCGGATGAAAGGCGACGAAGAGGATGCCTAACAAGTACGGTGGCGGGAGGAAGTCGATCAGTCGAAGCAGGTTCCGCGCCGCCGCCTCGGCGAACGTCACTGGATGCCCCGTGTCGCGGATCACCCGGATCCCCATGCGGCGCTTGCCAGGCGTCTGCCCGTCGCGAAAGCCTTCGAACAAGGCGAAGTACCCCCACAACAACGCGAACAGCGCGAGGTACGCGATGGGGATGACGAAGTGCCAGATGCGCGTCGGAAGGAGCGCCATCGCGATGAGGAGCGCGAAGGCGAGAGCGCCGATGATCGCCGAGTCGATCAATGCGGCCAGCGAGCGACTCCCCAGCCCGGCGATGTCGTAGTCGATCACCACATGCTCTGGCGTCTCGACTTCGAGATGCTGCCGGTAATCGGCCGACGTCGGCATGCGGAGCGGGGAGGGGGAACGCCGGACCGACACGCCAGCCGGGATCCGGAACACGCTCTCGGAACATAGGGTCGCGGGCGCCGCTTCCAAAGCGGGCGCGCAAGCGTGAGTATTGGTGCGGGTGAATTTCAAGGGTCGCCGAGAGGAGGCAACGCATGCTGGTCCCCGTGCTCCGTCCGCTCTCGCTGGGAGAGGTGCTCGATACCGCGTTCGGGATCTATCGGCGACTCTTCGGCGCCCTCCTTTTCATCTCCGTCTGCACCCAGACGATTCCGCTCGCCCTCGGCGTCTACGTGCAAGCGGCAGGTGGTGCGATGCAGCACCTCTCGCTCTGGGCGCTCAGCGCCGGACTCACCCTCGTCCTCAGCTCGGTTGGGACCGCCGCGTCGACCTTCGTCGTCGCCGAGACGTATCTCGGGGAGAAGCTCACGCCCCAGGAAGCCTTCCTGCGGTCGACGCCGTTCATGGGACGTCTGATCGGCACGTCGTTGCAGATGTCGTTCGTGATCGCAATCGGTTTCTTCCTCCTCATCGTCCCGGGCATCGTCGCCGCGTGCGGCCTTCTCCTCACGCCGTCCGCGCTCGTCCTCGAGGATCTTCGCGGCGGCACGCCGGCCATGCGGCGCAGCTGGGAGCTCACGGCGGGGTTCCGCGGGAAGATCTTTGCGGCGCTGATGGTGAGTTTCCTCCTCCTCATCATTCCCGGCGCCGCGCTCAGTGTCTTCGCCGTCGGCGCGAGCGGAGAGCAGCTCAACGAATCGACGTTCACCGTCGCGCTCCTCATCGTGCAGTCGATCCTGCAGATCCTGGTGTACCCGTTCTTCTACGCGCTGACGACCGTCCTCTATTACGACCTGCGCGTACGCAAGGAAGGGTTTGACCTCGAGCGGTTGGCAACGTCGCTCACGCAGGGGTGATGTCGATGCAGGAGCTCGCGTCGCCGCGCGCAGATTCGCTGCGCGCAGCGCTCGACTCGGTCTTCGCCTCGCCCGCCTATCGTTGGGAGACGCGGGAGGATCCCCTGGGGATCCTGCGGCGCGCGTGGCAGGCGGCGAGCGACTACCTCTCGCGCCTCCACAGCTCGAATCCGCTTGCATTTCGTGCGTTGACGTGGGTGCTCCTCGCGATCCTGGTGGCGATCCTGGGACACGCGGCATGGATTGCGTTCCGGACCGTTGGGCAGGGGAGCCGACAGTCGCCAGGTGCAACACAGTTCCCGGCGTCCACCTCGCGCGACGCCGCATGGTACGCGCGAGAGGCCGCGCGCCTCGCCCAGGGGGGCGATTTCGTGGCCGCGATGCAGGCGGACTTTCTGAGACTCGTACTCGAACTCGACGGTCGTCGCCTCGTCACCTTTCACCCGAGCAAGACGCCGAGTGAGTACGCGCGCGAAGCGGCGCTGAGCGTCGACGCCCGGCACTCGTTGCGCGCGCTCGTGCGCGAGATGTACAGCTACGCCTTCGCGCGCGTGCCGATCGACCGTGAGGCATACGAACGCTGGCGCTCGGCAGCGGCAACGGAGCGATATGCGGCAGCGCACTGAGGTCGGGATAGCGCTCGGCATCGCCTCGCTGCTCATCGTGATCGCCTACGCCTCGGGGACGCGCGCGCGCCCCGAGGACGACGTCGATCGTCGCGCGTCGACGTTCAACACGGGGCGCGACGGCGCGCGCGCCCTGGCCGACGTGGCCGAGCGATTGGGGGTAACCGTCGAGCGTTCGCGCTGGCGGACGCCGCAACTCACCGCGCGCGTCACCGCGCGCGTACGCGATTCGGCGGCGACGACGACGATCGCCGTGCTCGATCCGGCAGCTGCAATCGGGCGGAACGAACGCAAGGCGCTCCTCGGCATGGCGACGGCGCGGTACGGCGCGAACCTGATCCTGGCCGGACGCAGCGCGTCGGCGCTGTACGACTGCCTGGGGTACCACGTCGAATCGACCTTGCTCGACTCGCTCCGCGTCGCGTCGCCCGGACACGACGCCGATGCGACCGCGCCGTACGTCCACGATCGCTTCGTGCCCGGCACGCGCAAGCAGGCCGAAGACGAGGAGAGCACGACGGACGCCGACTCCCGCGCCGACCGCTGCCCGGTGATTCTCGCGACAACAACCGATACGTTGCTGGTCACGACGCGAGGGGATCTGGTGATGCTGGCGCTCACCGTCCCACCGCGCGGGCGCCGAATCGTGCTCGTGAGCGACGGCGCCCTCGTGCGCAATCGGACGCTCCGGACTGGTACAGCGGGAGCGTTTGTGGCCGGTACCCTCATTCCGCGCACCGGAAGTCTGGTCTTCGACGAATTCCATCAGGGTTACGTCGAAGGGGGCTCCATCACCGATGCCGTGCTCGCCTGGAGCAAGCGCAACCCGTTAGGCTGGACCATCTGGCAGTGGTGCGTGCTCGCGCTCATCGCCCTCGCCGCGGGCGCCTTCCGCTTCGGCCCGGTCCGTGCCGTGATCCCGCGGGCGCGTCGCTCCTCACTCGAACACGTGCGCGCGCTCGCTACGGCGCTCGCCGCGTCGCGCGGTCACCGCACCGCCGTACGGGCCATGGTGCGAGGGCTGGAGCGACGCCTGGCGCCGGGGCGCGCCGTCCACTCCGCCGGGCGCGACGACTGGCGCCGCTCCCTGGCGTCGCTCCGCACGCACGCGCCAAACCCGCAAGTGCAGGCGAGTGCGGAACAGCTCGAACGACTCGCCGAACATCCCGAATCCGATTCCGCGGTGCTGAGCGCCGCCAATGCCGTGGAGGACCTGTGGCACTCCCTGCGCCCCTGAGCGATTCCGACGTCTCCTCCCTCGCGGGCGCCGCGCAGCGCGTCACGGCGCAGCTCGAACACGTCGTGCTCGGGCAGCCTGCCGCGATTCGCGAAGCGCTCCTCGCGCTCATGGCGCGCGGACACGTCCTCCTCGAAGGGCCTCCCGGGACCGCCAAGACGCTCCTGGTGCGCGCCCTCGCGGCATCGCTCGGTCTCTCATTCCGCCGCATCCAGTTCACCCCCGACCTCATGCCGTCCGACATCACCGGCGTGAATCTCCTGGGGACACACGGCGACTTCTCCTTCCGCCCCGGCCCCCTCTTCGCCGACCTCGTCCTCGGCGACGAGATCAATCGCGCGCCGGCCAAGACGCAGGCCGCGATGCTCGAAGCGATGCAGGAGCGCGCGATCACCGTCGATGGCGACACGCGCACCCTCCCGCAGGGCTTCACGGTGTTCGCCACGCAGAATCCCATCGAATTCGAGGGGACGTATCCGCTCCCCGAGGCCGAGCTCGATCGATTCCTCGTGAAGGTGCTGTTGCGTTACCCGCCCGAAAGCGCCGAGCAGGGGATGCTCGATCGCGTCCTCGGCGGATTCGATGCGGCCACCCCGGCGAGCTACGGCGTCGATCAGGTGATGGATGGTGCGGGGCTCGAGGCGTTGCGTCAGGGCACGCGCCGCGTGAAGGTCGAACCGGCGATCGTCGCGTACATCACCGCGCTGGTCCGCACGACGCGCGACACGCCGACGCTCACGTTAGGCGCTTCGCCGCGCGCGTCGGTTGCGCTGCTCACGCTGGCGCAAGCGAGCGCGCTCCTCGATGGGCGGTCGTATGTGGTGCCGGACGACGTGAAGTCGCTCGCACCGGCCGTGTTGCGCCATCGCGTGCAGGTCGCGCCCGAGCTGGAGCTCGAGGGCGTCACCCCCGACGCGGCCGTGCAGTCGCTCTTCGAGCGCGTCGAGGCGCCGCGCGCGTGAGCGCATTCGCGCTATCGATGCGGCGCGCGTCGTGCGGCCGGAGGGGGATCCGCGCCCGTCGCGAGCATCGGCAGCTGCAATGATTCTCCCCTCGCGCCGCTGGCTCGTCGGCGGGGCACTCCTCGCCCTCATCGCACCGCTCGCGCTACGCTGGCCGTCGGCTGCGTTGTGGCTGGCGGGGCTCGACGCGGCGTGGCTCATCCTTCTCATCGTCGATGCGTGGCGCGCCTCGGCCATCGATGCACAGTCCGTTGAGCTGCAACGCGAGGCGCCCCCCGCCTTCTCCATCGGGCGCGCGCTGCCGGTGGTGTATCGCTGGCGCTCGCATCTCCCGCGTCGCGCGGTGGTACGCGTCGCCGAAGCGCTTCCCCCGCTGCTGGCGATGCCGCAGGGGATCGAACGCGAACTGGTGCTCGCTCCCGATTCGCCGCTGGTGGAGTCGCGCCTCGTGAAGCCTGTACGGCGAGGAAAGGGGGGCGTTGGCACGTTGCACCTGCGCGTCGCTTCACCCTGGTCCCTGGCTTGGCGCCAGCTGGCGCTCCCCGCGCCATGGCAGGTGACCGTCTTTCCCACGCTCGCCGGTGCATCGCTCACGGCGATCCCGCTGCAGGCGCAGCGTCGGCGCGAGGCCGGGCTGCGCAGCGTACGTCATCTCGGGGAAGGGCGCGCCTTCGAGAGCCTCCGCGAGTGGGTGCCGGGCGATGACACGCGGACGATCGACTGGAAGGCGACCGCGCGCCGGGGAAAGGCGATGGCGCGGCAATACGAGGACGAGCGACGCCAGCAATTGATGATCGCGATCGATGCCGGGCGCATGCTGACGGCGGAGACGGAGGGGCGTGCCCGCCTCGAGTTCGTGGTGGAGGCGGTGTTGCAGCTGGCGCATTCCGCCGTGGCGCACGACGACAACGTCGGCCTCATGGTCTTCTCCGACCGGGTGCAGCAGTATCTCGCCCCGGCGCGGGGACGGCGCGCGCTGCGCGCGATCCTCGACTCGCTCGCGACGGTGCACGGTTCGCTCGTCGAGCCGGACTATCCCGCCGCCTTCTCGCTCCTCGCCCAGCGCAACCGGCGTCGCGCCCTTACCGTCGTCTTCACCGATGTCATCGACCGAACGGCGAGCGAGGCGCTCGTCGGGCAACTCACGTCGCTGCGACCGCGTCACCTCCCGCTCGCGGTCGCACTGCGCGATCCCGCGCTCGATCGTCTGGCATCGGCGCGTCCGGCGAATGTCTCCGAAGCCTACGAGCGCGCAGCCGCCGAGGAGCTGTTGCAGGCGCGCGAAGCCGCGCTCGTCGACATGCGCTCTCGCGGCGTCATCGTCCTCGACGTCCCGCCGGCCGGCGCGGCCGAAGCCGTCGTGGACCAGTACACGTTGCTCAAGCGACGCTCCATGCTGTAGCCAGCGACGACGCACCTTCGCACCTTCGCACCTTCGCATCTTTGGGCGACCCGCGACGCCGTAGCGCCCCCCGCCGGCGTTCCCTCGCGGTGACCGTCAGCGGAAGCGCCCGTCGCTCACGCCGCCTTCGCCAGCACCTCGCGCACCTCACCCGTTCGGTCGCGCTTGATGAGTCGCCGCCACGCCAGCGCGAGCCCGGTCCATACGAGCACGACCGTCGCCAGCGTCACCAGGCCCGCGATCGTTTGTCCGAAGAGGCCGAACCACTCCCCGGTATGCGCGAAGCGCATGAACGACCGGGCGCGACGCCCCGGCGAAAGCGAGTCGAACGGCGCCCAGCTCACGTCGTCGCCCGTCGTGGCGTCGAGGACAAGCGTCGCGCGGAGTTGCGGCTGCCCGCCGGTCCCGCGATCGATGCTGAAGCTCACCGGTGCATCGGCCGTTGTCGGGAGCGAGAGCGCGATGGTCCGCCACCCGTCGACGCGTTGCGCTACCCGCGTGTAGAGTTTGT
>CAZWVG010000221.1:0-9780 GCA_964637355.1 uncultured Gemmatimonadaceae bacterium
GTGCCTGCGCCGTCGCCGCGAGCGGACCCCGCGCCTGCGCGATCGCCACCGCGCGCGCGAGGCTCAGCGTGTCGCCCTGGGCGACCGCGTTGGCTGGCAAGATGAGAAATGCTGCCCAGACGAATTTCATGCGACGGATGCTATCGATCGGCAATGAACCAACTGTGAATGCCTACGGATGAGCGATGCGACGCAGGGTGTCTCCCGACGACACCGGGATGTTGCCCCTATTGCGTCACGCGAACACAACCCATCCCAAGGTGCGCGCGCCGCGCCAAGACGCTTCGTGTCCTGCCGGATGTGACGCGCGCGCGGTCGAAACGTTATGCGCGCGCGCCGAGCGCTGGCGGTGCGACGCTCGGCGGCGGTTGGTGCGCGTCGCGGGCGAGCGGAAAGACCACGCGGAAGAGGGCGCCACCGAGCGTTCCTTCGTTCGCGGTGATCGACGCACCGTGCTGTCTCGCGATCCAGCTCGCGATCGCCAGCCCCAGCCCACTCCCTTCAGGGGCGCGTTGACGAGCCGCGGTGCCGCGGAAGAAACGTTCGAATACCCGTTCGCGCTCGTCCGCGGGAATCCCGATCCCCGAGTCCTCGACTTCGAGCACTGCCTGTCCGTCGCGCTGCTCGACTCGGACCTCGACGCGACCGCCATTCGGCGTGTAGCGCAGCGCATTGTGGATGAGCACTCCGACGAGTCGGCTCACCAGACGGGCGTCGAGCAGCGCGGGAGCTTCGTCGAGCGAGGCAATTTCGAGCGCGATGTTCCGGCGCTTTGCCTCGGCGGTCCACGGCGAGACGGCATCGCTCACGACGTCATCGAGATAGCCGTCGGTCGGGACGGCATCGATACTCCCCGCGTCGGCACGCGCGAGCTGCATCAGCTCGTCGACGAGCGCCGACGCCTGCTGCAGGTCGTCGCGGATGCGATCGAGCGATTCGCGATCCTGCGACGTTGGCGGCGATGCCAGGCGCGACTCGGCCTCACCCAGCATGCGGGCGAGCGGCGTGCGCAACTCGTGCGCCGCGTCGGTGAGGAAGCGCCGCTGCTGCGACATGGCACCGTCGAGGCGGTCCAGCAGCTCGTTGAATCGTCGCCCCAGTCGCCCGAGCTCATCGTTAGGGTCGGAGATCGGAAGGCGTTCCTTTCTCGAATCGGCGCCGATGCGTTCCGCCGCTTGTGCCATGATCGCCACGGGGCGGAGTGCGCGCCCCATCACGAGCCATCCGGCGAGCGCCGCGACAGCGACGGCGAGAGGAATCGCGAAGAGCGTCGATTGGTCGATCCGGCGACGCGCGAGGACGAGATCGGCGACACTCACGCGGAGTCGCAGCTTCCACCCGGGCGCTGCGTCCTTTTCGAGCGCGACCACGTACTCGCGCATCGGCTCCTTCGGTGCGCTTCCGCCGGCGGGAATCCGGGCGCGAGAGAATTCGGTCGAGTCGGGGCGAAGAAAGTCGACGCCCATTCCGGCGAAAATCAGCTCGCCGCTGATGTGGCTGAGCGTCCCCTCGACGTTTCGATACTCGGAGTACTCGGCGCGAAAGAAGGAGCGCACGAGTTCGATGGCGCGTTCGACCGACTCGTCGTGCTGCACTGCAAGGGCGTGCCGCCCGAAGGCGCGCATCGAGAGCACGGCGCCCAGCAGGAGGACCAGGACGCTCCCCGCATACCAGGCCGTCAGGCGACGGCGGATGCGGGCGCTAGGCTTCATCGCTGCCGAGCGTGCGCCGGCGCGCCGAGGCGGTAGCCGGCTCCACGAATCGTGGAGAGCAACGGCATTTCGTCACCCCGATCGATCTTCTTGCGCAGGCGGGCGATGTACACATCGATGACGTTGCTCGCGGGGTCGTAGTTGTCGTCCCAGGCATGGGCGCTGATTCGTTCGCGGGTGACAACCTCACCCGGGTGTCGCATCAGGTACTCGAGGACCGCGTATTCCTTGCTGGTCAACGAAATCTGGCGCCCATTACGTTCCGCGAAACGGGTCCCCGTGTCGAGGGACAGATCATCCACCTGCAAGGTCACAGGGACAACGGCGGCGGGACGGCGCAGGAGGGCGCGTACGCGCGCCTCCAACTCGGCGAGGACGTACGGCTTGACGACATAGTCGTCGGCGCCGAGGTCGAGCCCCGCGATGCGATCTTCGACTGTGTCGCGCGCCGTGGCCATCAGGATGCGGATCGAATACCCCGCTTGCCGCAACCGCTGGCAGACCTCGAGTCCATCGATCCCCGGGAGGCGGATGTCGAGTACCGCCACGTCGTACTCGTTGAGCGCCGCGAGGGCGAGAGCCTGCTCCCCCGAAGCGGCGACATCTACGGCAAAGCCGGCCTTGCGCAGGTATGCGGCCGCCGACTCGGCGATGCGTGTGTCGTCTTCAACGAAGAGAAGTCTCATGTCGTCGCCCGCTTGGGGGCATGGCTTGTGCGAATGACGCGGATCAGTATGCTGTGCGACGGATCATAACCGGAGTCAATGAACTCAACATTACTGTCTTCTGCGGCGCGTGGTACGATCGCGCGAGCCAAATATTCGCCAGCGGTGGTGCTGGGGACGAGTGTGACCGGGCTCACAGAGGCTCGTGCGCTCGCGGCCCACGGCATCCCGGTCATAGGGGTCGACGAGCATCTGCGCCGCTACGCGAGCTTTTCGTCTGCGTGGAAGCAGGTGCTCGTGACGGACCGCTTCAACGACGAAGGGCTGATCGACCTCCTGCGCGGCATTGCAGCTGAGTGCGGTCGGCGACCCGCGCTCTTCATCTCGACCGACGAACAGGTGAAAGTCGTCTCGCGTCACGGGGCGTCCCTGCGCGAGCTCTACGCCTTCGACTTTCCGTCGCCGGAGACGGTGAACCTCCTCATGAGCAAGGAGGCGTTTGCCGGAATCGCGAAGGAGAAAGGGTGGCCGATCCCGGCGACGCTGTCGGTGCACTCACGCGAGGAACTCGATGCGGGGATCGGCGGGCTTCGGTTTCCGGTGGTCCTCAAGCCGCGCGAGAAGACGCTCTCGCTGCGTCAGCACCGGTGGCAGAAGGCGTATCGCTGCGCCGACCTGGCCGCGGTGCACGCGGCCTACGCAGAGATTGCGCCGTACGAGCCCGAGGCGGTCATCCAGGAATGGATTCCCGGGACCGATGCCGACGTGCACTACTCGTTTCACTACTTCACGTCCGGCATGAAGGAGTTGTGCTCGTTCGAGGGGCACAAGATCCGCCAGTGGATTCCCGAAGTCGGGAGCACCGCGAGCTCGGAGCCGGTACATCCTCCCGTGGTGAGCGCGCTCTCACGCGAGATTCTCGAGTCCACGCAGTGCAGTGGCTTCTGCTCGGTAGAGTACAAGCGCGATCCGCGCACGGGGACCTACTACATCACCGAGCCCACCGTGGGGCGCGTGAACTTGCAGCTGGGGACCGCCATCGCCAACGGGGTCGACCTGGTGGCGCGCGCGTACTTTCACCTGCAGGAGCTCCCGTATCCCGGGCGCGAGGTGCGTACCTACGATCGCAAGTGGCTCCTCTTCTGGTCGGACTACCGGAGCGCGCGCTACTACGTGGGGAAGGGTGAGCTCACCTGGGGAGCGTGGCTCCGCTCGCTCCGCGGCCCGAAGAGCTTCGGCGTGTGGCATCTGGCGGACACCGGGATGTGGACCGGCGCGCTGGGGAATCTCGCGACGCGTATTCCGCGCGCCCTCGTCAGGCGCGCCCGCCGGTTGCTGGGGGGGAGCCGACAGGTGCAAGCGGGACGACGGGGCTGATCGGCGTTGGCGCCGTCACCCACCGTCGGACTACGGACTACGGACCACGCACCACGCACCACGCGTCACGCGTCACGCGTCACGCGTCACGCCTCACGCCTCACGCCTCACGCCTCACGCGTCACGCCTCACCCCTCACGCCTCACGCGTCACGCGTCACGCCTCACGCCTCACGCCTCACGCCTCACGCCTCACGCGTCAGGCCGACTGCAGCACCTCGAGCGCCAGCGGGACCTTCCCGAACGGGGCCGACACCTGCACCCCCTGCACCTCGCCCCGCACCAGCGCCAGCATCTCGCGCCCGATCGCGACCCCCTCCGCGACCGCATGCTCGGCCGACTTCTGGTTCGCCCGCCGCATGCGATCGAGCACGTCGTCGGGGACGACCACGCCCGGCACCTCGTTGGCGAGGAACTCGGCGTTGCGCAGCGACACCAGCGGCCAGATCCCGGCGACGATCGGAATGCGCGTCGCTTCGATCTCGCGCAGGAAGCGCTCGAGCTGGCGCGGGTCGAACACCGGCTGCGTGATCGCAAACTCGGCTCCCGCTTCGACCTTGTAGGCAAAGCGCTGGCGTTCGTGGGCCGGGTCGATCGCGGCCGGGTTCACGCCCACCCCGATGGCATAACGAGTCGGGGCGCCGATCGGGTGCCCTCCGGGATCGAGGCCGCGATTGAGGTGACTCACCAGGTTGGTGAGCCCGATGGCATCGACGTCGAAGACCGCGGTGGCGTCGGGGTATGGGCCCATCTTCGGCGGATCCCCGGTGATCACCAGCAGGTTGTGCAACCCCATCGCGGCCGCGCCGAGGAGGTCGGAGAGCATGCCGAGGAGGTTGCGGTCGCGGCAGGCGTAGTGGCACACCGCCTCGATCCCCGCCTGCTGCTCGATGAGGAGCGACGTCATCATCGCCCCCATCCGGCTCTGGGCGCGCGGGCCGTCTGGAACGTTGACCGCATCGACGCCCGCCTTGGCGAGGGCGCGCGCGTCTTCCAGCATGCGAGATGCGTCGACGCCGCGTGGCGGGACGATCTCGACCGAGGTGACAAACGCTCCCGTGGCGATCTTCTTCCCCCAGCGCGATCGCTCGGCGAGCGGTACCGGCGACACGCCGGCACTCCGCGTGGACGGAGCGTTCGCATCCGCATGCACGGTCACGCTGGGAGCGCGCGAGCCGGCCAGGCGCGGGACCAGCGGGCGAATGCCGTCGACGATGGCGTGGATGTGCGCGGGCGTGGTCCCGCAGCAGCCGCCGATCACCTTCACCCCGGCCTGCAGCAGGTGGCGGGCATACGTGGCCATGTACTCGGGGCTCGCCATGTACATCTTGCGGCCGCCGACCTCGCGGGGCATGCCGGCGTTAGGCATCGCGCTCAGCTTGGTGCGCGTCTTGGCCGCCATGCGCTCGATCGCCTCGAGGATGATCTGCGGCCCGACCGAGCAATTGAGCCCGATCACCTCGACACCTAACGCGTCGAGCCCCGCGGCGAGGTCCTCGGGAGGAGCGCCATAGATCGTCACCCCTTCGACGTCGACGGTCATCTGGGCGATCACCGGGAGATGCGGAGCCACCTCACGCGCGGCCCGCACGGCCTGCGTGATCTCCTCGAGGTCGGTGAACGTCTCGAGGATGAAGGCGTCGACGCCGCCGTCGCGCAACGCCGCCAGCTGCTCGGCGAAGATGTCGCGCGCCTCGTCGAACGAGGTCGGTCCGTACGGCTCGAGGCGGACGCCGAGCGGGCCGACCGCGCCGGCGACGAGCACCGAGTCACCCGCCGCTTCGCGCGCCACGCGCGCCGCCGCCTGGTTGATCGTCGCGACTTCGCCCTCGAGCCCGAAGTGCGCGAGCTTGAGGCGATTGGCGCCGAAGGAGTTCGTCTCGAGCGCCTCCGCGCCGGCGCGCACGTACTCCTCATGCACCCCGCGCACCAGGTCGGGGGCGCGCAGGGAGAGCTCGTCGTAGCACTGGTTGATGAAGACGCCGCGCGAGTAGAGCATCGTCCCCATGGCGCCGTCGAAGACGACGACGGCGGCCGGGTCGACGAGGCGCTCACGGAGCGAGTCGCGCGCGCTCATGCGGAGGTGGGGAAGGGGGACTCGTCAGGCACGCGTGCTCGACGCGCGTACGTCGCGCTCGAGGAGGTTCGCATCGATGAAGAACTTGGCCGCCCAGTTGGGCAGTTCCCAGGTGAGATAACCGCCATCGCACGGGAGCGATCCCTTCACGCCGCCCACCACGCCCGGGTCGCCCGAGCGCCGGAGCGTGCGCCGGACGAACGCATTCGCCTTGTAGGCCGATTCGGCGAGCGACGTGTCGCCGGTCAGCTGGGAGAGGACGAGCCAGCAGTGGGCGATCTGCACGCTCCCGGTGAGGCAGACCCAGTCGGCGGCGGCGCTCCAGTCGCTGCCCAGGCGTCCCGGAAGCCGGCCGTCAGGCGCAAGCGCCGATTGCGCCCCGCGCGCGCAGCGGAGCGCCGAGTCGAGGAAGTCGTCGTCTCCGGTGAAGCGGTGCGCCTCGAGCACGCCGCGCAGGACGTATCCGATCGTGTGCGTCAGCGGATGCTGCGGATCGTTGAGGCAGTTCTCGGCGAACCACCCGTTCGTCTGCTGCTTCGACATGGCCCAGCGCACCTGCCGGTTGGCCGCCTCGACCCATGCGGTGTTCTGTTCGACGCGCGCCGCCTCGTACAGCCCCCACGACACGTGCGTCTCGTATGCCTTGTCGCTCGGCTTGGCGAACGGGGTGCGGTGCTTGCGCCAGCAGCCGTCGGGATCCTGCGAGTTCGCCAGCCACTCGGCGGCGAGCCGCATCGGGGCGCGATACGGATCGCCGAACGCCTTGGCGCCGGCGGCCAGCCCGAGGAGAATCTGCCCGGTGTTGAACGTCACCGGGACGCGGGGAGTGGCGTCGATGAGTCCGCCCTGAAATCCCCCGTCGGGGAACTGGATCGACACGAGCCAGTCGAGCATGCGACGCGCGCGGGCGGCGAGCGCGGGATCCCCAAACCGTTCGCTGCAGTCGATGAGCGTCGGGACGATGTAGCCTGTCGTCTCCGGGTACGACGAAGACCAGCCGTCGATGAGGGAGAAGTGCCGCGCCACTCCGTCGTCGCCGAGCTTCGTGCGGTCCTGCGCACGCCCGATCCAGGCGAGGGCCGCGCGAACCGCTGCTTCGATGCCAGGGTCATCCTCGAGCGGCGTCGCGCGGTCGCGCGCGCGCTCGTGCTTGGCGAGCGGCGGGAGTCGTTGTTCCGCGAGAAGGCGCCGGGCAAACCGGAAGAGTGGACGAATCATAAGACGTTCCAAAGGTGCATCGCGCGACGGTGGGCGTGTCGCGCGCTGGAATTCGCGTGAAGGACCCGAGCGATCACGGCCGCCTCGAGTCGGCGAGCGGCGCCTCACCGGGTGGCGACGACGCGGGCGCCTGCGCGCCATCGCTCCCGCGCACGGCGTAGTACTTCGCCTCGGGGTGGTGGACGATCATTGCAGCTGTCGACTGCTCCGGGACGAGTTGGAAAGCCTCGGTCAGCGAGAGACCGATCGCATCGGCGGGGAGGAGCGAGAAGACGGTCGCATGGTCGTCCAGGTCCGGGCAAGCGCCGTACCCCCACGAGTAGCGCTTCCCCTGCGACGACGCGACGGCAAGTTCGCTGCGGATGCGGCGGTGCAGCCACTCGGCCGTCGCCTCCGCCGCCTCCACGGCCAGGCCGTGCGCGTAGAAGGCCTCGGAATAGTCACCACGCCCCTGGAGGAGCTCGAAGCGACGCGTCGCCTCGGCGCCGACCGTCACCGCCTGGAGCGCGATCACATCCATCTCCCCCGAGTCGACCGAGCGGAAGTAGTCCGCCAGGCACAAACGGTCGCGCCCTTCCTGACGCGGAAAGTGCAGGCGGGCGATCTCGCGCTTCGTTCCGGCATCCGACTCGAACGCATCGGGGTCGTAGATGACCACGTCGTTCCCCTGCGACTGCGCCGGATAATACCCGTACACGGCCTGGGGGACGATCCACCCGTCGCGCGCCGCCTCGGCGGACAAACGGGCGAGAGCAGGTTCGAACTCGTCGCGCACCGCCGATTGGTAGGCCTCTCCGGAACCGCGCCCCCCCCACTGGAGGCGATACAGCTCGTCGAGGTCGAGCAGCGAGAGGACCTCGGCGAGCGGAATGTCGCGCAGGATGCGCGTTCCGAAGAACGGGGTGGACGGGACGGGAACCGTGGCCGAGACGTCGCTGCGCAGTCCGCCGGCGTCGCCGCGCCCCACGTCCTTTCCAACCGCGGTGTGCAGGAAGACATCGGCCCGCGCGTCCGCCGCCGCCGCTTCGACGAAGCCGGCACGCGCGCTCGGGTCCTGCAGGCGATCCATCGTCTCCAGTCCCTCGAAGGCGTCCTTGCAGTAGAAGACGCCGCTGTCGTAGGCGCGCTCGCCGTCGACGAAGAGCGCGCGCCGCCCGAAGCGGCGGTTGATCGCTGCCCCGCCGATGAGAACCGGGATCTTCAACCCGCGACGGTCGAGCTCCTGCACGCACAGCGGCATCTGCTTGGACGTGCTCACGAGGAGCGCCGATAGCCCGATCGCGTCGGCATCGACCTCGATCGCCTTCTCGATGATCGTGTTGACCGGGACCTGCTTTCCGAGATCGAAGACGGTGTAGCCGTTGTTGGCGAGGATGGTGTTGACCAGCGACTTCCCGATGTCGTGCACGTCGCCGTACACCGTCGCCAGCACCACGCGTCCCTTCGTGTATCCCTCCTGCTTCTCGAGGAACTGCTCGAGATGCTTCACCGCCTTCTTCATCACTTCGGCGGATTGCAGGACGAATGGGAGGATGAGCTCACCGGCACCGAACTTGTCCCCCACTTCCTTCATGGCGGGGAGGAGGACGTCGTTCAGTACCTCGACCGGACGCTCGCGAACTCCCGCCGCGTCGAGCGCTGCCTCGATCCCCTCCTTCTTGCGGTGCACGACCATCCACTGCACCCGCTGCTCGGAAGACATGCCTTCGGTCGGATCGGCCCGAAGCGCCACTCCCGTCTCCCGTCCCCCGTCCCCCGTCCCCTTGTCGAAATACTCGATCAGGCGTTGTAGGGCGTCGCTCCGCCTGTTGAACACGAGGTCGTCGGCGAGCGCCCGCTCCTCATCCGATATCTCCGCGTACGGCGTGACGTGCGCGGGATTGACGATCGCTGCGTCGAGTCCCGCCTGCACACAGTGGTGCAGGAAGACCGAATTGAGGACGGCGCGCGCCTGCGGGGCGAGCCCGAAGCTCACGTTCGACACGCCGAGGATCGTCAGGACGCCCGGCAATTCGCGCTTGATGAGCCGGATCCCCTCGATCGTTTCGTGCGCCGAGTCGATCCATTCGGCGTCGCCGGTCGCGAGGGTGAACGTCAGCGCGTCGAAGATGAGGTCCGCCGGCTGCATCCCGTACTCGTCGACCACGATGTCGTGGATGCGGCGCGCGACCTCGAGCTTGCGTTCACGCGTCTTCGCCATCCCCACTTCATCGATGGTGAGGGCGACGAGCGCTGCGCCGTGCGTGATCGCCAGCGGAACCACGCTGTCGATGCGTGCCCGCCCGTTCTCCATGTTGATGGAGTTGATGATCGCCCGCCCCGGGATGTGTTCGAGCGCCGCCTGGATCACGCTCGCCTCGGTCGAGTCGATCATGATGGGCGGTTCGACGGACATCGAGAGGAGCTTGGCGACGCGCGACATCTGCTCCGCCTCGTCGCTGCGCTCGGTCAACGCGACGCAGAGATCGAGGACGTGCGCCCCGGACTCCGCCTGTTCGCGCGCGACCTCGAGGATCCCCTCGTAGTCGTCCGCCAGGAGCAAGCGCTTGACCTTGCGCGATCCCTGGGCGTTGACACGCTCGCCGACGAGGAGCGGGGGCGGGGACTGGTGCAGGGTGATGGCGCGCATCGCCGAGGAGACGCGCGGGACGGCGTGGTGGTGGGCGTGCGATGAAACGGTACGGGTCGCGTTGGAATGATGAGGTGCGCCGGACGTCGCCGTGGCAGATTTG
>CAZWVG010000222.1:0-5477 GCA_964637355.1 uncultured Gemmatimonadaceae bacterium
GTCGGTGCTGGCTTGTGGCGCCTGCGACGTCGCCGTCGTGCTCATGTCCCGGTCTCTCCGCTGATGTCGCAACAAGAATGGGGGGCGTTCTCACAAGCTAGTCACCTGTCGCACGGCTCAACATTGCCGATCGGCGCGACGTACGCATTCTTCGCGTTCGGCGGCGGCGCTCCGCCGCAGTGTACACTCGTCCCGCACACGCGAAGACGCCCCTCCCCATTTTCCCTCCCTCTACGCAGCGGTGCCTCCGATCGCCTCCTCACCCTCTGAACTCACGCGCTTCGCCCTGATCGTCCTCGCCGCCGCAGCCGGAGGCGCGGTCAACTCCATTGCCGGCGGCGGAACCCTTCTCACGTTTCCCGCGCTCATCGGCCTCGGCGTCCCCGCCCTGACCGCCAATGCCACGAGCACGGTGGCGCTCTGGCCGGGAGCCGTCGGGAGCATGCTGGGCTATCTGGGCGAGCTGCGCGGCGCGCGGGCCTGGGCGGTGCGGTTCGCCATTCCTTCACTCGCGGGTGGGCTTGTCGGCGCCCTCCTCCTCCTCATCACCCCGGCCGATCGATTCGACGCGCTCGTCCCGTGGCTGGTCGCCGGAGCCACTCTTCTCTTTCTCATTCAGCGTCCCGCGATGCGCTGGCTCAAAGCCCACGCGCCGTCGACCAGTACCCCGACCGGCGGCGCACCGCGAAGCGACATCGCCGAGCTCCCGCCTCCGGCGCGAGCGCTCGCCTACCAGTTCTTCGTGGCGATCTACGGCGGCTACTTCGGCGCGGGGATCGGGATCCTCATGCTCGCCGCGCTCGGCTTCATGGGCTTCACGAATATCCACCGGATGAACGGGCTCAAGAACTGGGGTGGACTCTGCATCAACTTCATGGCAGCAGCCACCTTCGCGATCAGCGGCCTCGTCAATTGGCGCGTCGCGCTCGCGATGGCCATCGGCGCTGCCGTGGGGGGATACGCGGGGTCGCGGATCGCCCAGCGCCTGCCGCAGGACCGGGTTCGGCAAGCGATCATCCTGATCGGATTCGCCAGCGCGATCTGGCTCTTCGCTAACCGGTCGGGGTGACCGTCGTCACGCCCGGCTCGGCGTGCGGGTCACCTTTGAGGCGCCCGAAGATGGCACTCAGAACCGACGTGCGATGCGCCGATACTAAGGACTGAGGTTGTTCGTCCACGTTGGACGGTTCGAATAATCCTCGACGAACCGCCGCCCCTCGGGCCGGATTCACCCAACGCGACAAACCCAACACATGAGCGTGTTGTCCTTCTTCGGCGGCAAGCCCTCGCGGAGCAGCAGCCCGGCGACTCCCGCTGCGCAACCTGCTGCTCCGCCGCCCGACGACAAGTCGGCGATCTCCAAGGAGACTGGGCTGGTGCTCGATGCCTTGGGCACGCTCCTGCAGCACTACGGCAAGTACGCCTTCGACACCGACGCGCGCACGGGCGACGACATTCGCAAGCTGGCGCACGGCTGGATGCTCCATGCGACCATGGGCGCGCCGCGCCCCGGGAATCCCGAAGACCGCCCCTCGGCCGGCGTCTTCTATCGCGACTGGAAGGGGCTCTCGCAGTTCATGGGCGAGACGCGCCGCGACGAGAGCAAGTACGTCGTGCGCGCGCTCGACGACATGCGATCCGTCGTTTGGTCGTTCGTCGCCGCCATCCACCAGGTCGTCGTCGAAGAGCAGGAGGAGGCGCGCATCACCGGCGATCACCTCGGTCGCATGCGCGTCGCCGTGGAGAGCAACTCGACCGACTTGATCAAGCGCGAGGCACTGGCGGTCGTGTCGGTGATCGAGCAGCTCATGAATACGCGCAAGGAACGGCAGCAGGAGCAGTTCGCCGTGCTTGCCGACAAGCTCAAGCACCTCGGGCGTGAACTCGAAGATGCGCGGCGCGAGAGCGCCGTCGATCCGCTCACCGGACTCGCCAATCGCAAGGCGTTCGACGAGTACATCACGCGGAGCATCGAGCTGCACTCGCTCCTCGGCCAGCCGGCGTCGCTGATGATGATCGACGTCGACAACTTCAAGTCCATCAACGACACGTACGGGCACACCGCGGGCGACACGGCGCTGCGCCAGATCGCCAACGTCCTCTCGAAGACGTTCCTGCGACGCGTCGACTTCGTCTGCCGCTACGGCGGCGACGAGTTTGCCGTGGTGCTGCAGGAAACGCGACTCACCAACGCGCAGCTCCTCGCCGAGCGTCTACGCCGCCAGGTGCAAGAGCTCCGCCCCATCGAGACGCTCCCGATCGACGCGGATGGCAACCCGATTCTCGACGAATCCGGTGAGGCGCCGCCGCCGCCGCAGCTCACGCTCTCCATCGGAGTTGCCGAGCTGACCATCGGCGACAACTCCACCGCCTGGATCAAGCGCGCCGACACTGCGCTGTACCAGTCCAAGCGCGCCGGACGCGATACGGTGTCGGTCCTGTCGGGGAACGGTCCCTCGCCGCTCTTCGCGCCCGAGGACGAGCTACCGGATGCCGACCCGGCGCTCTGAGCGGAACACCTCGAATGCAACGCGCCCCGGGTTACCGGGGCGCGTGTCGTTTCTGCCTAACGTTCGCGTCCTCGACGGACGATGATCTCCCACTCTTCCGCCGTCACCGGTGTGATCGAGAGCCGACTCCCGGTCTGCACCAGCTCCATCCCCTCGAGTCCCGGCGTCTCGCGCAGCTCCCCCAACGACACCGGGCGAAGCGCCTCCACCGCCTGTACGTCGACCATCACCCACGTCGGGTTCGCCGGATCGCTCTTGGGATCGTAGTGGTGATGCGCCGGCTCGAACGCCGTCGGATCGGGGTACGACTCGCGCACCACGCGCGCGATCCCGACGATGGCGGTCGGTTCTGCATTCGAGTGGTAGATGAATGCGAGATCGCCCACGCGCATGTGATCGCGCAGGAAGTTCCGCGCCTGGAAGTTGCGCACGCCGTCCCAGCACGTCGTGCGATCCGGCGCGCGTTCCAGGTCGTTCCATGAAAACGACTCCGGCTCGGTCTTGAGGAGCCAGTGACGAACGCCGTCGCCCTGGCGCGGCAGCTGGTACCGGAAAAAACGAGGCGCGAGCGGCGCTGGGACGGGCGGTCCCTTGCCGCTCTTCGCCTTTGCTACGCCCGGGTGTTTCGCCTTCCCCTTTCCGCCATTTGCCGACGGCGCTGTCGCGGATTTCGCGGCCGGCTTTTTCGCGCCCGCTCCCTTCCCCCGCTTCGCCGACTGTTTCGTGCTCTGCTTCGCCGCAGCCTTGCTCACCGGCGACTTCCTGGCCGACGCCATCGTTAGGCCGTGATCCCCGTCCGCGCGGCCTTGAGCATCTGCTCGGCGAAGAAGTCCACCTCGTCGAGCGTGGTGTACACGCTCGGCGTCACGCGCAGGCCGTGAAACTCCGGGTGCACGATGGCGACGGTCATGATCTTGTGCTTCCCCCACAGCCACTGTTGCAGCTTGGGTGTCTCGATACCGTCGATGTTGACCAGGGCGATCGCGCACGACTGACGATCGTCGAGTGGCGTCAACACGTTGAAGCGAGGGTTCTCGGCGAGCAGTCGCTTCGCCCAGCGATCGCGCAGGTAGCGCAGGCGCGCCGCCTTGCGCTCCAACCCGATGCCACGATTGAAGGCGACCGCCAGTGAGATCGCGTTGTGATTCGCCGCCGGGTGCGTGCCGATCTCCTCGTACTTCCGGATGTTCTCGTCCTGCGAGGCTGCAGCCGCCATGAGCGGCCAGAGCTGCTTGATCTTGTCGCGCCTTACGTAGAGGAAGCCCGTGCCAATGGGCGCATGCAGCCACTTGTGCAGCGAGGTGCCGTAGTAGTCCACGTCGAGTTCATCGCGCGTGAACGGGAAGTGCGCGAAGGCGTGCGCCCCGTCCACGAAGACCTCGATCCCCTTCTCGCGCGCCATCTGCACGATCTTCTTCACCGGGAGGATCTGCCCCGTGAGGTTCGTGATGTGCGTGACCTCGATGACTCGCGTGCGCGGGGTAATCGCCGCGCGGAACTGCTCGACGATGTAGTCGTCCGACGGCGGCGGGACCTTGAAGGAAATCTGCTTGAGCACGATCCCCTCGCGGCGCACCCGCTGCTCCCATGTAGTGATCATCCGACCATAGTTCTGGTTCGTGACGATCACTTCGTCGCCGCGCTTGAGGTCGAGGCCGAGAATCATCGTCTCGTTCGCCTCCGACGCGTTGCGTACGACCGCCATCTCCTCGGGATCGCACCCGAACATGCGCGCCAGGTCGCGCCGCGCCGACTCCACCTGCGGTTCGAGCACCCCCCACATGTGGTCGACCGGGATCTGGTTGGAGAACTTGAGGTCGCGGATCATCAGGTCCAGCACATGGGTCGGTGCCGGACTCACGCCGCCGTTGTTCAGGTTCACCAGCGTGCGATCGTCGTCGAACGCCATCTGGATCTGCGCCCAGTACGCTTCATCGTCGGCCGCCGCGAGTGGCGTCTTGCCCCGTACGATGTCTTCGGCGCGGAACAGCGTGGAAAACGCCGACCCCTTGAGTGCGGGGAGCGCGACTCCAGCGCGCATCATGGATGTCATGAAGGTCCGGCGGTCGGTCATCCTGGCCTCTCGGGCGAGTGTGGGAAGAAAACCCAGATCGACAAAGTGCCGTGGCGCTCTCCACTCGTCCAGATCGATTCCCTGACGGCCGACCAGCAGCGCGAACTGCGCCAGCCGAAACGACGAGCCACACGCCGACTACATACGCGCGGGCTGCGGAAGCTCCAGGACGAAGTGGAAGCGCGTCCCTCGCTCGAGTTCCGTCTCGACGCCGAGTGTACCACCCATGGCGCCGATGAGCGTCTGGCAGATCGAAAGCCCAAGCCCCGCGCTTGAGAACGCGTAGTCGCCCGGCGCCTGACGCTGGCGGAATGCCTCGAACAGGTTCGTCATCACGTGCGCCGGAATGCCACGCCCGGTGTCGCGCACAGAAAACTCGACGCGCGTGCGATCGAGTTCCTTGCAGGAAACATCGACCGAGCCAGTGTTGGTGAACTTGATCGCGTTGGTCGCGAGGTTCAGCAACACGCGATTCAGCGCAGCGGGGTGACCGATGCGCACATCCGCCGTCGGCCCCGTGCAACGCATCGTCAGGCGCTTTTCCTCTGCCATCGGCCGCAGGATGTCGAGGATCGACTGCAGCACGTCGGACACCGAGAAGGCCAGCGGCTGCTGGTCCATCAGCGTCGTTCCGCCGCGCGCGAGCTCGATCACGTCGCCGGCGAGCGTGCTCAGTCCGAAGGCAGCGCTGTAGATCAACCCGAGCTGGCGCTGTTGAATCGGCGCCAACTCACCACCAGCGCCGGCGCGCAAGCGCTCCGCAAGGATGAGGATCGAGCCGAGCGGCGAGCGCATGTCGTGCGCCATCTCCACGACCAGCTGCTGCGCGTCGCTCCCGGTCAGTCGCGCGGCGAAGCGATGCGCGGCATCGATGTCGAGCGCGTCCTGCACCG
>CAZWVG010000222.1:5487-9763 GCA_964637355.1 uncultured Gemmatimonadaceae bacterium
GCACGTCGGGGGCGCCTGCGCGTTCCAGGAAGGTGCGGCGAAGTCGCTCGAGCAGTCGGCGCGCCGGGACAAACACCGGAAGGCGGGCGATGTCCCCCTCCTCTCCTACCGACGCGCGACGAATCGCCTCGACAACCGCACCCAACGCTGCGCGAACATCGGTCGCCGTGGGCGCCGCGTGCTCCGATGATTCCCAATTCGCCGCCACCGAGTTCGAGGCCTCGGTCAGCGCGCGCCAGGTGGCACTCCCGGCGACCGGTGTGGACACGCTCGCGCGGACGGGTGACGTGTCGTCGCCCGCTTCAGCGCTACTCCCTCGCGTCCCGCTGCGACCGGTTGCCTGAATCTTCAAGGACGTTCGTGCCTGGGTGGTACGTACCTTCACTCGTCGTTCTGGGTGCCGACTTCATCACGACGGAATCCGTGCTTCTCCATGAGGCGGTACAGCGTGGTGCGGTCGATGTTGGCGAGTCGCGCCGCCTTCGACATGTTCGAGCCGGCGCGTCCGATGAGCTGCCCCAGGTATTCCTTCTCGAAATGCGCGATGAGCTTGTCCTTGGCGACGTGGAACGGCTCGCTCATCACGTTGGGAAGGAACCCCCCCTGCACCGGTTCAGTACCGGCGTCGTCGTAGATCGGAACATCCTCGGGGAGGACGAGGTGCCCGGGCTCAGTCAGCACGGCCAGCTGCTCGATCACGTTCTGCAGCTCACGCACATTGCCACGCCACGGGCGCGAACGCAGGAACTCGATCGATGATTCCGAGAGGCGCGGCTGCGTCTCCCCGGTGCCGCGGTGCCGCTCCCAATAGTGCGTCAGGAAGTGGTTCGCGAGGAGCGAAATGTCTTCGGGGCGCTTGCGGAGCGGCGGAAGGTGGATCGGGACGACGCGCAGACGATATAACAGGTCCTCGCGCAGCGTCCCCTTCGAGACGCATTCCTGCGGCACGCGGTTCGTCGCCGAGAGGAAACGCACATCGACGATGGCATCTTCCTTTTCGCTTCCCACTCGCCGCACCACGCCGTCCTGGATCACGCGCAGGAGCTTCGCCTGCAGCGGGAGCGACATTTCGGTAAGCTCGTCGAGGAAGAGCGTCCCGCCGTTGGCGATTTCGAGCAAGCCAGGCTTGTCGCGATCGGCGCCGGTAAACGCTCCCTTCCGATGACCGAACAGCTCCGACTCGAGGAGTCCCTCGGGAAGCGCAGCGCAGTTGATCGGAACCATCGGACGCGATGCGCGCCGGCTGTGCGCATGAATGAACTGCGCGATCACTTCCTTTCCCGTCCCGCTTTCGCCGGTGATCATTACAGACGCATCGGTGCTCGCCACCTTGCGCGCCAGATCCACCGCCTTGCGAAACGCGGGCGAAACTCCGAGAAGGGTGATCTTGTCGCTGTTGCCACTTTGTTTGGAGAGCTGCACGCGGAGGTCGCGCGTTTCGCGCGCTACAGTGACCGCATGCGAGGCACGCCCAACGAGCACCTGCAGGTGAGTCGCCGAGAACGGCTTGGGGAGATAGTCCCACGCGCCGGCGCGGAGCGCCTCGATGCTGGTGGTCACGCTCGGGTTGCCGGTCATGACGACGACAATGGTATCCTTGCTGGCCTCTAGCGTTGCCTTGAGGATCTCCATTCCCGAGACAGGGGTCATATAGAGATCGACCAGCACGATGTCGAACCGACGCCGCTTGACGAGGTCGACCGCTTCATCGCCTCGCCCCAACGTCGTGACGTTGAACCCATCCATCTGCAGCACGCTCGCGCATCCTTCACGCAGGGTGCGGTCATCATCGACGATCAACAGGCTCAGACTGGCTTTTACCTCGGGGGAGATGGAAAGCGGATCGCGCGACTCGCCTTCGGTCGCTGCGCCCCCAACCTTTTCGCCATCTCGAACGGCAGAACCTGTGGCCATCGTTAGCTACCCGTCGGTTTCGAAGTGCGATGCGGTGTTGCAATGGCGCAGAATCGTTGCGGGCGATCCGCTGATCCGTCGGCCATTGCGGTGCGATCTGTAGTAGCGGCACCGCAGCACCGTTGCTGCAGTAAGTCGCTGGATTAAATACGATTCAGAAGTGCTGAGGTCAAGCTACACCGCCGCATCGTATCAACAGTGAGAAGCATAGGATTTTCCGCTGCATGTCGCATCACTACAACACTGTGTTCCATTAGACGCTGCATACGTGTTCCACGTCACCGAGCCCGGCGACTGGGCCCGGTTTTGCACTTCGACCCGTTCGAGAAGCGCGACATCGGGCTCACCGGGGGAGGTGCGCGCCTTTTTTGCGGTACAATCGTCTGATGTCTGCTGCAACCCAACGAAGAACTCGCCCACATGTCCGCTAATCTCGTCCCATCCTCGCCAAACAACGCCGCAGCGCCGCGACAGGACGGCTTTGCCCCGATGCCGCAGTGGGGGGGTGCTCCGTCAGCGCCGCCACCGACGCAGGGAGGCGGAGTCGGCGAGCAGATCGCGCGCTCGATCGCTGCGATCAAGCGGTACAAGTGGCTCGTCATTGCGGTGATCGCAGTCGGGAGCACGGCAGGCTTTGTCCTGACCCGCTTCGTCTCGCCGAAGTACGACGTCTCCTCGTCGGTCTGGATCGCGGCCACCGCCGGCAAAGCTGGCACGATCGGCCCGGTCGCCGCGCCAGGTCTCGTAAACAGCGACGTCGCCTGGACCGAACTCGCGCGTTCCTTTTCGGTGCTCGACAAGGTCGTAAGCAAGCTCGCCCTCTACATCTATCCCGACATTCCGAGCGACACGCTCATCGTTCGGGATCTCTATCCGTCGGATTCCCTCCAGCCCGGGCTCTACCGGATGGAGATCAAGGACGACCGATACACGCTCATCCGTCCGGCTCAGCAGCGCGGCGAGCAGGACGTCGTCATCGAGAAGGGAGCGGTCGGTGACTCGGTCGGTCGCTCCGTCGGCTTCATGTGGCAGCCGACCAAGCAGGCGCTCGCCGGACGCAAGACGGTCGGCTTCTACGTGGTCACGCCGCGCGAAGCCGCGTTCGACCTCGGAAATTCGCTGACGGTGTCGGTCGCGCAGAACTCCAACCTCATGCGCTTCCAGCTCTCCGGCAGCAAGCCCGGAATGCTGGCGACCACGCTCAACACGCTCAACCGCGAGTTCGTGAGCGAGGCAGTACGGCTCAAGCGCGAGAACCTCACGGTCTCGGCCGAAGCGACCGAAGAGCAGCTGCAACAGGCGGCGCAGCAGCTCCAGACGGCGCAGACGGCGCTCGAGCGCTTCAAGATCAATACGATCACGCTCCCTAACGAGCAGATGGCGATCACGCCGGGCGTCTCGACGACGATGAACCCGGTCTTCACCGCCTACTTCAACGATCGCGTCGCCTACGAACAGGTGCACCGCGATCGCGAGGCGCTGCAGCGCATCGTGGACGAAGCGAAGGATCACGGCGGCAAGATCTCGCTCGAGGCGCTGCGCTCCGTCGGCAATGCGGTCGCGTCCAACACGGCGCTGACCAGCGAGATCGGCAACCTGAACACCGCCAAGGCGCAGCTCGTCAACCTGCAGAAGACCTACACCGACGAGTACCGTATGGTGAAGGATCTCAAGCAGCAGATCGAGCTCATGGAGGCGCAGTCGATTCCGACGCTCGTGCAGTCGTCGCTCACCGAGCTCGAGTCGCGTGAGGCGGACATGAAGCGGCGCATCGATGGCGCCTCGCAGGAACTCAAGCAGATCCCGGCGCGCACCGTCGAGGAAATGCGCCTCAATCGCGAGTTGCAGATCGCGCAGACGATGTACGTCGACCTGCAGCAGCGCGCGATGACGGCGCGTCTCTCCGAGCGCAACGCGCTGCCCGAAGTCTCGATCCTCGATACCGCGGTCGCACCGCGCATCCCGTCGAGCGACACGACGATGGGAATCATTCTCGTGTCGATTGCCGCGAGCGTCGGACTTGGACTCGCCCTGGCCCTGCTGCTCGACCGCACCGACAAGCGCTTCCGGTATCCCGACCAGGCCACCGGTGAACTCGGCCTCGACATCGTCGGCGCAATTCCGTCGTACAAGAACCCGACGAACGCGGCCGCCCGTCTCGAGGAGGCATCGCAGCTCATCGAGTCTTTCCGCACGATCGCCCTATCGGTCCGCAGCGCCTTCGACGGCCTCGGACCTGTGCAGCTGGCGGTCTCCAGCCCCGGGCCCGGCGACGGGAAGTCGTTCGTCTCCGCCAACCTCGCCTCCGCGCTCGCCGACTCCGGCTATCGCACGTTGATCATCGACGGCGACATTCGCCGCG
>CAZWVG010000223.1:0-9718 GCA_964637355.1 uncultured Gemmatimonadaceae bacterium
GACGGCGGTGCGCGCGCCATGCCGGCGGACGAGAAAGCCTTCGGCGACGAGCGTATCGAGCGCCTTCCGGACGGTGGCGCGGGAGAGGTCCAGCCCCTCGGCAAGCTCGCGCTCGCCGGGGAGCGAGGCGCCCGGCCGGAGGAGGCCGTCCGTGAGGGCGCTCCGCACCGCGGTCTCGAGCTTCCGGTAAAGGACGGTCGCGCCGGCATCGGCGCTGTCGAGTGCCCGGCGGAGCGACTCGAGCAGCGGCCCATCGACGCTTGCAGTGCGCGTCGGGGTGGTGGGAATGGCCTTCGACATCGCACAGTCCGTACGTCCAACCGGCGGCGGGGACAAGCCGGCATCTTCCCGCATCGGACCGGCCGGGCCTATGCTGGCGAGGGCAGGAACAAGGACGGCGGAGAAGAGCGGGCATGACGGCGGAAAATCCCGAGCCGGGCGAATTCAAGGGCCATCCCGGCGCGGGGCAGCGGGCGGTCCAGCTCAAGGACATCCGGAAGACGCTGCCGCTCCGGGTGCTGTCCGAAGAGGATTGGCATCACTGGATCACGAACGGCTACGTGATCGTGCGGCAGGCAGTGCCGCGGGAGAACGTCGACCGGCTGGTCGACCTGCTGTGGCGCTTCGAGGAGAAGGACCCGGACGACCCCTCGACCTGGCATACCGGCGACCGCCGCCCGCATGCCTAACGCTTGGCGGTGTTGGCGAAGGTGAAGGCCAGCACGTCGGCCGTCTCCTCGATCAGCTTGTCGGTCGGGCGATAGCCGTGCGAGCCTTGCGTCTCCACGCGGATCAGGACCGGGCGGTCGCACCGCTGCGCTGCCTGTAGCGCGGCGGCGAACTTGAACGAGTGCGAGGGGACGACGCGATCGTCATGATCGGCGGTGGTGATGAGCGTCGCCGGATAGCAGCGCCCCTCCTTCACGTTGTGGAGCGGAGAATACGCCAGGAGCCAGCGCAGCGCGTCGGCGTCTTCGGCGGAGCCATATTCGGTAGCCCATGCCGCGCCTCCCGTGAATCGATGGTAGCGCAGCATGTCGAGCACGCCGACGGCCGGGAGGGCGACGGCGAAGAGCTCGGGACGCTGGGTCATGGCGGCGCCGACCAGCAGCCCGCCGTTGGAGCCTCCCTGGATGGCGAGGTGTGCCGGCGCGGTGTACTTGTCGGCCACCAGCTGTTCAGCTACGGCGATGTAGTCGTCGAAGACGTTCTGCTTGCGCTCGCGCATCCCAGCCTGGTGCCAGGCCTCGCCATACTCGCCACCGCCGCGGAGCGACGCCGTCACCCAGATTCCCCCTTGCTCCATCCAGGCGAGGGCAGCGGTCGAGTACGTGGGGACGAGGGTGACGCTGAATCCGCCGTACGCGTAGAGGATCGTCGGGTTGCTCCCATCGCGAGCGAGCCCCTTGCGGTGCGTGACGAAGAAGGGGACTCGCGTCCCGTCCTTCGATGTCGCGAAGTGCTGGGTGGTCTCGAACTTCGTGGCGTCGAACTGCAGCGATGGCGCGTCGAAGGCGACGCTGCGCCGCGTCGCCACGTCGTAGCGAAAGACTGTCGACGGATAGAGCGGCGAGGCGAAGGCGTAGTAGAATCCCGATACGTCGCGCGAGGCGCTCACCCCCGCTACCGATCCGATGCCGGGAAGGGCGACCGTTCCGACGGCGCTCCCGTCGAGTCGATACAAGGAGAGTTCGCCGCGCACGTCGACCAGTCGCGAGACGACGAAGTACGTCTTCGTCAGCTGCACCCCGTCGATGGTGTGCGCGCCCTCGGGGATGATCGTCCGCCAGCGTGCGCGTTCGGGATGGTCGAGGGACACCGCGACCACGCGTCGGCGCGGCGCGTCGAGGTCCGTGCGCAGGTAGATCGTGCTCCCGTCGTTTCCGATCGCACTGAACTCGCCGTCGTCTTCCTCCACGAGCGCCCGAACCGGGGCCGCGACGTTCGGTGCCCTGGGATCGCCAAGGTCGGCGATGTACAAGCGGTTCCGTGCATCGGCGCCGCGCGACATGTAGACGAAGAGGTAACGCCCGTCGTCGCTCACGACCCCGTTGATAAACCAGGTGGGGAGGTCGCGGCGCTCGTACACCAGGAGGTCCTGCTCCTGCGGCGTGCCGATCCGGTGATAGTAGAGCGCCTGGTGCTCGAGCGCTGCACTCAGTTTGTCATCGCCGGCAACTGCGGGGAACCGCGAGTAGAAGAAGCCCTTGCCGTCGCGCGTCCACGAGAGGGCAGAGAAGCGCACCCAGCGCAGCGTCTCGCCGAGGTCCACGCCGTCGCGCACGCGGCGCACCTTCACGTCCTGCCAGTCGGCTCCCCCTTCGGAGAGGGCATACGCGAGGTGGCGCCCGTCGGGCGACGGCTCGAACGCCGAAAGCGCCGTCGTGCCATCGGGCGACATGACGTTCGGATCGAGAATCACCTTGGGTGACGTGGACGGCGACGAACGCGCGAGTACCACGAACTGCTTCTGGAGACCGGAATTCCGGCGATAGAAGAGCACGCCGTTGGCGAGGCGTGTGGGAAGCGTGACGCGCGGGAAATTCCAGAGCGCGGTCAGCCGTTCCTTGAAGGTCGCACGATGCGGGAGAGCGGTCAGGTAACTCGAACTGACCCGATTCTGGCTGGCGATCCACTCGGCGGTCTCGGCGCTATTGAGCGACTCGAGCCAACGATATGGATCGGCGACCTCGACTCCGTGCAGCGTGTCGGTCGTGGTGGCGCGTCTGGAGGTGGGATATGTCGGCGGCTGCGCGTCGAGGGCCATCGGCCAGAATGCGAGGAGGAGGGCGAGGGGGAGGGGGAGGCGTGCGCCCCGGAAGAGTCGTTGCAGACTGACACGTGCGAGCGATCCGGGCAATGGCATGTAACGCGGTGTTCGGGGGGAAGACGGCGGGCGAAGCTACCCGTCTCCCTGACGGCGGTGAAAGGGGATAGCGCACAGTCCGCGGGAGAACGACACCCTGCCGGAACTCGGTTACCGTCACGAGAGTTATTGTGGGACAACTACTTACACCACTGCAGGGGCAATGATCGTAACGCCAGCGCGATACCGGGGCGCTCCGGACTTCACCGAATACCTCGCCAGCGTGACCGCCAACGCGGCCCTGTGGCCGGCGGTGTATCGCACCGCTCGCGTTCCCCCCGAACTCGTTGCCCGCGCTCGCGACATCCCGGGAAAGTGGAATTTCCTGGCCCTCACCGAGGACTGGTGCGGCGACGCGGTGAACGCGCTCCCGATCCTCGCGAGTCTGGTGGAGCAGGTTCCGAACTTCGAGCTGCGACTCCTCGGACGCGATGCCAACCCGGACCTGATGGATAGCCATCTGACCGGTACGTCGCGATCGATTCCGGTGGTGATGGTCTTCGACGAGGGGATGAACGAGGTCGGATGGTGGGGGCCGCGCCCGAGCGAGTTACAGCACTGGTTTCTGGAGGAGGGGAAGAAGCTCGAGAAGGGGGAGCGGTACAAGCACATCCGCACGTGGTACGCGCGCGACCGTGGCCGCACGATCCTCTCGGAGGTGCTGAGCATCGTCGAAAACGGGCTCCGCATTTCGGGGGGCGTGCGCTAGATTTGGCGGTCGCGGCGCGGCGACTGGGCCGCGCGCGGTGAAGCCCGCAGTGTACGCGGTGAAGACCGCGCTGCGCGCAGCAAGGACCGAACTCGGAGTCGAGGACGACATGGCCGCAGGGCACAAGGAAGCCAACTTCTCGCAGGGGTGGGGGATCGCCGCATTGGTCGTCGCCATGGTGGTGGCCGCCTTCGTCGTCGCCGGATCTATTCACGCCAAGACCTACATGCCGCCCACGAATCCGATGACGCCGGGTTCGGAGCGTGAGGCGCATGGTCCGGCCGCGGGTGCCGAGCACGCCGCGCCGGCCGCCGAGCCGAGCGCCGCGCACTGAGTCCATCGCTCGCCCGAAGGGGCGAGCGCACGGGGGAGTACTCCCGGCGTGGCGGGGTACCGACGCCAGCGGCGTGTCACTTGAGTAACGCCGAGCGGGTCCAGGAGGGATGCCATGCCGTGCACACGTCCGATCCAGACGAGCGATAACCGCGGGACGAACGAAGCGCGCGACGAGGGGCGGCGCGCCTCGCGCACCCGTACGAGCGGCACCGCTCGCTTCGCACAGTTTGGTTTCCCCGCGCTCGTGGCGGTGCTCGCGCTGTCGCCCGCTGCGGCGATCGCACAGCGAGGGGGCGGGGCACCTCCGTTCGACGGACCGCGCGGCGAATACTCCTTCCAGCTGTCTGACGGCGAACCGGTCTCGTTCTATCTCGAGTTCTCCCGGATGCTCGACCTTACCGAGGCGCAGAAGTCCGGCCTGATCGAGATTCGGCGGAAGCTCCGCATCGCCAATGCCCCGTACATGCAGAAGCTCGATTCCATTCGCCAGGCGGCAGGGGTGAACATGGAGAGTCGCGGCCGCATGGGCGCCCGCGACGAAGAGGCGCTACAGCGCTTCCGCGAGTGGTCGGCGGGGGTCACCGATTCGATCCGCGTGAACAACGACGGAGCGCGGCGCGAGATTCGCGCGCTGCTCGACGACACGCAGATGGCGCGCGCCGATTCGCTCAACCGCGAAATGCAGGAAATGCGCGGGCGGCGCCAGCAAGGGGGGCGTCCGCGCTCGCGTCCTGACGGCGCGTCGCTGCTGCGCATGGTGCGCAGCGGGTGACGAGCGTCGCATCGCCGCGGTCGGCCGAGCGTCGCTCGATCCGGGCCTCGACCCGGCGGCTCGCCAGCCTCCTCGTCACGTCGGCGTGGCTCGTCCTGCTGCTCGTGTCGGTCGCGACGATCGGCACTCTCCTGATCCTGCACCGCGGCGATGCCGAAGGGAGCGCGCGGCTGGCGAATGCCGAGATCGCGCAGCTCCTCGGGCGCGGCGAACGCGTGGAGCACCGGGTGGCGGTCATGCAGCGGAATTGGTGGGACTACTTCCGCGTCACGCACGGGATTCTCGCCGCCACCGACCGCCGGCTGTTGTTCGTTGGAGTGCCGCCGGCGCCGCTGCTCGCGTCGGAATACGAGCCGCCGGAATATCTCGAGGTCAGCATCCCCTACGACCAGCCGGTGACCGTGCGCTTCGGGCGCGAGTTCCTCGGGACAGCGCCCGGCGTGCAGCTGACCGCGGGTACCGATCGCGAAGGGTTTGCCTTCGCGTCGAGCGAACGCGCGCGCGTGGACAGCGTGCTCGCCGTACTCGCGGCGCGGCAGGAAGCGTTGCGGCTGGCGGGCGAGGCGGAGCGCCTGGCCGCCGAGGCGACCGTTGCCGCGTCGCGGCGCGCGATCTACCATCTCGTGCAGCGCGGCGAAGCGCTGGACCTCATCGCTCGACGCTATGGCGTGAGCCCCGACTCCATCGTGAAATGGAACAATCTCCCGTCGACGCGCATCACCGCGGGGCGCCGCATCCTCGTGCGCCCCGGCGTGCGGTGAGCGTGGAAGAACACCGCCTCGTCACTGCGCGGACCGCGCGACTGCAGAGCGTCGGCGACCTCGCAACGGCCGATGAGGTCTGGATGGTGCTCCACGGGTTCGGGCAGCTCGCTGCCGACTTCGTCCTTCCGTTCGGGGCGATCGCCGGCTCCACGCGCGCCGTCGTCGCCCCCGAGGCACTCAACAAGTTCTACCACGTCTCGCGCGAAACCGGGCGGCGCGAGGGACAGCGCGTGGGTGCGACGTGGATGACGCGCGAGGATCGCGAGGTGGAAATCGCCGACTACGTCGCGTACCTCGACGCGGTCGCCGCCGAGTTCGGGCGTGCTCGTCCGCTCACCGTGCTCGGCTTCTCGCAGGGCGTGTCGACGATGATGCGCTGGATCGTGCGCGGGGCGCACCCGGTGGCGCGCGTGATCGTTTGGGCGGGAGAGATTCCCCCTGAAATCGACCTCGCCACGCATCGCGCGCGTTTTCCCGCCGATGGCGTCGAGGTAGTCATCGGATCAGTTGACGAATACGCGACCTGGATCAACCTCGACGCGATCAAGCGGCGATTCGAGGCCGCCGGCATTCCGTTGCGTGTCCAACTGTTCGACGGCGGGCACCGACTGGATCGCGAAACGCTGCTCTCGCTCGTCTCTCAATAATTAGGGTTGTCTCATGCAGTCGCGGACGCTGGCGCAATCGTTACGTATCGCGCCCGCGCCAGCGATGCAGGTCGCGTCGCTCCTTCTTGCTTGGGCGCCCCTTGTCGCGGAACGCCGGCGGGCCGAGCGCATGCAACTGGTCGGCGAGCGCCTCGCGCGCCTGGCGCGATGCCTCCGTCTCGGCGTAGAGCGTTGCGGCGATTGAAGCTGCGCCACGCTGCTCGCTCACGCCGGTCACGGCGACGACGTGTTCGAACGGCGGGCGACGGATGCGGATTGCATCACCACGTTGCACCATCTTCGCGCGCTTGGCGCGCTCGCCGTTCACTTCGACGCGTCCGCCGTCGATCGCCTCGGCGGCGAGTGCACGCGTCTTGAAGAAACGCGCGGCCCACAACCACTTGTCGAGGCGCACGCGTTGTGTAGTGTTTGTATCGTCTGTCACTGACGCCTCGATGACTCCGGTGGTATAACGCAAGATATCCTGCGTCCCGGACTCGCGCGCCACGTTGGCAGCGCCTCGCACTCCTGAGTTCACCCGCTCCCGCTGCATGCCGTGAGTTCAGAGTCGCCCGACGCGGCGGGGGCCGACCTCTCCCCGCTCTTCCTCGATACCGAACGCCTCGCCCGGCGCGTGCTGGAGAGCACCAGCGAGGGAATCGTCGTGTACGATCGAGAACTCCGCTATCGCTTCTGGAATCATGCGATGGCCGAGCGCACGGGGGCGTCGGCAGAGGAACTCTACGGACGCGTGTGCCACGATGTGTTTCCTCACATCCGCGAGCAGGGATTGCTCCCGCTTCTCGAGCGCGCACTCGCAGGCGAACGGGTACAGTCGCCGGACTATCACTTCATCAGCCCATTCAACGGTGTGGAAGGGTGGGCGTCGACGCGATTCGAACCCTATCGTGACGATGCCGGGACGATCATCGGCGTGATCGCGCACTCGCGCGACGCGACCGCGCGACGTCGCGCCGCCGAGGCGATGGAACGGAGCGAGTCGCAATTCCGCACCATCATCGAAAGTGCGAGCGAGATCGTTTCGATCCTCGATGCCACCGGGATCATGCGTTATGCGTCGCCTGCGCTCACTCCCGCAACGGGATGGGAGCAGGAGCAGATGGTCGGGTACAACCCGATCGAGCGCGTGCATCCCGACGACCGCGCCTCGGTCCTGCAGATCTTCCGCGACATACTGAAGGAGCCCGGCGAGACGCACCGCGTGCAGTATCGCTCGCAGCACGCCGACGGGAGCTGGCGTACCCTGCTCTCTGCCGCCCGCAACCTGCTCGACGATCCGTCGGTCAACGGGATCGTGGTGACGTCTCGTGATGTGACCGAGTGGGTCGAGTTGCAGGCGCGATTGCAGCAGTCGCAGCGCATCGAGGCGGTTGGGCGACTCGCCGGTGGCGTGGCCCACGACTTCAACAACCTCCTCACGGTGATTCGCGGGAACGCGCAGGCACTCCTGGCCGCCGGGCGCCTTCCTGACGCGCTACGAGAGGAAATGGATGAGATCGCGCAAGCCGCCGACCGCGCGGCGACACTCACCCGCCAGCTCCTGGCCTTCAGCCGGCAACAGGTGCTGCAGCCGCGCGTGCTCGACCTGAATACCGTCGTCCGCGGATTGTGGACGCTCCTCCAGCGCCTGGTCGGCGAGGGGGTGACGCTCGACCTGCATGCCGGCGAGTCGTTAGGCGCGGTGACGGCCGATCCAGTGCAGGTCGAGCAGGTGCTGATCAACCTCGCGGTGAACGCGCGCGACGCGATGCCCGACGGCGGGCGCCTCCACATCGAGACGGAGTCGGTGACGGCCGACGCCGAGTTCGCGCGACAGCACGAACCGATGTCGGCCGGCCCATACGTGCGATTGCAGGTGAGCGACACCGGCACCGGGATGGACGCGACGACGATGGCGCGCGCCTTCGATCCGTTCTTCACGACGAAGTCGATGGGGCATGGAACCGGGATGGGGCTGGCCACCGTCTATGGCATCGTCAAACAAAGCGGCGGCTACATCTGGGTCGAGAGCACGCTCGGTGTCGGGACCACCTTCACGATCTATTTCCCGGTCTCGGCGCCGGCGGTGCGGGTCATTACTCCGCAGGGGCCGGCGCGGGAGCTGCGCCGCGGGTCGGAGACGATCCTCGTCGTCGAGGACGAGGAGCTCGTGCGCAGCATGGCGCGCAGAACGCTCGAGCGCGAAGGGTATCGTGTGCACGAAGCCGCGAACGGCGTCGAGGGGCTGGCGGTCGCGACGCAGCTCGGCGAAGCGCTCGACCTCCTCCTCACCGACATGGTGATGCCCGAGATGGGGGGGCGCGAACTCGCCGCGACGCTTCGAGTGGAGCGCCCCTCGCTCTCGATCCTCTTCATGTCGGGCTACACGCACGAGCGTGACTCGGAGCTCGAGTCGGGCGAGGGGATTTCGCACTTCCTCCACAAACCCTTCACCCTGCACGAGCTCAAGGAGCGCGTGCGGCTGATGCTCGACGCCCCAGCAACGCAGGGGTGAGTGGCGCGCCCTGATCCAACGAAGACGGCGGCGGAGTGCAGGATGGTGGTGCAGCCAATCCGGACCGGGCGGAGCGACGTAACAAGTGCGTGATCCCCTTCGCCCTCCCGACCGACCTCCCGCGCGACCGTGCGCCTGCACGGAGACCCGCCGAGCGCGAGCTGTGGCTATCGGTGAGCCGCGAGCGAGACGGGCACGTTGCGCCCCACGGGGGGGCAGGGCAGTTTGAACGCGCTCATCTTCCTCCCCCTGCGCGCGGGTCCGATCGCTCCACCATGCCGCCAGACGGTTCCCTGTCCGATGTCGCCTGCATCGCCCGCCTGGTCGCGGGGGATGAGCGTGCGCTCGGCGTGCTGTTCGACCGTCACGGCGCGATGGCGTTCGGCCTGGCGAGTGCGATGACACACGACCCGGCCGATGCCGAGGAAGTGGTCGCCGATGCCTTTGCGCAGGTGTGGCGTTCGGCGTCGAGCTTCGACCAGACGCGCGGAAGCGTGGCCGCGTGGCTGGCGACGATCGTTCGCACGCGCGCGCTGGACCTGCTGCGCTCGCAGAAGCGGCGGGCGCGGGTTCTCGACGAGGCGGCGGCGATGAGCGACGACGGGGCATCCCCCGCGCTCTCGACGGGCGCGCCGTCACCCGACCGCAGCGTGGAGCAGGGAGAGGCGCAACGGCTGGTGCGCGACGCACTCGCCCTCCTCCCGACGCCGCAGCGTCGCGTGCTCGAACTCGCGTACTTCGGCGGCCTCTCGCAGAGCGAGATCGCCGAGCAGCTGTCGGAACCGTTAGGCACGGTGAAGACGCGCATGCGCGCGGGGATGGAGAAGCTCCGCGTCGCACTGCGCCCGCTCATGGAGCCGACATCATGAGCGACGAAACGACGCGCGCCGCGGGTGCAGCTGGCGGACCGGCGCCGGACGAGGCGATGCGCGAGCAGATGGCCGCGTATGCGCTCGGAGTGCTCGAACCCGACGGGCGCGCCGAGGTCGATCGCGCGATCGCGGCGTCGCCGGCCCTTGCCGCGGAGCTCGACGCGTGGCGCGAGGTGGGGGCGCTCCTGGCGTATGCCGCTCCACCGCGCGCGGTGCCCGACGGGCTCCGCGATCGCG
>CAZWVG010000224.1:0-9679 GCA_964637355.1 uncultured Gemmatimonadaceae bacterium
CGCGTGCCGGCGAGATCGCGCGCGTGCCTAGATCTCGCCGCTCTCCAGCAGGCGCATGGCGAGCTCGGTCATCACCTCGGGCGAGTTATACGCGCCGGACTCGAGACGCATGCGCAGCTCGGCGATGCGCGTCGGGCTCAGACGCTCGAGCCCGCGGTCACCCGGGACGGTCGTGATGCCATACGCGACGATGCGTTCGGTCGTCGGCGGCGTTTCGACCACCGGCTCGAGATCGAAGGCCGGGGTCTGGCGATTCGGAAGGACGACGTCGTGCGTCGTCGGCGTGCTCGTATGACGAGTGGCGATGCGGCGTTCCACGTTGCCTCTGTGAGTGGGCTCCAATGACTGGTATCGGCCGTCGCAGCGGAAACTTGAGTGTTTTGCGACGATTCCGCCCATTTCGTTCCGGCACTTCCTGCCGCTGCCGGAACGATCTACCCAGCGATTCTTCGATCGCGGCTCGCCGACTTCTGGCGGCGATGACCGGGTGATCGAGCACAAGAGCCAGCGCTGCAACGACTTGCAGAATCGCGCGGGCACCCTCTCGCACCAAGTGTCGGCTGGCCCCGCCGTTGCTTTAGTCCCCGTCTGTCACGGCGCGCGAGCGAATGGCTCGTCGTCGTCGAGCGAAGGATCGCTGTCGACTCAAGACCGGGGAATGGATTCCAATGGCCACCGCCACCGCTACCGCCAGCCACGACGCCACCGGAACCGCCGAGCGTGTCGCCAAGCCCGCCGCGAACAGCGTCTCGCCCGAAAAGCGGCAACAGCTCCTCAGTGAGCACCTGGGCCTGGTGTACCATGTGGCGCGTCAGCTCTGCCGCGCCAAGCAGATGGACGTCGAGCTGGACGAGCTGGTGAGCGCCGGTACGATCGGTCTCATCGAAGCGTTCAACAACTTCGACACTGCCCGCGGTCTGGCCTTCAGCACCTTCGCCGCTCCCCGAATCCGCGGTGCCATGCTCGACGAGCTGCGCCGACAGGATCACGTCCCCCGCTCGGTGCGCCGCCGCGCTCGCGAGCTGCACCGAGCGACCGAAGATCTCACGCGCGAGCTCGGGAAGGCCCCGGACCAGCAGCAGCTCGCCAGCCGAATGGGTATCGACCTGCCGACGCTGTTCCGGTGGCAGAGCGAAGGCGACAACTCGCGCTTCATTCCGTTGGAGCGCACGGTCGAAGGGGCACACAATGGCTCGCGGATTCCGCTCGAGCACCTCATCGCTTCGAGCGAAGCCGACATCGACGACCGACTGACGATGGGGCAGGAAGTCGCGCGCCTGCGCGCCAGTCTCCTCGCCCTCCCTGAGCAGGAGCGGAACGTCCTGACGCTCTACTACTTCGAGGAGCTCAAGCTGCACGAGATCGCAGCGCTCCTTTCGGTGAGCGAGTCGCGCGTCTCGCAGATTCGCGCGAAGGCGATCTCCCGCCTTCGCAAGTCGATGGCTCCGCTGCGCGCCCCGATCGGCTGACGAAGGGGGCGCGACCGTCGGTGATCCGGCGGTCGCGACCGCTGGCTACGCGACGGTCGCCTCGCGTTCGCGACGACGAGCTTCGCGAAGGGTGGGGAGACGAAGTTCGTAGCGGATGCGCTCACCGTGCGGCGCGTCGACCACCGTGACGTCGACTTCGGCAAACGCATGCGCGAGGGCCTGGCGAACCGCGTGCAGCAGGCTTCCTTCGCCGGAGAAGATCGCCTGCCCCGACGGCTGCGGCGCCTCCAGGACGAGACGCACCAACGCTGCATCCCCCGTGTAGGCCAGCCGGAGCGGATCGGCGTTCCCCGATCGCAAGGCGTTACCGGCGCCGCTCTCGAGCACGACCAGCAGGCAGCGCAGGAGCGCCGACGGGCGAACGAGGAGCGGATGCGTCTCGTCGTCCCCGTCCACTTCGACCGCGATGTCGCGCAAGTCGGCGTGGTGCCCGTGCAGCTCCAGCACCTGCGGCACGATATCCTGCAACCGCACCGGCTCGGCGCCGGCGAACGGCTCGGCCGGCATGCACCGGAAGAGCTGCAGGAGATGGTTGAGGCGCGCGACGTCGTCGGACAACGCGTTCAGCACCTCGGGTTCGAACGGCTCACCGTCGCGGAAGATGCCGACGATCGCCTCGAGACTGGCAATGCGATTCGTGAGCTGGTGGTTCAGCCCCTTGAGCACCTTCTCGCTGACACGCAGCCACTGGTCGCCCCAGAAACGAGCCGGAGTGGGACCTTCGGTGAGAATGTCAGTCGTCGGTTCTGCGATCTTGTTCAATACGCCGCTCCGCTCCCGCCATGAATTGCTGCTCATCGCGCCCGACCTCGTGTACCTGTGGACGCGCCCCGCGCCTCGTGGCAGAGGACGATTCAGTCACCGCATGCGACACCGGCAGAAAATTCCGCCATCAGCTCGCACCGCCCGGCGCAGCGCGAACAAGCTAGCGACTGTGCAAGAGAACGCTCTGGCCTCCTCACCCAAAGCGGGCTACTTCACCCGTAGTCCTCTCGTCTTCTCGTCTTCTCGTCTTCTCGTCTTCCAAGAGAGAGATTGATGACCCGTCTCGCCCTGCTCGTTCTGCTCCCTGCCATCGTTGCTGCGCAGGACTCGCCCGTGCGTCGCGCCGCGGAATCGATCACGGAGAGTGACGTTCGCCGGCGGATCGAGATCATCGCCGACGACTCCATGGGAGGGCGCGACACGCCGTCGCGCGGGCTCGATCTCACCGCGAACTATATCGCCGGCGAGTTCGTCAGGTTCGGACTTGCGCCCGTGCTCGACTCGTCGCGCTTCGTGCAGCGATATGGCGTGGGGCGGACGCGCCTCGATGGTGACGCGTCGCAGGCGACCTTCACCGTCAATGGCGAGCGCGTCGTCGCGAGCGCACGGCGCGACCTCGTCTACGTCTTCGGCCCCCGTACCGGGCGCCCCGTTTCCGCACCGGTCATTATCGTCGGCGGACCCTTGCAGCTGGACTCGGCGAAGCACCTCGACATCGCGGGGAAGATCCTCATCGTCGTCGGCGACGCCAGGGCGCCTAACGCGACGCCGGTCAACCAGTTCCTGAGCGGCGCCTTCGAGCGCAACCCGGCGGCGGTGATCATGGTGATGAACAACGACACCACCACGTTCGCCCGGCAGGTCGGCAACCAGTTTCGCGAACGAAGCGCGGTCGAAGGCGAGGAGCCCGGCGACCCCGTCGTGACGATGGTGCACGAGCGGGCACTCGGCGACGTGATGCGCGCCGCCGGGATCGAGCTCGCCACCTTTCGCCGTTCACCGAGATACACGGTGCGCGACCTCTCGTCGCTTGCCGTCACCGTCACCCTCGCCAACGAGGGAGGGCGAGGCGACAGTGCGCCTAACGTGGTGGCGATGCTTGAAGGGACCGACCCCGTGCTCAAGCACGAATACGTCCTCTTCTCGGCGCACATGGACCACGTCGGGATCAACGCGCGCGCGAAGGGCGATTCGATCTGGAATGGCGCCGACGACGACGCGTCGGGAACGGCGGGGGTCGTGGAACTTGCCGAGGCGTTCACCCAGGCTGGCGCGCGTCCCAAGCGGTCGCTCCTGTTCCTGACGGTGAGCGGTGAGGAGAAGGGGCTGTGGGGGAGCGAGTATTTCGCCACGCATTCGCCCGTCCCGCTCTCGCAGATCGTCGCCGATCTCAACATCGACATGATCGGGCGCAATTGGCGCGACACAATCGTGGCGATCGGTCGCGAGCACAGCGATCTCGGGGCGACGCTCGATCGGGTGGGCGCCGAGCATCCGGAGCTCGGGATGCACGCCATCGACGATCTCTGGCCGGACGAGAACTTCTACTTCCGCTCAGACCACTACAACTTCGCGCGACGCGGCGTCCCGATCCTCTTTTTCTTCAACGGGACGCACCGGGACTATCACCAGCCGTCCGACTCGCCGGACAAGATCGACGCAGAGAAGGAAGCACGCATCCTGCGACTCATCTACTATCTCGGACAGGAGATAGCCAACGCCCCGGAGCGACCGCAGTGGAAGCCCGAGAGCTACAAGAAGATCGTCGAGAAAAAACGCGCCCCCTAGCACCGGAGTGCAGGGGGCGCGTGCGTGCGTCCGCTGAACACGTACTCGTCGCGGCTTACATCGAGAGCAGCAGCGCGCGCGCCGCCTGCAGCTCGTCGTCGTTCACCAGGTGTCCCATCCCTGGATAGATGCGGGCGTCGACGTCGCCGCCTAGCGCCCTGAGAACCGTCGCCGATTCCTGCACGCGCGCGAGCGGTACGTGCGAGTCTACATCGGAACAGCCGAGGAAGACCGGCGTGCCACCCAGCGAACCGGCGTAGTCGCGCGGCGTTCCATCGGGGCCGATGAGCCCGCCGCTGAAGCCGATCAGTGCACCGTAGCGCTTCGCATTCCGCGCCGCGAACTCCAGCGTCAGGCATGCCCCCTGCGAGAAGCCGCACAGGGCAATGCGTTCGGCGGGAATTCCCTGCGCCTCGATGTGCGCCACCAGGTCGCTGAGCACCTGCAATCCCGAGCTGATGCCCGGCTCATTCCGCTCGATCGGCGCGAGGAACGAGTTGGGATACCACGTGTTCCCGGTCGCCTGCGGGGCGAACCAGGCGAGGTCGTCGACGCCGAGCTGCGTGCCAAGCGTGAGGATGCTCGCCGCCGAGGCGCCGCGCCCGTGCGTGAGGATGAGTGCACCGCGCGCCTGTCCGATCGGCGCACCATCGGTGAGAACGGGGCCTCCCTGATGCGGTCCCTGTGTAGTCGTCATGGTTCTTCTCCATTCATGCGTCGTGCGGGCGCGCCTGGGCGTACCCGCTGGCCTCGGCCGGCAGCGCGTGCATGCGCCCGCGCGCCGACCGACTCTCGTTCGCTATACCTGCAGCGGCTGCAGCTCCCGCTCGATGTCCTCGCGCTCGGTCTCCAGCCATGCCGGGAGACGCAGCTGCGTCCCCAGCGACTCCACTTCCTCGTCGATCGTGAAGCCCGGGCCATCGGTCGCCACCTCGAGGAGGAGGCCATCGGGATCGCGGAAGTAGATCGACTGGAAGTACGTCCGATCCATTACCGGCGAGACCCCGACACCTAACGAGAGGAGATGATCGCGCCAGGCCAGCTGCTCATCCGCCGACGAGGCGCGGAAGGCGAGATGGTGCGTCTGTCCCACGCCGCCCTTTGCCGCCTTTCCTCCCTTGGGCCAGCCAAAGAAGGTGAGCGCCGAGTGCGGCTTCACTTCCGTACCGTCATACGAGCCCCAGAACCAGTGCTTCGTCGTGGGATCGTCCTGGTTGAACGACTTCTTGATCAGCGACAGACCGAGCGCGCTCTCGTAGAAGTCGTTGAGTCGCGGGAGATCGCCCGTGATCGCCGACACGTGGTGAATTCCTTCGAGTGCCATGTCGGGCGTGATCGTCGGAACGGGCTCGGGGTGTGTGCGGGCGGCGATCGCCGCCTCGTCGCGCGCCCCGCGGATCTCGGCGCTGGTCGGCGGGGCGACCTCGGACTTGCCTAACGCCTCGATCGGCTCGTCGACCGTGTAGCCGGGACCGCGCGTCGCGATCTCCAGCACCTGGCCGTCGGGGTCACGGAAGTAGATCGACCGGAACCATCCACGATCGAAGGGACCGCTCACGCCCACGCCGGCATCGACGAGGCGACGCTTCCACTTGAGCTGCGCCTCCGGAGTGGCTACGCCGAGCGCCAGGTGATGGACGCCGCCAACGCCCCAGTGCCCGTGGGGAAGTCCCGCCCACTCGAAGAAGGTGAGGATCGTGCCCGGCGCACCGGTCGCATCGCCGAAGTAGAGATGATAGGACGAGGGGTCGTCGAAGTTCACGGTGCGCTTCACCAGCCCCACCCCGAGCAGGTCGCGGTAGAAGGCCAGCGTGCGACGCGCGTCCGACGAAACCATCGTGACGTGATGAAAACCGGAGGTGGTGAAGTTGGTCATGGTCGTGCTCCTGCAATCCAGAGGTGCGGTTCGGGAAATTGTCTCACAACTGAGATACTATCCAATGAAGACGTGATGGTCGAAAAAAGTGCCCAGGCTACTCAAGTTCCTCGGCGGCGAGTCCCAGCTGCTTGAGGAGACGGGTGGCATCGCCCTGTTCGGTGGCGTCGAGTCCGCTCACTGCTTCGGTAATGCGCGCGGCATGACGCGGGAAGATTCGGCGCAGGAGCTTGGTCCCCTCGCGCGTGAGTGCGGCGTAGCGCGCTCGGCGATCCTCGTCCGAGACGCGACGCTCCACCAATCCTTTACGCTCGAGGCGATCGACCAGAAAGGTGATGCCGCCGCTCGAGACCAGGATACGCTTCTGGATATCGCCGAGGAGCGACTCGCCGCGATGGTACAGCAACTCGAGGACGGCGAACTCACCGATCGAGAGTCCTTCCTCGCGCACGTCGGCGATGGCGTGCTGCTGCACGGCGTTGAAGGCGCGAGCGAGCGTCACCCAGAGCTTGAGGGCGCGCTGTTGGTCAGCGGGAAGGTCGGCAGTAGACGCCGGCGTCGCGTCGGACGATCTGGGCATATATCTCACTAGTAAGATATATGTCGAGAGGGCGGACGTCAACGCGCGTCTGGTCGGGATCGGTGCCGCCGAGTATTCTCTGCGCCCACGCCCACCTGGCCACGGAGTCACGATCATGTCGTCGAAGGACGTCACGCATCATCGCTGGAGCGACATCCCGCTCGAGACGCTCTCTCCCCTGCTCGACCGCAAGCTCATCACCGGCGACGGGATGATGATCGCGCAGGTCTTTCTCAAGAAGGGGTGCATCGTGCCGCGCCATCAGCACCACAACGAGCAGCTCACCTACATCGTCTCAGGGGTGCTTCGTTTCTACCTCGGCGAGGACGAATCGCGCGTGCAGGACGTGCACGCGGGCGAGGTACTGCACATTCCGTCGTTGGCATGGCACAAGGCCGAAGCGCTCGAGGACACGCTCGACGTCGACATCTTCAACCCGCCGCGCGAGGACTGGTTGAACAAGACGGATGACTACCTGCGCGCGGGCAACCGGTAGGTAGCTCGACGTCGACCGCGCCGGCGCGAGTGGCCCGTTGCTCCCCCGTCTGGACGGGAGACGGGGGACGGGGGACGGGGGTGCCTAACGGCTTTTGCTGCGGCCGTGCATCCAGTGACGGAGGGCCGACAGGAGCGCGACTCCCACTCCCACTCCGATCAGGATCGTTCCCCAGTGGGTCTGCGCGGCGTGGAAGTCGGCGCGCGCGACCCACGACTCGCCAATGGGGGCGGGGTAGGTGCCGTCGGCGATCGAGGTCAGCGAGCGGCGACCGACGGCGAAGAGTGCGACCCCCGCGGTGAGGCAGAGCGCGGCGACGGCGTCCACGAGGCGGTCGGTGCGGCGGACCTGCGGCGCGGCGGGCGCAGCAGCGGGTGACGAAGACGCGGTGGCGGCAGTGTCGACGGGCATCAGCGGAAAGGCGCGACTGGTTTCAGGCGCTCGCGATGTCTCCGACGCCCACTCATGGACGACAGTCGCGCCCGTACGGCACGAGCGATGGGAGCGCCCGCCCGGGCGTTCATCGATGGGCGGGTCGCCGCACCGCTCGTGACGCCGACGTGACGGGGCTCTCTATCGTACAGTCGGTTGCGTCACTCCACGAAGGTGTTGCCACGCAAGGCGTTGCTGGCTCGCCGATGGATCGTCCCTTGGCTGATGTCCCGCCCTTTCCGCTCCCTTCGCGACACCACCATCGGCCGCATCGCCTCGATCGCTGGAGCGGTGCTGATCATCGTCCTTGCCGGCGGCGCCGTGAGCGGGACGAACGTTGCGGCCGCCTTTACGCGATCGGCCGAGCGAAAGCCACCGCGCGCTGAACTGGTGAACGTCCCGGTCGTCGCCAATGGGAGCGTCGCCGTCGCCTCAGCGGTCGACCTCGAGCCGCTCACCGGTCGCTCGGGGCGACTGCGCATGCGGATGATGGCGCTCGACGAGATCGACGCGTATCCGGCGCTCATCGAGAAGCTCGGCGACGCGATTCGTACTCCAGGGGTGCACACGCTTCCGGCGTCGAACGCCGATTCGTCGTTTGCGATCGCCACGCTCACGCCGTGGCGGCGCAAGCTCGGGAGCTATGTGAACGGCTACAACATGGGGTACTGGCCGGGCGAGCGACGCATCGTCACCGCGCAGTACGAAAATCCCGAAGGCTTCATCGAAGTCTCGCGCGAAGACGCCGCGACGCGTCTCTCGACGCACTTCGCGCTTCGCGACTTTCTCACGCACGACCAGGAACACATCTGGCCCAAGTACGTCGTGGTGCGCGAGGACCTGATCGACAAGCTCGAACTCGTCCTCGAATCGCTGCAGTCCTTTGGTGTGGCGACGCAGAATGTCGTCGTGCTCTCGGGATTCCGCTCGCCGCAGTACAACGCGCGCGGCGTTGCCGAGGGGATGGCGCGCTCGAGCCGGCACCAGTTCGGCGACGCGGCCGACATCATCATCGATGCCAACCACGACGGGCGCATGGATGACCTCAACAACGACGGCCGTGTCAACTTCGACGACACGCAGGTCATCGATCGCGCGGTGGGGTTGGTCGAGCACAAGTACCCCGACCTCGTCGGCGGGCTCGGACTCTACCACGAGATCGGGCCGAGCGGGCCGTTCGTGCACATCGACGTGCGCGGGACGCGCGCTCGCTGGACGAATGCCGTGCGCCGCGGTTCGTCGTCGCGCGTGGCATCGCGCTGGCCGGGCGTGACCAGCGACGTGGTTCAGCCGTCTGGAGCATGTCAGGCCGAGGGACCGATGGCGGTCCTCTGCCAGGGGCGCCGGTAGGCGGCAAGCCTGCAGGGGAGGGCCATTACGACTGGAAAGACGGCGCGCATGCGCCGTCTTTCTAGTTTTCTGAAGACGAGAAGACGAGAAGACAAGGGGACTGCGGAACTACTTCTCCGGGCGCACCAGGTGGTAGCGCCACTCGTCGACGATCTTGCCGTCCTTGATGGCGGCTTTCTCGGCGAGGTAGCTGAGGGTGAAGCCGCACTTCTCGAGGACATTGGCTGACGCTCGGTTGTTGGTGAAGACGCTGGCGTGCAGGTGCTGCAGCTCGGTCGTCTCCCACAACCACGCGATGAAGCCCGAGAGCGCGTCGGTCGCCAGACCTTTCCCGCGAGCTTCGGCGGCGAGCCAGTAGCCCACCTCTCCCGAGACGCGATTGATGTCTTCGCCGGGGGTGACGCCGACGGAGCCCATCGCGACGTCGTCGACGGTGATGGCGACGTTGCGCACCGGCTCCTCGGCCGACACGCGCGCAATGAACGCGTCGGCGTCGGCCAGGGTGTAGGGCGACGGGAAACGGTCGCGCAGCATGCGCCAGACGTCGCGGTCGTCGGCGATCGCGGCGAGGCGCGTGGCGTCGGATGGGCGCCACGAGCGAAGGGTGCAGCGTGCCAGTGCCCGGTGCATCGGATACCTAACTCCTGATTGCTTGACTGGTACGGTGCGGGACGGGAGCATACCGTCGTCGTGCTCGGGCCTCCGCACCACTCCCGCGTCGAGCGCGCCATCGGAGCGTCCCGCCGAGCAACATCTATGGCGCGGAGCGCGGCGTCCAGCGCCGAGCGTGCCGACAGGCGCCGAGCGTGCCGACCAGCGCCGAGCGCACCCGCCGGCGCGGATCGCGCCGTGCAGCACCGCCGCTCCGAGTGCTCGCTTGTGCCTCTCGGCGCCGCCCGTAC
>CAZWVG010000225.1:0-9631 GCA_964637355.1 uncultured Gemmatimonadaceae bacterium
ACGACGATGCTCATCGCGATCCCGACCGGCGTGAAGATCTTCAACTGGATCTTCACCATGTGGGGGGGCTCGATCCGCTTCACCGCGGCGATGAAGTTCGCCATCGCCCTCATCGCCATGTTCACGATCGGCGGCATCTCGGGGATCACCCACTCGTCGCCGCCGTCGGACCTGCAGCAGACCGACACGTACTACATCGTCGCCCACTTCCACTACGTGCTGTTCGGTGGGGCGATCATGGGGATCTTCGCCGGGATCTACCACTACTTCCCCAAGATGTACGGGCGGAAGATGGACGAGCGCCTCGGCAGCTGGCACTTCTGGCTTAACCTGCTGGCGATGAACCTCACCTTCTTCCCGATGCACTTCTCCGGAATGCTCGGGATGCCGCGCCGCATCTACACGTACGATGCCGGCCAGGGGTGGGAAGTGTTCAACCTGATGTCGTCGATCGGCGCCTTCCTTCTCGCGCCGGCCACGCTGCTCTTCATCTACAACTTCTTCAAGTCGAAGAAGAGTGGCGAAGCGTGCGGCCCGAACCCGTGGGACGCTCCGACGCTGGAGTGGTCGATCCCGTCGCCGCCGCCGGAATACAACTTCGCCAAGATCCCGATGGTGACGTCGCGCTATCCGCTGTGGGACCTCACCCACCCGGAGCGCACCTCGGAGATCCCGCACACGCAGGCCGGGTGGACCGAGGCGACGAAGCAGACGGGCGAGCACGACATGGCGCCGATGCATGTCGAGACCGAACGCCACACCGCCAAGGAGCTCGGGATTCCGATGCCCTCGTCCACGATCAAGCCATTCTTCGTGGCGTTAGGCATCGTGATTATGTTCTCCGGATTGCTCTTCCTCCCCAAGAAGATGATGGGCGTCGGCATGGTGCTGATGCTCGGTGGGGCCGCCATGTGGATCGCCTACCTGTACGCCTGGCTGACCACCCCGCTCGAAGAGCACCACTAGATCAATCCCCCGTCTCCCGTCCCCCGACCCCCGTCCCGACTTCATGTCCGCTACTGCAGAAGCCGCCCACGGCCACCACTATACGACGACCGGTCTCGATAACCGGAAGATCGCGATCTGGGCCTTCATCGGCTCGGAGTGCATGCTCTTCGCGTCGTTGATCTCGACGTACCTGATCTACAAGGGAAAGAGCCTCGTCGGCCCCTTCCCGCACCACGCCTGGACCGATCCCTCGGGGAAGGTCTTCCCGGCGATCCTCAACATCCCGGTGACGTCGGCGTCGACCTTCGTCCTCCTCATGTCCTCGCTGGCGATGGTGCTCGCCCTCTCCGCCGTCGAGAACCGCGACCTCCCTCTCGCGCCTAACGCGTCGTGGTGGGACAAGCTCCTGACGTCGTCCAAGCTCTGGCTGTGGATGACCTGCATCATGGGGGCCACATTCCTCGCCTTCCAGGCATACGAGTTCACCTCGTTCGTGCATGAAGGGCTCACGATCCGCCGCAACCTCTTCGGCTCGTCGTTCTTCACGCTCACGGGCTTTCACGGCGCGCACGTCACCGCCGGCGTGATCTGGCTCGGCTCGCTCCTCGCGATCGACTACAAGCGCGGGCTGCGTCCCTCCGATGCCCTCAACGTCGACATCGCCGCGCTGTACTGGCACTTCGTCGACGTCGTGTGGATCGCGATCTTCACGCTGCTTTACCTGATTCCGGATTGAGGCCACCCATGTCTGACAACGCACACGCCGAGCACTACCACCCGACGTGGAAGGAATACAAGTGGGTGGCGCTGATCCTGACCCTCATCACCGCAGTCGAGGTCTGGGTCTATTACATCCCCGAGATCGTGGCGACGAAGGCCTTCGTCCCGGGACTCCTGATCATGTCGGCGATCAAGTTCGCGATCGTCGTCATGTTCTACATGCACCTCAAGTACGACCACAAGCTCTTCCGCGCCCTGTTCACCGGGCCGCTCATTGTCGCGATCCTCACGCTGATCGGGTTACTCTTCCTCTTCTCGAAGATCGCGATCCGAATCTCCGGCGGCGGCTGAGGCGGCGGCTGAGGCGGTCGCTGAGGCGACTGCGTCGGTCGCGATGGCGCTGTACGGCACGACCCGACGCAGCTTCGGGCGCACATAACGAGAGCGGGCGGCCCCCACTGGGAGCCGCCCGCTCTTTCTTGTCATGGTCGCCGCCGCGATGCGTGCGAAACGCGATGCCTGTGAATCGCGAATGCCTCCGAATCGCGATGCGTGCGAGATCAGATCCCGCTGAGCGCCTGCGCCGCGCGTGAGAGCACCTGACGGTGCTGCCGCACGAGGTACCACCCCATGGCGAGCGAAGCGACGAGGTTCGCCGCGCCGATCTGGTACCAGGCGATCTGCCGCAGCGCCGACGACTCCTGTACAAGAAGCGTGAGCCCGAAGCACGCCAGTTCCAGCGCGACGAAAAGGATGATGAAGCCGACGAGGATCGACGGCTCGCTCTCGGCAGCGTTGAAAATGGCGGCGAAGATGATTCCTACCACGATGAAGGCGAGGTAGTGGAACACCGTGTACATGAAGATCGTCGCCGGGATGGAGGCCGGGGTCTCGACCCCGAAAAATCCCTGCAGCACGGAGCCGAGTCCGTACGGCGTGAAGAGGGGGTGGCCGGCGATCAGGTCGGCGAAGAAGAACCAGACGGCGACCGCCGTGGCACCTATGAGTCCGACGACGACTCCTTCGTGACGTACGCGTCCCTGCTGCTCCATTTTCGATCCTCCGCTTCGGTCGACTGGTACCCTCGGGAAAGCGCTCTTGTCGCCCGGCGTCCTGTCGCGCCCCTCGCCTGGTCGGCTCTCCCGCGCTCTCGGGCAACGCACGCGGGAGGGACATCGTGCCCACGGGGCCGTCATACCGCTACGCCTTGGCGGGGAGCCTCGTCCTACCCGATCGACTGGTCCCTTCGGGACGGGGTCCCCTGCGGCGGCGAATCGGCATCGACAGCTGTTTCATAGGGTAGCAGCCGACGCCGACGCGCGCGATAGTTCTGAGGTAGCGAATTTCCAACCTTCCGTACACTTCGATGACAGCGACGATACCGGCGGAGGGGACGGAGACCGCGACTCTCGCGCCCCCAGCGGAGCGGTCGGCGACCACCGCGCCAACCGCATCCCCGGCGCGGGCACCGCGCGAGCGACTCCTCGCGCTCGACGTCTTTCGCGGGATGACGGTGGCCGGGATGCTCCTCGTGAACAACCCCGGGAGCTGGGCGGCGATCTACCCGCCGCTCGAACACGCGACCTGGAACGGGTGGACGCCGACCGACCTGATCTTCCCGTTCTTCCTCTTCATCGTGGGGATCACGACGCACCTCTCGCTCTCGGCGCGCCGCGCGCGCGGCGACGACGAGCGGGCGATCGTGCGGCAGATCGTGCGGCGCGGGGGGCTGATCGTCCTGTTCGGCCTCCTTCTGGCCGCCTTTCCTTACTTCCCGCTCACGCGCTTCACCGAGATCCGCTTTCCGGGCGTCCTGCAGCGCATCGGCGTCGCGTACCTGTGCGGCGCGCTCCTCACGCGTCGCACGACGCTCAAGCAGCAGGTGGTGATGGTCGCCGTGATCCTCTACGGCTACTGGTTCGCCATGACGTTGATCCCCGTTCCCGGGCGGGGGATGGGGGCGCTCCTCCTCGACGATCCGTCGGCATCGCTGGCGGCGTGGATCGATCGCGCGGTCTTCGGTTCGCACCTCTGGCGCTCGTCGCGCACGTGGGATCCCGAAGGATTGCTCTCGACGGTGCCGGCGATCGGGACGGTGATCCTCGGCGTGATCACGGGGCGGTGGATCACCAGCGCACGCTCGCTCAGCGACCGCCTCGTCGCGATGTTCGCGGTGGGCTCGTTATGCATGGTGGCGGGGACGATGTGGGGTTGGTCGTTCCCGATCAACAAGAGCATCTGGACCAGCTCCTACGTGCTCTTCACGGCGGGGATGGGAGCGGTGGCACTGGCCACCTGCATCTGGCTGATAGACGTGTTAGGCCTAACGTGGTGGACTCGCCCCTTCCGCTGGTACGGAATGAACCCTACGATTGCATTCGTGGGTTCGGGAATGATGGCGCGGCTGATATATTCCGTGATCCTGGTCCCGTACCAGGGTGAACAGGCTCCAATCGAGCGGGTAGTCTACGAGACGTTCTATGCCTCGTGGCTCGAGCCCCGCAATGCGTCGTTGCTCTTCGCCGTCACTTTCGTCCTCCTCTGGGCACTCATCCTCGGGGTGCTCCACCGCAAGCGGATCTTCTTCAAAGTCTGACGGCGGTCGCGCAGTCCCGGGCGCGTCGCTGGCTTCGCTCCCCACGACTCGCTGATGCGCCCCACTCGCCCCACGATCGTCTCACGCCTTCGCGCCGCCCGCGACGTCTCGTCACGCGACGCGCTGCGCCGCGCCTGCTGCGCCTCGTTGGGTGCCGCCCTGACCGTCCTCGTCGCGTCGACACCGGTCGCAGCGGCCCCGTCCGCGATCGCAGCATCGATCGGGCAGTCGTCGACGAAGGGAAAGACCGGAGAGAAGCCGCGCACCGCCTCCAGGACCACCAAGACGTCGAGCAAGGCGAAGAAGGCTCCCGCGCGCTCGACCAAGTCGACCAAGGCGACAACGCGCAAGCGCACCTCCACGGCCAAACGTCGCACCACCACTGCCGTCCCGGTCCTTCGCTATACCACGCCGCGTGGCGAAGTCGCGCTGGCTTCGGACCTCCAGACGCTCCTCAACGCGCGCACCAAGAGCGGTGACTGGGGCGTGATGGTCGCCTCGCTCTCGCGCGGAGACACGCTGTACTCGTATCGCGGCGACTCGCCGATGCTCCCGGCGTCGACGCTCAAGCTCTACACGACGGCGCTCGCCTTCGACCGCCTCGGCCCAAACTACCAGCTCTCGACCGACATCCTGCGCGACGGGAGCGTTGGGAGCGACGGGACGCTCCGCGGTTCGCTTTACCTGCACGGCGGTGGCGATCCGTCGCTGTCGACGCGCTACTCCGCGGGCGCGGGACCCGATGCGCCGATGCGTGCGCTGGCCAAGCTCGTTGCCGATGCGGGGATCACGCGCATCACCGGCGACGTGGTCGGTGACGCCAGTGCCTTCGACGGCAAGGGAATTCCCGATGGGTGGCGTACGCGTTACCTCATGGACTCGTACGCGGCGCGCGTCTCGGCGCTCTCGCTCAACGAGAACCTGCTGAACGTGATGATCGCCCCGGGGAAAGGGAGCGGCGTCGTGACGCTCCTGCCGGCGACGGTCGCGTACAAGGTCGTCAACAACACCCGCACGATCGCCGGTTCTCGTAGCGCAAAGCTCACCGTCTCGCGCACCAGCGACGGAACGATTGTCGCCCGCGGAACGATCGGGAGCCGCTCCGAGCCGAAAACGTACCAGGTGGTCGTCGAGGATCCGGCGCTGATGGCCACCGGCGCCTTTCTCAAGGCACTCGAGTCGCAGGGGATCACCGTCGACGGCTCGCTCCGGATGGCGACGACGCCGAGTGGCGCGACACGCGTCGCGGTGTATCGCTCGCCGCCGCTCTGGGCGCTCGCCGGCGACATGAATCGCGAGAGCGTGAACCACATCGCCGAGCTGCTGTTCCGGAGCGCGTCGCGCGCCGGGGTGCCCGATGCGGTGGGATCGGCGGCGCTGGGGAACGCGGCGCTCAAGGACTTCCTCACGCTCAAGGTCGGGGTACAGCCCGGTGCCGTGAGCGTCGCCGACGGGAGCGGTCTCTCCACGCTCGATCGCGTCACCCCGCGGTCGCTCGTGCAGCTCCTCGGCTACGCGAACCGCTCGCCTTGGGGACGTGAATTCCACCAGTCGCTCCCGGTCGCCGGCCAGTCGGATCTCCTTCGGCGCCGCATGGTGTCGACGCCCGCACAGGGGAACCTGCACGCCAAGACAGGGACGACCAACGAAGTCATCGCCCTCGGCGGCTACGTCACGGCGCGCAACGGCGAGCTCCTCGCCTTCTCGTTCCTGTACAACGGTACCGATCGCTGGCACGCGCGCGAGACGATCGACGCGATGGGGGCGACGCTCGCCGACTGGAGCCGCTGAACGGACCGACACGCGCTTCGACGGACTCGCCGCACGCATCGCCCAACGGAACGCCCCGCGGACCATTCGTCCGCGGGGCGTCGTCTTTCCACCGTTTGGGCCGGCACCCAGCGGCGCCGGAGTGCGCCCGACTGGCTAGCTGCGCGTCTCCACAACGTCGATCCCACGCTTGATCAACTCGGCGATGTACGACTCGGCCGGCATGCTCTCGTCGGGGGTCAGCACGCCCGGCGTGATGAGTCCGCGCCCCTGAAACAGTCCAGTGATCGCCAGCGAGAAGCCGGTCGTGCGCATCATCGCCGAGATTCCCGTCTTCTCGTCGTAGCGATCGACGACCTGCCAGGAGATCGATTCCGATTTTCCCGCGCGCGTTCCGCGCACCGTCACGCGCAGGGCGAGGACATCGGGCTTGTTGGAGCGGAGGCGCGGCGTCATGACGGCGACGGCAACGTCGCGCGGCGAGACCTGCTGGCGCTTCACTTCCACCGCCTCCGTACCGAGCAGCCCCAGGTCGCGGATCGCCTCCATGATGTGCGCGTGTCCCGGGTAGCGCAGCGTCTTGTATTCCATCGTTGGGATCTTCCCTTCGTAGCGCCCGGCCATCGTCGACAGACCGCCGGCCGTATGAAACGCCTCGAGAGTGCCGAGTGGCGCGGGGAAGTCGACCGGTTCGACTTCGGAGAGCGCCTTCACCTGCGTGGACTTTCCGTCGCGCAGGATCCACGAAAGGGTCGTGTAATAGTCGAGCACCCCTTCGAGCGAGTAGACGATCTGGTAGTTGAGCGGCGGCTCGGGGAATTGCGGGAGGCCGCCGACGTAGATGCGCACCTCATCGACCGACTCGAACTGCGAGATGCCGTACTGCGCGAGGATGTTGACCATTCCCGGCGCGACGCCGCAGTCAGGGATGACCGAGACGCCCTTGTCCTTGGCCTCGGCGTCCATCGCCTTCTGGTTGAGGACGATCTGGGTGTTTCCCCCGAGGTCGCAGAAGTGCGCGCCCGACTCGATGGCCATGCGGGCCAGCGATTCGTTGAAATAGTACGGGATCGCACTCATCACGACCTTGCTCGCCCGCATCTGCTCGATGACCCGTTCGCGATCGCGAACATCGAGAACGGTGGGGACGAGGCGGTTGCCGATGTAGGGAGCGAGAAAGGGGGCGATGTGGTCGAAGTTCAGGTCTGCGAGGCGAACCTCGGAGACATCGGGATTCTGCAGCAAGTCATAGGCACACGCCGACCCCTGAAGGCCGGCGCCAAGTACGAGCATCCGCATGCGGGGTGGCTCCGGGTACGCAGTAAGTACAGGTCATCTCTCCATGGGGCGACGGACATTGGCCGGCGCTGGGCGCCCGCGCGACCGGCGACCCATGGTGAGATGACTTCTAAGCTCCAAAGCTAATTGGAGTTACGGCACAACCGCAGCGGCATTCCACTCGTCTTTTCTCATCGTCGGGAGGGCGCTCTCCCCCTACTGTCACTGCGCCTTGAGGGTCCCTAGCAGAGAGGCATCGGGGTCGAAGACCACCGACTTCGGGGCACTGGCGAGGCGGATCGTGACGGGGACCGTCGCCACACGCGCCGCGGGAATCGTCACGCGCGCGCGCTGCACCTTTCCCTGCGCGTCGGTCACGTCGAGGGAGAGGTTGATGCGATAGGGGGCGAAACGCGACCCCTGCGACGCGGTGACCACGAGCGCCTTCCTGGCCTCGTCCCAGCGCCAGCCGGCGGTCAGCTCGGCGAAGCCCGGGCGCCGCATCCACTGGTCGAAGAACCAGTCGAGCTTCTTCCCCGAGCTCCCCTCCATCTCGCGCATGAAGTCATTGGTGAGCGCGTTGCCGTGGCGGTACTTGGCGTAGTAACTGCGGATCCCCTTGTAGAACGCCGAATCCCCGATCTCCTGGCGGAGCATGTGCAGGGTGAAACCCGCCTTCTGGTAGACCAGTGAGTTGAGCACGTAACGCAGGTCGCTCAGCGACTCGTCGATCACCGGCTTTTCGGCGGTCATCTTGTCGTTGAGGACCGTTTGTCTCATGCGGCGTACCTCGTCGACGTAGGCGGTGTCGCCACGCGAGCGTTCCGCCCACACCGCCGCGAAGTACGTGGCAAAGCCCTCCGAGAGCCAGACGTGCGGCCACTCGCGCGTGGTGACGGCGTCGCCGAACCACTGGTGCGCCGTCTCGTGGGCGATGAGCCCCTCGGTCATGGAGCGGCGACGATAGATGTTCGCCGCGTAGAAGATCGACGACGCGTTCTCCATCCCGCCGTAACGCGTGCTGCTCTCGACGTGCGCGAGCTTCTCGTACGGAAAGGGGCCCACGATGCGCGAGAAAAGCGATACGATGTCGCCGGCGCGGGCGAAGGGGCCCGGCATGTAGTCGCGCACGCCGGGGGTGATCCAGACGCTCTGCGGGACGCACCCAGGAATCTCCGACTCGCCGCACGCCGTGCGCCCGAGCTCGTACACGGCGAACGGGGCGACGCCGATGACCATCACGCCCGTGTACAGCGGGCGCACGTTGCGCCAGCGCGTGAGGAGCGTCGCCGGTTCGGTGGCGGTGGCCGCGATCGGCGTCTCTTCCTGCAGTTCTCCGTTAGCGATTACGCGATAGCCGGCCGGCGTGCGCACGGTCCACTCGACCGTCGCCTTGTCCGACGGATGATCGACCGTTGCCAGCCACTCGCGCGCACGATCGGGGAAGTGATCGGCGAAGGCGGTCCACGTGCCCGACGAATCCTTGCGGATGATGAGTCCATCGGTCGGGCGCCCGGTGTAGCGAAGGGCGACGCGCAGGGTGTCGCCACTCCCGGCCGGGAGCGGGACGCGCACGGTTGCCGAGTCGCGTCGAGCGGTGACGGTGGTCCCGTTCACCTGCACGCCGTCGACGCGCATGGCGCGGCGCAGGTCGAGCACAAGGGTGTCGGCGCGGGCGCTCCGATAGACGGTGATGGTGCTCGCCACCCGCACCGTGTCGTCGAGCGTTCGCGGGGAGAAGTCGACGCGAAAGTCGTAATGCTGCACGTCGAGCCCGGGGCGCGACCCTCCGGTGAGGCTGGGGCGAACCTGCTGCGCGCCGTTTGCCGAAGTGCTTCGAGATTGGGCACCGGCCGTGGTCGCCGACGCCGCCAGCACCGTGCACAGCGCCATCCTGCACGCACGACGCGCACGAGCCGCGATCATCGCGCCGGGAGCACGAGCCACGATCATCGCCCGTCGCGCGCTCACTGCGCCACCCGGTAGATCACGCCAGCCAGATCGTCGGAGACGAGGACGGCGCCGTCACGTGCGACGACGAGGTCGACCGGGCGCCCCCATCGCTTCCCAGCCGAGTCCTGCCACCCGACGATGAAGTCCTCGACCGCAGTCGGTCGCCCGTCGGCGATGCGGATGCGCACGACCTTGGCGCCGGTGGGATCGTTGCGATTCCACGAGCCATGGAAGTCGACGAGAGCGTCGCCGCGATACGTCGCGGGGAATGCCGTGGCGCCGGCCAGGAAGGTCATGCCTAACGGCGCGGAGTGCGCCTGCATGGTGAGCGCGGGGGGAATCGTCGAGTCGCAGCGCGCCTGGTCG
>CAZWVG010000226.1:0-9531 GCA_964637355.1 uncultured Gemmatimonadaceae bacterium
TGGTGACCGCGCCCGGCGGGCTTACGACTGCGTTCACCGTGGACCGATGGGGGCAAGCGGTGACGACCACCGTTCAGCCCGGGCTCGCCGTCCAACAGGTCACGCGTGTGTTTCGCTCGCAGGGTTCACCAAACGCCGATAGCATCGTGTACCACGCCGGTGGCGTCGACCGATTCCGATACTCGGCGGACGGACTGGTGAACTGGCAGCAGCTGGCGGGCGAGGATTCGGTACGCATTCAGTATGGTCCGTTCGCCCAGCCCACCAGCGTCACGGGTCCGCGGCTCGCGTCACAGGAGTTCTTCCTTGGAGCGCGTGGGCGGGTCGACTCGGTTCGTGTGGCGGGGACGTCGGTAACCCGATTCGTCTACGACTCGCTCTATCGCGTGACGTTGCGTACCGATGCGCTCGGCAGGAGTGATACGCTCTCCTACGACGTCTTCTTCGGACAATTGGAGCGCACTGCCGGGCCGGGGCGGCGCATTTCGCAGACGTACTACGATAGCAAGGGGCGCGACTCCGTGTACGTGGCCGACCCCGTGGCCGCCAGGCGCACCTATTACGACGTGCTCAATCGTGTGCGCCAGACGCGAAACGACGCGCTGGGCGCCGTGAGCGCGGATTCCATTCGCTATGTGTATGGCACGGCCACGCTCGACTCCGTCGTCGACCCGATCGGCCAGCGCTACAGTTATCAGTACAACGCCTTGGGTGCCGTCACGCAGGCTACTGATCCGAGCGCCGTAGCGGCGCAACAGCTGTACGATGCAGCGGGACGGGTGGCGCGGACGGTCAACCGCCGCGGAGACTTCGTGAACGTCGCCTACGACACGCTGAGTCGTGTGAACGTGCGGCAGATGCTGCGCGCTGGCACCACGCTGGTGCGCGCCGACTCGTTCTTCTTTGCCGCCAACGGGCGCGTGACGGTCGGGAGCAACGCCACCTCGCGTGACTCCATCTACAGCGACGCGACGGGGTGGACCGACTCGGTGGTCACACGCTACCAAACGGACCTGAGCAAACGCATCGTGCGACGATATGTGAAGGGGGCATACGGCCAGCTCGACTCGGTGAGCACGGCGTATCCCGGGAGTCTGGAGGCCACCGGGCGCCGCTTCTTCTGGAATGCCACGTCGAACGTGCTGGATTCGGTGCGGGTACTCAATCAGGTGACGAAGTTTACCTACGGTCTCACCTTCCAGACCACCACCCGCTCGCAGCCGGGGAACGTGAATCAGACGTTCGCGCGCACCACCAGCGACCAGGCGTACAATTGGAGCTACACGCCAGGAGCGGTCGATTCGCTGCTGGGCCGCGGAGCGCGATACGACTCGTTAGGTCGCGTGAGCGCGACTTTTCGCCCCGACTCCACCGGCTTTGGCCAGCGGAACACCACTTACGCGTACGACGCCCGTGGCCGGCTGACGGTGGCGCGGGACACGTTGCTGCCGTACACGAGTGCGTGCAGCAACCCGGTGAACGGAGATTTTGGCGAGACTGGGTGCGCCATTGCCGGGCGGACCCAGCGCTGGCGCGACTCACTTGCTTTTGATGCGCTCGGCAACATCACCGCGTCGGCCGGGCGCGCTGGAACAGGCGCGGCGACCTACACCAACAACCGACTCACGGCGTGGCCGGGGGGCTTCACCTACGAGTTCGATGCCGACGGCAACACGACCCGGCGCCGCAAGACAACGGCACCGGCGACGGATGCGCGCTTCTATTGGTCACCCGACGGGCTGCTCGACTCCACGGTGACGTCGAACGGTCGGAGGCTGACCTACGAATACAATGCCTTTGGCCAATTGGCGCGCCGGCGGACGAACGGGACCATCGACCGGCACTTCGCGTGGGACCAGGATCATCTCCTAATCGAGATGAACGGCGCGCTTACGCAGCGGGTGTACGAGTATGCCTGGCTGCCGGGCACCGATCAGTTGCTGGCCGTGCTCTGCTGCGAAACGTTGGTCTCGGCGATCTACTTCGCGTATCAGGACGTGCAAGGAAGCCTGGTGGGGCTCGTCTCGTCGTCCGGGAGCGTGTTTCGGCGGCAGACGGACAGCGACCCATGGGGGTTCGTGGGCGTATGGGGGCCCACGGCGTTTCCCGCAGGGATTCGGACGCGGTGGCAGGGGTTGATGTTCGAAGCTGACTCCACGCAGCTCTACTACGTGCGGGCGCGCTGGTACGATCCGCGGACCAAGCGGTTCATGAGTCCCGATCCGATCGGGCTTGCTGGCGGAATCAATCCGTATGCGTTTGCGGGGAATGATCCGGTGAATCTGGGGGATCCGAGTGGCCGCTTCGTCACCTCGCCGAATGGTCGGCCGTGTTCGCTCATCGGCACATGCGGCGCTACGTGGAGTGACGACGCTGGCGGCGGGTCGACGGTGATCGGAACGCGCGTCGTGTGCAAGCAAGTGACTGCTGTGCTGTGGGACTGCAATCCCGACAACGGGGCGAAGGAGACTCAAATTACTGGCGTCTACATCGGCGTTTGGGCTATTCCGAGGCTGTATCGAAAGTACGACCATCTTGCGATCCTATATCGGAGTGCTGAAGGCGATCAGGTGACGGAGCTATGCGGACTCCCCGAATGCGTCCGCAGCGACATCCGGACGCGCTCGGCCCCGAAATATGGTGCATGGGGTGATTATCGGTGGATCCGACTGGGCGACACAGAAGCCTACGCAGGCCTGTCTCTCGCAATTCAGATTGCCTCACGTCGCTATCAGGGAAACAGGTATTGGCTGGCCGACTCAAACTGCTTCGTCTACGACGTCTTGTCGTTGATGGGGATTCATCTTACTAGCGAACAAATGCCGCCGGGCGCGAACGCTCCCTGCCTTTTCCGCCCCCCGAGATGAGCGCTCGCGCCGACGCGCTGCGTTCGCATTAAGTCGCATTCCTCCTAAGCGGGGTATGACACACTTCGATAGAGATTCAAAGGTTGCCGTACGCGTCCTAGCCTCGTTCGTCTTTGCGTTTCCATTTGTGGCTGGCGTCGTCGCTGAAACTATTGTGCGGATGACGGGTTGGGGGTGGCCGCGAGCGGCAGGCCTCGTTACCACGTCGAGTGCCCTCATCTGGCCGGGCGCGATCCTTAGCGTGCCGGCCGTCATTGCATACGCGTTTGGAGTCAGGCGCCTTCTGCGCGAGGGTCGGCTTTCCTTCACAGACTATCTGCACTTGTTAGGCTTGGCAGCCTGGCCGAGTGCTACGTTTGTCGTCGCCGCATTTGTGCTCGCGCCACAGGTGCCTGAAGACCAGGTGAATCGACTGCTTGTACTGCAGGGAGTCCTGCTCACGTTGAGCCTCATCGGCATCGTCCGCGGCGTAGTGCGATTGCGCATTCAGTCCGAGACAGCACAGTTGATCATGATTCCACTCCTGTATCTGTACACGATGCAGAATTTCTTCACGTGCTATGCATTGGTGCGGTCGACCTCGTGAGGAGGGCGGCGCATCTAAGCCCTCCTCCTGAGAACCCCGCAACCCAATCTACGCGGATAGGCAGTCGATCAGATCGGAACTGAAGCGCCATGCGACTCCAGACGATGACCTCTCGCACCTCACTCTCCTTCTTCTTGCTGGGGGAAGTGTGAACTGCGAGACGTCAAGCTGAAGGTTGAGGATCGACTCCGAGAGGGCGCGGTGATTGTCCAACTGGTCGACGCAAAGCGCGCGATACATCCGCCTCCGATGGACGGCTTTAGGGTTGACCGGTGCGAGAGTTACCCTGCTCCGACACTTGTTTGGTCGATAGGCCTCAGCGATACAGTCCTCAATGAGGCGCGCGCGATCGGGACGATTAGAGTCGGCGTCGTTCCTCAAGGATTTGTGTCGTCGAGGGAAGTGCAGCCGCTCGTGCCGGGTGTGTGCTACGCGATTGACACCGGTGGGCCGGGATGGGCGCGATCCTTGGAGTTCGTGATCATGGTCGACGGCAGCGTGAGGACGCTGCGTTGGAGAACTGAATGATGTCAACAGATCAACGGGACGCTCGCCGCGTCTAGCAGTGGCGAAGCGGCCCCGGAGGCGGAGGGGCGTGTGACGTGGAAGGGGGCGGGCGTGGTCAAGATACGCAGAACGTCGCGCTTCGGGTTGAATCGACTTCCCGAGAGCGGACGCTTCGCATTGCCGCATCGGCATGTGTCACGATCGAATATTGGGAGGCGTGGCAATCCTCAGCCGGCCGTGCGATGCAAACTTGCCGCGCGCTTATCTTGACTGTGCGAGCATTGCAGAGAGCGATTGGCGTCGCTGCATTTGCAGTGCTCGCCGGCTGCCCGCAGCGCACCGCCGTCTGGATTGCGCCATCCTCAACGTCGGAACGCCTACGCTTTGAGATTGGTCGCAGTCGAGGCAAGCGATCGGCGGTTGCGCTTTCGTTTCTGCGCGTTCAGTCATGCGGGTTCAGTCCGGCGAGGACGTACTGGTCCATCTATTCCGCGGGAGGCACGGTGTCACTGGATGGAGCGACGTTCGGTATCGTGCCTTCCGGATTTACCGAAGACGTTCCGCCAGCTCCCCTAGAGTCGGGCTGCTACAGCGTCCAGATCACCGGTACGGGCAACAGCCAGTTTCAAGTGCTGAAGTCCGGACTCGTGCAAGAGGACGATGTCAAGTGACGACTACTCGACGGCGCTACAGGGTTCGATCGGCGGCGACGTTGCTACGACACGGGAGCTGACCGCCGGGGTAGCGATGATTCACTCGATGGGGAACCCCTTGTGTCACGCTCGCAACGCTTGGTTTCGGAACGGGAGTCCACTCGAATGCCAGTACAGTGAACGTGAGCCACATCCGTCGCGAATGGCTCGAGTGAATCGAAACTCCAGTCGCTACTTCGGGGCCACCCGTCTTCCGCTGGCTCGTAGAGTGCGCCTCTGCATGGAGTTCGGGTTAACCCTCGCCGTCGGCTACAGCGCCCTCGCCGCAGCGCTCTTCGTGATCCAGGGGAGAGCACTCTCGTTGAATGGTCTTCGCTTTCTCGCGCTGCTCTGTGGGAGCTACGTCGCCGTGGGAGTTCTGGGCGGTGCCCTGGCCGGAGTCGTACTCCCGTGGACCCGATTTCGTGCAGTCGCTGCCCTGCTGGGCGTAGCGGTGTTCTATCCGCTCGCCGTGCTGCTTCTTCTCTTGTCTGGAGAAGTCACCTTAAGCTCGGGAATCGATCTCTGGCTCGATGCCGGCCTGGGCGCTCTGGCGCTTGGCGTGGGAATCTCTCAGATCGTCTGGAAGATGGAGTGGGGTGGGGGTGAGTTTTCGCAGTACGCGTGCTGCATGGATTCTTTGGTCAACTCCGTCCCCAACGCATCAGGGGCGAGATGCCAATGTGCGGTGCGGATGACGAAAGTCCGGGATCGAGGTCGAGTGGCACGACCTGGCGGGAGCTCTCCTCCCGCATTGCACAACACTCCCGTGCGCGGAGAACTCTGAGCCAACCGGCCGGGCGTCCGAAGACTAAGCGAGGTGCGCAGCCGATGAGTGCTTCGTGTAGTACCACGGTATTGACCGTTTTTCTCGCCTACGGCCTCGGGTCAAGTACCAAGAAGTGTGTAGTTCGTGTCCTGGGTGGAGAGCAGTTACGCGTTAGGCGACGTTCCGGCCGCGGAGGGCATGGCGCACGTTGATGGTGGGGGACGCGGGGATGATGTAGCGGCGTTTGGCCCAGTTGTCATTGCGGTCGGCGGCGAGGGCCGTCGCCAGCCGGAGGTAGCTGGCCTCGTTGGGGAAGATGCGGATGACGCGCGTGCGGCGGCGGATTTCTTCGTGTTCGCGTTCCAGGGCGTTGGTGGTGCGCAGGCGCCGCCGGGCTTCGGCCTCGCCGAGCGCGTAGAAGCCGAGGGTGTCGTCGAGGGTCTCGTCCAGCCAAGCGGCGACCGACGGGAGGGGGTGGCGGAGCGTGGCGACCAGCTGCTGCGCCCGCGCCGTGGCCTCGGGGCGCGTCGGCGCCGCCCACACATCGCGGAGCGCCGCGAGGAGCATCGCCTGCCATGTGGGCGTGCTGACCCTGGTGAGCGCGTTGCGGAGATAATGCACCTGACAGCGCTGATGCACGGCCGCGGGGAAGAAGCGCTGCACGGCGGCTTTGAGCCCGGTATGCTCGTCGCTGACGACGTACTGCACGCCGGTGAGGCCGCGCTGGTGGAGATCCTTGAACACGGCGCTCCAGGCGGGGCCGCTCTCGGCGGTGCCGAGCCACACGCCCAGGTACTCCCGATACCCGTTCGCCGCGACGCCCATGACCCAGAGCACAGCGGTCGACAGGACCTGCCCTTCGCGCCGGATGCGCTCGTAGTGCGCGTCGATGACGAGCTGCGGAAAGGCTTGCGCCGCGAGCCGCCGCGTGCGCCAGGCCGCGAGCGTCGCATCGAGTTGTTTGGTCGCCCGGCTCACCGTACTGGCACTCACGGTCTCGCCGCAGAGGGTCTCGACGACCTCACGGACCTTGCGCGTCGAAACGCCCTGCAGGTAGCACTCGGCGAGCGTGCTCACGAGCGCTTGCTCATGGCGCTGGTAGCGCGGGAACACGCTGGGGGTGAAGAGACTGCTCCGGTCGCGGGGGATCGCGAGCGTCAGCTTGCCGAGGCGCGTGACGAGCGTGCGCGGCCGCGTGCCGTTGCGGAGCCCGGTGCGCGCCGTCGTGCGTTCGAACGGGGCGGCCCCGAGGAAGCGGGCGAACTCCTCGTGCAGCGTTTGCTGGAGCAGGGTCTGCACCATCGTGCGCAAGACCTCGAGCGGCGGAGTGGGCATCGCCCCCACGGACGACGCGGCGGGGCGACCACCGGATTGCTGCCACAACGACTTCGGACTACCATCGGAGAGCGGTGCCTTCGAGACGGTCATCGGACACCTTCTGGGCTGCGTGGGGCGCCAACCCCACTGGTGAGCAGTGTCACCCAGAAGATGGACGGTGGCCGTTTCGTCTTCTACCACGACGCCGGCCCCGCCTCCGAACTACACACATCTAAGCACACGACCCGGCCTCGCCGGGATCTATTTGGATATCCGACTTGCACCACACATTAAAGGTCTCTTGAGCCCTGTGCGCGAGTCGGATATCTCAAGCGATGAGGGGCGCCGTTGGTGGCGGATTGATCGCCTTTATTCGCGGCTAAGTATTCCTGTATGGATACTAGCGGTATGTGCGATCATGTTCCTTTGCAAGTCGTAGCGGGTTGCGTGGCGGGAATGCGTTCTCACTTGTCGGGATAGTCTCAACTCGGCTGCGAGTGAGTCGATGGCTACGAGAGTCGTAGACGTCAGAGTTTCGCTCGTTGGGCTTCGTCCGACGCCTTCGTCTTGTTCGTCCGCGGCATCCTCGATGTCGACCCGATGGCTTCCTAGAGCGCCATGTATCCTATGAGCATCTCGTGCGGCACCGCAGTAGTGGTGCTCTACTTCGCCTATGGTCTGGCGGTCGTCTACGTGGAATCTCGTCTCCGTCCGCACCTGAAAGACCTCTCGAAACCTCTGCGCGAGTCAGATATCTCAAGTATTGACGGTCGCCGCTGGTGGCGGCGGGATCGGCTGTTGACGCGTCTCAGCATGCCGATATGGATTCTTGGACTGAGCGCAATGTGGTTCTTCTGCAAGTCTTAGGAGGCTGCTGGACTAGGCAGGCGAGTGAGTTCCGTCGCCAGATGCAATCCAGACGTTATGCTGACCGCAGGAGGACAAATGCTTCGAGCGAAGCCGACCGGTGATCAGCACGAACCTCGAGCCTCGAATCTTGAGGAATTCGTGAAGCTGGTAGCAAAGTACGGAATGCCGGAGCGAATGGCGGCGACGATATTTTCTGAGATCCACAAGCTCTCCCCATCGGCGAACAGTTCCGTCGGTCTTGAGGATGACGTCACGCGCGTATTCGACCTCGTGGACGACGATCTCGATGAGATTGTCGTCGAAGTATTGAGAGTAGCGAATCTCGTGGTGCCTCCGAAACGCTTGGTCATGGCGCAGAGGTTCATTCAAACCGTCGACGATCTGGTCCGATACGTTATGTGGGCTTGCACGGAGGGGCAGGTGCCGAAGTAGTTCATTCGCATCCAAGGGCGTGAGGCGCTCTGTCACCGTCAGACGCACAACGCCCCCTCCATCACGGAGGGGGCGTCGTCGTTCGTAGCCTCGAGTCTCTACGCGCGCTCTACGCGCGCTTCCCTTCCCCTACCGCCCCTTCTGCTTCTCCAGGATCTCCGTCACGCGCTCGGCCATGTCCTGCCAGTGTGCGCGAGCCAATCCGGTGGCGGTCGACGCGCGCGCCGTCGCCCCTTCACGTATCGAGCGCAACTCAGCGCGGGCAAGCGTCGAGAGATCGCTGCGGCGCACATTGGGTGGGGTGAGGATTGCAGGAAGCGTGCGCCCCCCTCCCCCTCCAAAGCCCTGGTTCCCCTGCGGGGCGGGCGGGGGAGAAAGGAGTGCCTCGAGTCGTTCGAGATAGACGTGTTGCAGCTCGCGGCGATTTTCGTCGAGCCCCCCCGTGCCCGAGCCCAGCACCGCGCGTCGGACGTCACCCAGGTATTCGGAAAGCGGATAGGCGGTGGCCGCATCCAGCATTTGCTCACCGAGCGTGATGCGGTCGAGGCGGCGCGCGTCGAGAAGCTGCGCGACGACGTTCGACTGCCGCGACACCAGCGATGCGCCCCCTGACTGCGGTCCGATCAAGGAAAGAATGTCGTTAGGCGCGAGCCAGTCCGGCGTGCGCAGCGCGTTGTCGGCGAGGAAGGCGAGCGCCGCTTTCTGCCGCGACTTGCTCACCGGCGTGTACACGGCGCCGGGCTGCTCGCTCACCTTGGCGTCCACCTGCACGCCGCCGATCACCGACGTCACGTGCCCCATGTACAACCCCCACATCCCCAGCGTTTCGCCATAGAGTTCGGCAAGATCGCTGTAGTCGTCGCCGGGGCGCGTGGTCCAGCTCACCAGCTGCGGGATGAGCTTCTTCATGTTCATGAGCGCGTAGCCGGTCGCCTTGACCGGATCGTCGCCTACGTCCTCGGTCTGCGAACGTGGGTCGATTCCGCTCAGGAACTGCTCTGAATAGCGATAGGGGAAGGGGCCGGTCTGGTTGATGACCCAACCATTCAACACCGGGCGCTCGGCCTCGGGGGTCGCGGCCTGCGGGATGACGCGGTATCCCCAGTTGATCACGAAGTCGTCGAAGGGGCCAAGGCGGCGCACGAAATCCTTGGGCTGCAACCCGTCACCCGGCTGGGCGACGTAGTTCTGGCGCGCATAATCCATGATGGTCGCCGAGACGCCGTACTTGGAGGCAAACGACGGCTTGCGCAGCGAGTCGACCGGGAAGGAGCTGGAGGCGATCATGTTGTGCGGGAGACCGATCGCGTGCCCCACCTCGTGGGTGATCACCTTCCGCATCGTCTCGCCCATCAGCTCCTCGGGGATCTCCAGCGAGCGCGCCTCGGGGTTGGCGATCCCGGTCTCGATCATCAGGCGGTTGCGGTACGACCGCATGTGGTTGTGATACCAGGTGATGTCGCTCTCGATGATCTCCCCCGTGCGCGGATC
>CAZWVG010000227.1:0-9521 GCA_964637355.1 uncultured Gemmatimonadaceae bacterium
CGTGCGGCTCGACGCGCGGCTCGACGTGCGGCTCGACCTTGCGGGGAATGGAAAACGGCATGGACAGGGCGCTAACGTGAAGGGGATTCCGCTCAAATCTCGTCGCCTGAGCGGTGACGGCAATGCCCGATCGGCTCGAGCCTCCTTGGCAACGCGCATGCTGGTGTGGCGCGAAGGCTCTCCGCCGGCGGGTGCAGCGCCTGCCGGCTACGCGATTTCACTCCCTCGTACCCCGCGATGCCCTCCCTTCTCCGCACCCGCTTCCTCGTCATCGGCAGCGGCGTTGCCGGACTCCACACCGCCTGGCGGGCCGCACCGCACGGCGAAGTCATGGTCCTTACCAAGCGCACGCTGCACGACAGCGCCACGTCGTACGCACAAGGGGGGATCGCCGCCGCACTCGGCGCGGGAGATTCGCCCGAGCTGCATCGCAAGGACACCCTGGCCGCTGGCGCGGCGCTGTGTGACCGCGGGGCCGTGGAAGTCCTCGTCGAAGAGGGGCCTGCGCGCGTGCGCGAGTTGCAGCTGGCGGGAGCCGCCTTCGACCTCGGCGCCGACGGGCAGCTCACCCTCGGCAAGGAAGCGGCGCACTCGGCGCACCGCATCGTGCACGCGCACGGCGATCGCACTGGCGCAGAGGTGGCCCGCACCCTGATCGACCGCGTGCGCGCGACGAAGGGAGCGAGCGTCCTCGAACATGCGCGCGTCCTCGACCTCATCGTCGAGAAGGGGCGCTGCGCCGGCGTGCGGGCGAGCGTGCTGGGGCAAGCGGTCGAGATCCGCGCCGATGCGACCGTGATTGCAGCTGGCGGGTGCGGGCAGATCTACCGCTACACCACCAACCCGGTCGTCGCCACCGGCGACGGATTCGCCATCGCCCATCGCTCCGGTGTGCGACTCGCCGACATGGAGTTCGTGCAGTTCCACCCCACCGCGCTCGATACGCCGGAGAATCCGCTCGCCCTCATCTCCGAGGCGGTGCGCGGCGAGGGGGCGACGCTCCTCAATGCCGACGGCGAACGCTTCATGGTCGGGCGCCACAAGCTCGCCGAGCTTGCCTCGCGCGACATCGTGGCGCGCGAAATCTTCCGCGAGCGAGCGCGTACCGGCGCCGTGCACCTCGACGCGCGAGCCATCGCTTCGAGCTTCGAGTCGCGCTTTCCCGGAATCTTTGCGCTCTGTCAGCACCGCGGCATCGATCCACGGCAGGACCTCATCCCGGTGACGCCGGCCGCCCACTACATGATGGGAGGGATCGTCACCGATCTCGCCGGTCGCTCCTCGCTCCCGCATCTCTACGCCTGCGGCGAGGTCGCCTGCACCGGCGTACACGGGGCGAACCGTCTCGCTTCCAACTCGTTGCTCGAAGGACTCGTCTTCGCCGAACGCGTCGCCCGCGACATGATCACCACGCCGCGTACCGAGGCGCCGAAACGCTCCGCCGAGCGCTGGGATGTGCCGCCGCTGGGAGATCGAGGCGCCGCCCAGGTGTCGGCCGATGCGGTGCGCACGGTGATGTGGGAGCACGCCGCGATCGACCGCAACGCGAAGGGGCTCCGCGCCTGCCTTGCCGCGCTCGAGGAATTGCGCGACCGCCTCGACGAGGGAATGACCGAGGAGCGCAACATGTGCGAGACGGCACAGCTCGTGGCTGGCGCAGCGCTGCGTCGAAAGGAGTCGCGCGGCGGGCACTTTCGCAGCGATTATCCGAAGGCGAAGGGGGAGTGGCGGGGGAAGCACATCGAGTGGTGAGGGGCGCGAAGTCGTCCCCCGCAGTTACGTTCCACCTCGTCACCAAACCGTCTGCTCTCATGACGCTCTCTGCACGCTTCGCATTTCGCGCGCTCACCGTGGTCGTGCTCGCTGGAACAATCGTTGGCAGCACGAGCGCCTTCGCTCGTCCACTCGTCCATCAGGCATGGGCGGTTCCATCCGCGCCCATCGCGCCGTTCCACCTGCATCTGGAAAAGTCGGAGCCGTCAAAGGACGAGGTGCTGCAGCAGGCGCCCACGGTGATCCGACTCTGGTACTCGATGCCTCCCGAGCTCGCCGTCACGGCGGTGAAGCTCACGCGCGCCGACGGCGCGGCGATCACGACCGCCGCACCGCACCGCGGCAAGGATGGGGCGACGGCTGTCGAGGTCGAGATCAGGCAGCCCCTCCCGGCCGGGAGCTACATGGTGAAGTGGAAGACTGCCTCGAAGGACGGTCACCCGGTCACCGGCGACTTCGCCTTCACCGTCAAGTCGGCCGAGTAAGGGCGCGTGATCGACGCGCTCGTGTCGGCGGCGGCACAAGCGGTCGCCCGCGCGCTGACGCTCGGCGGGATCATGATTGTCGTGGGGGCGACGCTCTTCCTCGTTCGCGTTGCCCCCCGGCTCGAGACTGACTCCACACAAGCGCAGCAGGAGCGTGCGCGCGTTCGCACGCTGCTGCGCGCGACCTTCGCGGTGCTCGCCGCCGCGGCCGGCTGGCGACTCGTCCAGCAGTCGGCCGCATTTGCCGACTCCCCGTCGGCATGGACATCGATGGCGACCGTGGTCCTGTTCAGGATGACGTGGGGGACGGGGTGGTGGATCGGCGTTGCCGGATTGCTGCTGGCGGGCGCCGCCGGGATGTCGCGCCTGGAGAGCCGCACGGCGATCGCCGCGTTAGGCGCCGGCGCCCTCCTCCTGGCCGTCTCGCCGGCCTTGATGGGGCACGCGATCGGCGCCGAACAGCTCACCGTGCAGGCGGTCGTCGCGGACACGATGCACGTCCTTGCCGCCGGCGCGTGGCTCGGCACACTCCTGGCGATCGCCGTCGCAACGCTTGCCTCGAGTCAGCGTCCGACACCCGGCTCCGTCGTGAGCGCGCTCGAGCGATTCTCACCCGTCGCCCTCGCGAGCGCCGTCGTTGTCGCCTTCACCGGCTCCTTCGCCTCATGGCTCCACCTCCAGGTGCTCAACGCGCTCTGGACCTCGGTCTACGGGCGCACGCTCCTCATCAAGCTCGCAATCCTCGGCGGCGTCGCCGCGCTCGGCGCGTACAACTGGCGCATCGCCACTCCGCGGCTCCGCGCCTCGGGTGACGTTCACGCGATCCGGCGCTCGGCATTGATCGAACTCGCGTTGGCGTTGGCGCTGGTCGCCGTTACCGCCGTGCTCGTCGCGACCCCTCTCCCAGGGGAGATGTAGCCTCGCCACCGCTGGCGGGGGCGTAGGCACTCGCCCTCCCTTATTTTGACCGAATGACGACGCTCAGTATCGATACCGACGCCGAAGCCTCCCAGGCGCTCGCCGCGCGCATTCGCGCCCTCGCCGCCGAGAAGCGCGCGGTGATCCTCGCGCACAACTACGAGCGCGCCGAGGTGCAGGACGTCGCCGACTTCGTGGGCGATTCGCTCGGCCTGAGCCGCGAGGCGGCCCGCACCGACGCCGAGGTGATCGTCTTCTGCGGCGTGCACTTCATGGCCGAGACAGCGGCGATTCTGTCTCCACAGAAGACGGTGCTCCTCCCCGACCTCGGCGCTGGTTGCTCGCTCGCCGATACGATCACCGCCGAGGATCTCGTCGCCTGGAAGGCGGAGCACCCGGGGGCGGTCGTGGTGAGCTACGTCAATACCACCGCAGCGGTGAAGGCGGAGAGCGACTACTGCTGCACCTCCGGCAATGCGGTCGAGGTCATCAACGCCATTCCGCCCGAACGGGACATTCTCTTCCTCCCCGACATGTTTCTCGGGGCGCACGTTCGGCGGGTGACCGGGCGCCAGAACATCCACGTGTGGATGGGTGAGTGTCACGTCCACGCCGGGATCACGCCCCAGTCGCTCTCGCGCCAGCGCGCTGAGCACCCCAACGCCGAAGTGCTGGTACACCCCGAGTGCGGTTGCTCGACCAACGTGCTCGAGGCGATGTCGGCCGGGGCCATTGCGGCCGACGGGGTGCAGGTGCTTTCCACCGAGGGGATGATTCGCCGCCCGGGGAGCTCGTCGGCCGATTCCTTCATCGTGGCGACCGAAACCGGAATCCTGCACCGGTTGCGCCGCGCCAATCCGGACAAGACGTTCTTTCCGGCGAGCGCGCGCGCCGAGTGCCAGTACATGAAGATGACCACGCTCCCGAAGGTGCTCAGCGCGCTCGAGCGAATGGAACACCGCATCACCGTTCCCGAGCCGGTTGCCGAGCGCGCACGCCGGGCGCTGGAGCGCATGGTCAGCATCGGAGGGAACACGCAGCCCGCCGCTGCCGCAATGGATGATCCGGGCGAGTAGCGCTGATTTCGCTAGCGGTCGACAGCCGGATGGCGTCGACTCCCTGTGAGATGACGTCGAGTCGCCCGCGCCTTACTGTAGAACCCGCACCTTGGGGGAATCCGGGATGTCGTTGCACGAAGACCCCGTCACGCCGCCTCGCCGCCTGACGCCACTAGAGACGCCGAGCATCAACCTGCGCACGGTGCTGCGCTTCCCGCTCTCCGAGGCGCAGGTCTCGACGCTCGTTCGCGATGCGCTCATGGAGGACGGCGCCTTCAACGACGTCACGACCATTGCCACGGTCCTGAGCGATCGACGCGCTCGGGCGCGGCTCGTCGCGCGTCAATCAGGCGTCGTCGCCGGCGTGGCGCTGGCGATCGAGGCCTTCCACCAGCTCGACACCAAGACGTCCATCCGCATCGACGCCGAAGACGGGAAGAAAGTCGCCAAGGGCGACTCGGTCCTGCACATCTCCGGACATGCACGCGGAATGTTGTCTGCCGAGCGAGTGGCGCTGAACTTCATGCAGCGCCTGTCGGGGATTGCCACGCTCACCTGCAAGTATGTCGAGGCGGTGAAGGGGACCAAGGCCAAGATCCTCGACACCCGCAAGACGACACCTGGGTGGCGTGCCCTGGAGAAATACGCGGTGCGCGCAGGGGGGGGCGTGAACCATCGCCTCGACCTGGCGAAGTCGGTGCTGATCAAGGACAACCACCTCACGGCCGTCGAGGGCGACATCGCGCTGGCGATCTCTCGCGCGCGCGAGTTGGTGGGCCCCGGCTCAACCGTCGAAGTGGAGTGCGAGAACATCGACCAGGTGCGTGCGGCACTCGAGGCGCGCGCCGAGATCATCCTCCTCGACAACATGTCGACGGAGCAGATGCGCGAGTGCGTGCAGCTGGTGAAGGACCGGGCGATTCTCGAGGCCTCGGGCGGGGTGAACCTCGACACGGTGCAAGCGATCGCGCAAACCGGTGTCGACCACATCTCGGTTGGAGCGCTCACCCACTCGGCGCCGGCGATGAACCTGGCATTGGACTTCGAGTAGTGACGAAGACGCTCGCCATGGTTTGTCGATCGCGCCCGAACGCCGTGGCTGGCGCGACAGCGTCGACGGAAGCACGGCAGTGAGCCCGGATTCCGCGCCGATACGCGCGAACGAGAGCTGCCCCGTCTGCGGCTCCGATCGCGTCGCCGAAATCCGCTGCAAGGTGATCTGCCAGAACTGCCGGACGATCCTGCAGAGCTGCGCGGACCTCGGCGCCTGACGCGGGATGCCGGCGTAGGCCGATGACGTTCTCTGCGAACTCCGCGTTCTCTGCGGTTCAACTGCTTCTAACCGCGGAGACCGCGGAGACGGCGGAGATCCCGGAGACGGCGGAGATCCCGGCGACGGCGCAGATCCCGGCGGCCGCGGAGATCCTCGCGACCGCGTGCTCCGCGTTCTCCGCGGACTCCGCGGTTCAAGATCTTGTTGACTTCAGAGTCCACACAAAAGGCCGGTCCGTGCCTGAAGATCGTGGGAGCGGGTTCGCAGGACGGTCCCGTTGGAACGGTGGCTCGCAATTGCGTCCGTGATACCGACGGTCACAGGGACATCGATCGCCTAACGACAACGCCCTGTCCGGCTTGCCGGACAGGGCGTCTGGATGTCGGGGACCAGGGAGCGCTACGGAACCGTGACCGCTGTCGATCCGCTCACGCCGTTGATGCTGGCGTTGATGTTCGTCGTCCCCGAATTCACGCCGGTGACGATTCCGGCTGCCGAGACCGTGGCGACGAACGACGAGTTCGTCGTGAAGTTGAGCGGACGCGACGTGGTGAGGATGTTGTTGTTGATGTCCTTGAGCACTACGGTGAGCGCTTGCGTCGCGCCTTTCGCCACCGTCGTCGGGTTCGGCGTCACCTGGACGGTGACAATTCGCGCGACGTGCATGGTGAGGTCGTTGCTGGCCACGCCGTCGATCGTGGCATTGATCGTCGCCACTCCCTGCGATACGGCGTTCACCACGCCCTGATTGCTCACCGTTGCAATCGGCAGGTTGTTGGACGTGAAGATCACCTGACGGCCGATGAGCGAGGTGATGACCTTGCCCGCGGTGTCCTTCACCACCGGGTTGTACTGCCGCACGTCGTTCTCGACGAGGGTGTCGTTCGTCACGGTGAACGTCACGCTCCCCACCGGCACCAGCGTCACCGTCACCTGCACGCTCGCCGTCTTGTTGTCGATCTCCGCGGTGATGGTGGTCGAGCCCGTGGCGATGCCGGTGACCAGTCCGCTCTGCGAGACATTGGCGATCGTCGGATTGTTGGACGACCAGTTGGCGACCTTGCCGGGTATCGGCTGGTTGTTGTTGTCGCGCGCCTGAGCCGTCAGCTGCACCGTCGTCCCGATGCGCAGCACCTGCGGATTGAACGGCGTCACGATCACGTTGTTGGTCGCCGGGCTCACGGTCACCGTCGCATCGTTGGAGCGCATCCCGTCGACCGTGACGAAGATGTCCGTGGTCCCCGCGCCGGTCCCCGTCACCACCCCGCTCGAACTCACCGACGCGACGATCGAGCTCTTCGATTGCCAGACGACGTTCCGGTTGTTGAAGTTCGTCACCAGGTGCCCGGCGGTATCGATCACCGTCGGGACGAGCTGCCGCGTGAGCCCCGTGCCGAGCGCGAACGCATTGGGCTCGAGCGTAACGCTGGCTGGCGGGATCTCGGTGACGGTGATGCCGAGCGTCGCCACGCGGGTCTCCGAAAGCGCCGTCACCGTGACGTTGCCGACGGCGACCGCCGTCACGACGCCGCTCTGTGTGATGGTGGCGACCGCCGGATTGTTGACTGACCATTCCACCGTGCGACCGGTGAGTGGCTGGCCGGCGTTGTTGAGTGGCTGTGCCGTCACCTGCAACTGGCCGCCCACACGCATGAGCTGCGCGACCTGCGGCGTGAGCCGGATCGACGCCACCTGCTCGGCCTGCACGGTCACCACCACGCTCGCCGACTTCCCTTCCACGTTGGCGGTGATCGTCGACGTGCCGATCGTGATCGCCGTGACCAGACCGCCAGTGCTCACCGATGCGACCGACGTGTTCGACGACGAGTAGTTGACGGTGCGCCCGCTGATGGTGGCGCCGTTGCCCGAGAGCAGGTTCGGCGTGAGCTGACGTGTCCCCCCGACGTTGAGCGCAAAGTCACCGGTGGTGAGCTGAATCTGGGCGACGGGGGCAATGATCTTCTCCGAAGCCTCGATCACCCGTCCTGTCACCGGCGCCCGATAGAATCCCGATCCGACACTGACTCCGGTAACCGCCCCGGTCTTGCTGTCGACCGTGAAGACGTCGGGGGCAGAGGACGAATAGGTGATCGGACGTCCGTCGCGAATCTCGACGCTGTTATTGTCGAAGAGCGTCACCGCAAACGGGTTGGCAGCCGTCGTCGACCCGTTGAAGAACGAGTCCTGCTGCGGAACGATCTTGAGCGACGCGATGGTCCGCTGCGCCACCGGCTCTGTGCAGGCGGCCACAACTCCCGCCACCAGGACGAGGATGGCCGGTATCAGCAGGCGCGTGCGGGACGCGGTCGCGATCGAGGGGCGGACTGTTGCAGGTCTGTGCATTCGGCGGACGATGGATTGATCCCGGCAGGGAGGTCGGCAACCGATCGGGGGTCTGTTGGCGACACCTCGATGCGGTCCGGCCCCGACGCCATGGAGTATAGACGCTATGTCTTTCCCGACAGCGGTCGGGTTTGAGCGATCGGACGTTGCTACCCCCACACGGACGAGCAGGTTGCCACGCGGATACCGGGGATGAAGCAAGCGTGGTGCCACACCCGTCGACCGGGCTGGACCGGCAATTCAACCGGCGCCGTAGGCGGCCAGCTGCGCCAGCAGTTCGTGCGGCTGCGACGTGGGGGACTCGCACTGGTAGCCGCGGCAGAGGTAGGCGGTCGCCCCTCCGGGCGGCGCGCTCCGCCCCCTGAGGAGGGCCAGTGACGAGTTCTCCTCCGGCAGTCCCCCGGCCAGCACGAGCGCCGGGACGTAGCGGCTCGTCAGCGCCGCTTCCAGCTCCTTGAAGGGCGTCGATGCCGGCGACCCGACCAAGGCGACCTCGGTGGCGCCATACAACGCCATGTCGGCTACCCCCAACAGATGTCCGAACGCCGTGGGGTGGCGGGCGAGCCCCTCGGCCATCGAGTCGCAGGCGCGACGCGCAAGCTCTCCCCCCCGGCTCTCTCCGGTGATGACCGAGAGTCGGAGGAGGAGGTCGGCGACCAGCGAATTGCCGCTCGGAATGGCGTTGTCGGTGACATCGCGCGGTCGCGTGATCAGCGCCTCGTGGTCGCGCGCGGTGTCGAAGAAGATGCCGAGCTCGGGGTCGTGGAAGCGGTCGACCACCACGTCGGCGATCGCCATCGCGTCGTCGAGCCAACTCCGCTCGAACGTCAGCGCGTACATCTCGAGGAAGCCGAGGGCGACGGCGGCGTGGTCCTCGAGAAAGCCCATGCTCGTCGTGACCCCGCCCCTGAACGAACGAATCACGCGCCCCTCCCGCACCATCTGCGTGCGCAGGAAGGTGCCGTTGCGTACCGCCAGCGCGCGCAGGTCGGCGTCCGCGAAGACGCGCGCCCCTTGGGCGACGGCGCGAAGCATCAACCCGTTCCAGGAGGCGATGACCTTGTCGTCGAGCGCCGGCCACACGCGACCGGCACGTTCGCTGTAGAGCCGCGCGCGTGCGCGTTCGATCACGGCGTCGAGTTGCGCGAGCGTGAGTCCGTGCAGGCGCGACACGACCGATGGCTCGTCGGCGACGTGGAGGATGTTGTGCCCTTCGAAATTGCCGGAAGGCGAACTCCCCCAGTAAGCGCGGACGACCGCTGCATCCGAGCCGAGCAAGGCGGTCAGCGCCTCGTCGTCCCACACGTAGAACTTCCCTTCCTCACCCTCGCTGTCGGCGTCGAGCGACGAGTAGAAGCCCCCCTCCGGCGACGTCATCTCGCGCCCGATCCAGTCGAAGGTGGCGTGTGTGGCGCGCCGCACCTCGGCGTCGCCCGTCGCCTGCCAGAGCCCGACCCCTAACCGTGCGAAGAGCGCGTTGTCGTACAGCATCTTCTCGAAATGCGGCACGAGCCAGTTTGCGTCGACGCTGTAGCGGTGGATTCCGCCCCCCACCTGGTCGAACAGTCCGCCGCGCGCCATCGCCCGGAACGAATTGAGCACGATGTCGAGGGCATACTCCGTCCCGGTGCGCGCCCAGTGCCGGAGCAGGAAGTCGAGCGTCATGGACGG
>CAZWVG010000228.1:0-9426 GCA_964637355.1 uncultured Gemmatimonadaceae bacterium
GCTTCCAGTTCGCGCTCAAGCTCCCGCAGGAGATCACCCACGAGAATCGCCTGCGGAATTCCGGTGAGCTGCTCGCGCTCTTCGCCGATCGTGCGCGCCTCCTCGGCAACAAGCTCGGACCGATCCTCGTGCAGCTGGGCCCGGATTTCGGACCGGTCGAACTCCCCGCGCTCGCCAGCTTTCTCCCATCGCTTCCGCGCGACCTCGACTTCGCCGTCGAGTTCCGGCAGCGCGGATGGATTCAGGACGGAATCATCGCCTTGCTGGCAGAACATCGCGTTGCCCTCGCCCTCACCGACGCGCGCTGGATCCCGCGCAAGTCGATGCTCGCGCTGGCCGAACGCCCCACGGCGGACTTCGCCTACATTCGATGGATGGGCCCCAATCGCGATCTGGTGGACTATTCGCGCATCCAGGTCGATCGCTCGCGCGAACTCGCCGCGTGGGCGGCGGTCCTCCCGGGTCTCGCTGCGCGCGCCCGCGTGTACGGCTATGTCAACAACCACTTTGCCGGGCACGCGCCGGCCTCGCTCCGTGAGCTGCAAGGGCTGCTCGGACTTCCGGTCGTGGCGCCGGAGGACATGGGCGACCAGATGAGCCTCTTCTAGATGCCGCGCCGCACCCTCGTCTTCGTGATCTTCGCGGTCGTCATGGCGGCCATCTGCATTCGGTTGGGGATCTGGCAGGTCGGGCGACTCGCCGAGCGGCGCGCGCAGAACGCCGCTCTCGCCGCGCAGCTCGACGCGCCACCCGTGCGCTGGCAGGACGCGTTGCGCGACTCGGCGAGCGCGCGATTCCGGCGCGTGCAGCTGACGGGGCACTACGACTATTCGCGCGAACTCGTCCTGACGTCGCGCGGGATGCACGGCGCCCCTGGCGTGCACGTGCTCACGCCGCTCCTGGTCGACTCCGGACCGCCGATCCTGGTGAACCGTGGCTGGGCCTACGCTGCCGATGGAATGTCCGCCGACTTGAGCAAGTGGCACGAGGGCGACTCGGCCGTCGTCGACGGATACGTCGACGCCTTCGTCCCGGTGCGCGGAATGGTCTCCACGGTGACGCAGCCGCGCGGCGTGCGCTATCTCGAGCGCGACAGCATCGAGGCGCATCTCGGCGAGCGCATCGCCCCCTTTCTCGTCGTGCAGCGACTCGGCGCCGTCCAGAGCGACACGCTCGACCACCTCATTCGCGTCGAGCTCCCTCCGCTCGACGAGGGATCGCACGAGAGCTACGCCATCCAGTGGTTCGCCTTTGCGGCGATCGCGTTAGGCGGGGCGGGGGTAGTCGCGTCGCGCGGGCGGCGCGGCGCTCAGCGCGAAGGGACGCGCGTGGCGTCGTAGCGCATCCGCCCCCGTCGGCGCGTCCAGCGTCGGGTCGCGAAACCTCAGGCCGGAGACGAGCCGGGCGCCGGACGCCCGGCATCTCGCGCGATCGAGCCTCCCTCGGGGCGTTGCAGCAGGAGCACCGCGGCGGCAATGCACGCTCCACCGGCGAGAGTGGTCACGGTCAGCGGCTGGTCGAGGAGTAGCGCCGCGAGGATCGCCGCCGAAAACGGCTCGGCGGTCGAGATGATCGCCGTGCGCACGGGCCCGAGCGTCTCGAGTCCCTTGAGGAAGAGCTGCATCGCCAGCACGGTGGGAATCAGCGCGAGCCACCCGATCGCGCCGAGCGTGGGAACCGAGAGTTGCCATGCCAGTTCGCCGCGTAACGCGCCATACGCCAGCATCGACAGGCACGTCCCAACCGCCACGTAGAAGATCGCGACCGCGGTCGTCGTCCCGGTTTGCAGCTGGCGGAGCAGGGGAATATAGAGCGCGTAAAAAAACGCTCCGCTGAGCGAGAGCGCCGCGCCTAGCGGGGAGAGCGTCCCCGCCTTGGGCCCGCCGATGATCACCACGATTCCGGCGAGCGAGAGCAGGAGTGCGACCAGCCGCAAGAGTCCCACACGCTCCGTGCGGCGCACCGCCGCGATGAGCGCGACCCAGGCGGGAAACGTGTAGAAGAGGAAGACCACCGTCGCTGCCGGGATGTAGGCAAGCGCCGAGAGATTGAGCAGGTTGACCACCGCCTGCCCGACGCCCCCCCACAGCACGATGCGCCATGCGTGCGGTCGTCCGATCGACAGTCCGCGGATTCCCCCGGCCAACGGAAAGAGGACAAGCGCCCCCAGCAGAAAGCGCCCGAACACCACCGTCGTGAGCGGCGTCCCGTCACGCGTCCCGATGACGGTGGCGATGGAGATCGTCGAGAAACCGAGCGCCGAGTAGACCACGGCGAGCGTCGCCGTGCCTCGCGCGAGCGGACGAGTGGACAGCGCGGCCGAATCGCTCATTGCAGTCGCAGGATGGCGCGGGCGACGTTGAAATAGATGACCAGTCCGGTGACGTCGACCAGCGAGGCGACAAAGGGTGACGAGGCCAGCGCCGGGTCGAATCCAAGGCGCTTGAATACCAGCGGAAGCATGGCACCGACGACGCTTCCGACCAAGACGACCATCACGAGGGTGAGCGCAACCACTGCCGCAAGCGTCGTGGTGTTCCCCCACATGAGCGCACGCACGAATCCGATGGCGCCCAAGCACGCGCCGAGGACGATTCCCTGGCCAAACTCTCGGAAGAGAATGCGCAGCACGTCGCGAATCTCCACGTCACCGACGGCGAGCGCGCGCGTGATCAGCGTCGCCGACTGCGCGCCGCTGTTGCCGCCGGAGCTGATCACCAGCGGAATGAACAGCGTGAGGGCGATCGCCTTGGCCAGCGTGTCCTCGTACGCGCGCATCGCCGTGCCGGTGAACATTTCGCCGACGAACAGGAAGACGAGCCAGCCCACGCGCTTGCGGGCGACGCTCCAGAAGCCGGCCATGAAGTACGGCTCCTCGAGCGGCTGCACCGCACCCAGCTTCTGCACGTCTTCGGTGTTCTCTTCCTGGATGACGTCGATGACGTCGTCGACGGTGATCACGCCGAGGATTCGATCGAATCCATCCACGACCGGGACGGCGACGAGGTCGTACTCCTGGATGATCCGCGCGACTTCGTCCTGGTCGGCGCTCGCGGAAACCTTGACCACCTCGGTCCAGGCGAGATTGAGGACGGTGCTCCCCTCGGGCGCGGCGACGAGTTCGCGCAGCGACATCACGCCCACCAACGCGCCGCGCTCGTCGGTGACATAGATCGCGTGCATCGCCTCCTTGCGCGCCGACCGCGCGGCGGCACGCACGAGGTTGAGTGCCTCCTCGGTCGTTAGGCTCTGCGAGACGGAGACGAACTCCGTCGTCATCAGGCCGCCGGCGGTGTCTGCGCCGTACTGGAGGAGTCGCTCCGTCTCCTGTCGCGCCGCGTCGGGGAGATCCTGCAGGATCTCGTCCGCCGTCTTCTCCTCGAGCTCCTCGAGGATGTCGGCGCGATCGTCGGGCGTCATCTCCGAGATGAGCGCGACCGCCTGCTCGGTGGTCATCGCCTCGAGGAGCTCCGACCGCAGTTCCTCGTCGAGATACTCGAGCACATCGGCGGCACGCGCAGCCGGAAGCGCGCGCAGGAACTCTGGCACCCGTTCGCGCGGCATCGCTTCGGCGACATCCGCGAGATTCTTCGGGTGCAGCTCCTCCGTCTCCGCGGCCACGTCGCCCGGCGACTCCTCGAGCATGACGAGGATGTCGGGGGCGAGCAGCGCCGCGAGTTCGCTGTCCTGGTTGCGTTGCGATGGCGTCATGGCCGCCGTCCGGCGAAGTACAACAGGCGCGTGCGGGTGACCCGCCGCGGGGGCGCAAGTTACGGGCGTCGTATGGGGCGAACAAGCGCGCGCGGCGGAACGGGGCCAACCATTTCCAGGAACACGCTGTCAGATCATGCGTCGCGCGCCGCGAGTGCGCGCCAACTCCAGGACAATCGGCCTATCCCCCAAGGGCTCTGCGTTTTCATGCGTCCATTCTTTGTCACGTCCATGCTCGTCCTGTCGCTCGCCCCGAGCGCTCAGGCTCAACGACTTGCCTCGCACGCGATCGCTGCGGCTGGCGGCGCACGCACCACGAACACCACTGCGATGCGTGCACTCACACCGCCCGCGATCGACGGAAGTGACCGGGACGACGTCTGGCGGACGGCTCAGCGGATCGATGGATTCCGAGTCTTCGACCCCGTGGAGGACGGCGACCCGACGTTCCAGACGGAGGCGCGCATCGCCTACGACGATCGCAACCTCTTCGTGTTCGTGCGCGCCTTCGACGCGCATCCCGACAGCATTATGGCGCTCCTCTCGCGGCGCGATGAACGGACGCAGTCGGACTACGTGCGCGTCATCGTCGACTCGTACCACGATCGCCGCACCGGCTACGAGTTCATGGTGAATCCCGCTGGCGTGCAGCGCGACATCTATCTGTACAACGACTCCAACGAGGACGTGACGTGGAACGCGGTGTGGGACGTCAAGACCTCGATCGACTCGCTCGGCTGGACAGCGGAGTTCCGCATCCCCCTGAGCCAGTTGCGCTACCCTGAGAAAGGGGAGCACATCTTCGGCATCGGCGTGCATCGCGAGATCGCGCGCCTCAACGAGCGGTCGAGCTGGCCGCTCTGGCGCCGGTCACAGTTCGGTATCGCCTCGCAGCTCGGCGAGGTGCGCGGCCTGACGGGGCTCGGCAGCCCGCGCCGCCTGGAGATGATGCCCTATACCGTGCAGGCCAACGATTCGCGGCAGCGCGCCGACGGCTACGGCCGTGCGCAGCGCATGTCGTTAGGCGCGGACCTCAAGTACGGGCTCTCGTCCAACCTCACGCTCGATGCCACGATCAACCCGGACTTCGGGCAGGTCGAGGCCGATCCCGCGGTCCTCAACCTCGGCGCCTTCGAGCAGTTCTTCGACGAGCGTCGCCCCTTCTTTCTCGAAGGGACGGGGATCTTCCGCTACGACATCGATTGCAACGACGGGCAATGCACCGGGCCGTTCTACTCGCGCCGCATCGGACGCGCCCCGCAAGCCGGGTTCCTGAGCGAGGACCAGAACGCGGTCCCCCTCAACTCGACCATCCTCGGCGCCGCCAAGGTGACGGGGCGCCTCTCGTCGGGCATGTCGTTGGGAATCCTCGACGCGGTCACGGGACGCGAGTCCGTCGCCGAGTCGCTGACCGTGGAGCCGCGCACCAACTACTTCGTGGCGCGGGCCCAGCAGGACCTGCGCGGCGGTCGCAGCGGAATCGGCGCGTTGTTCACCGCAGTGAACCGCGATCTCGACCGCTTCACCTCGCAGTACCTGCGGAGCGAGGCCTACACGGCCGGTGTCGACGGGCGGCACCGCTTCGGTCCGGGGGGCAACTTCCAGCTGTCGGGGCAGTTCTACGGTAGTCTCGTGCGTGGCTCCGCCGAGGCGATCGCTCGCACGCAGCGCTCCACGGTGCATCTCTACCAGCGCCCCGACGACGACCTCGCGTACGACTCGACGCGCACGTCGCTTTCCGGCTTTGGCTCCGGCGTCGGCCTGTCGAAGAATGGCGGCGGGATCACGCGCTTCTACACGGGCGGGTGGTACAAGGGGCCGGGCGTGGAGATCAACGACGTCGGCTTCATGTCCAGCGCCAACAACATGGGATGGAGCAACTGGTTCGCCTTCGTCTTCCAGAAGCCCAACCTCTTCTATCGGCGCTGGCAGGTGAACTTCAACCAGTGGAACTCGTGGGTCCCCGGCGGGCCGAGCACCGGGCACGGCGGCAACATCAACATGAACGGGCAGCTACGCAACATGTGGTTTGTCTACGGCGGCATCGGCGGTGAGACCGGGACGTACTGCCCCTCCTGCTTGCGCGGTGGACCGGCGATCCTGCGCGATCGCGTCGTCCAGGGGTGGACGGGAATCACCGGCGACCAGCGTCACGCCGTGTATCCGTCGCTCAACGCCTCCTTCTGGCGCGGTGACGGCGGTCGCTCGGTGAACACCAACGTGAACGGATCGCTCGAGGGGCGCGTCGCCAGCTCCTTCTCCGCCTCGCTCGGCCTCTCCGTCTCGCGCAACACCAACGACCGGCAGTGGCTCGGCAACTATGGCGAAGTCGGGAGCGACACCACGCACTACACGGTCGCGCATCTCTCGCAGCGCACGGTCAACGTCACCACGCGCATCAACTGGACGGCGTCGCCTACGCTCTCATTGCAGCTCTACGCCCAGCCGTTCGTCACCGGCGGAGACTACAGCAACTGGCGAGACGTGACTTCACCGCGCGCGACGGCGTACGTCGATCGCTTCTCCCCGTTCACGCAGGAAGGCGAGCCGGGAGGCTTCAACTTCAAGCAGTTCCGCTCCAACACGGTGCTGCGCTGGGAGTATCGCCGAGGCTCGACGCTCTTTCTCGTCTGGGCGCAGGGGCGCGTGCAGGACGGGCTCGACGCCGGGACGTTCCGCTGGGGACGCGACTACCGCAACCTCTTCTCCGCCCACCCCGACAACACCTTCCTCATCAAGGCGAGCTACTGGTTCTCGCTGTGACCCAGCGCGCGACGGGATCGAACGCGCGGCGTTAGGCGCCGCCCTCTCCTCCGTGCGGCGCGGCGTCTTCCGGCAACATGGGAAGGCGCCGCGCTTCGCGTTCGACCGACACGACCGCGTACCCGAGCGGCGCCAAGGCCTCCTCGAGAGCGCCGGCTTCGACGAGGCCATCGTGCGTCAGTGTTGCCCGCCCCATCGTCACCTCGGCGCGCGCGACCCCGGCGACCCCGCCGAGCGCCGTGAAGACCGCGCGCACGCAGTGCACGCTCCGCATCCCGCCGATGTGCACCGTGGAGATCATGCCGAGGAAGATACGCGCCCTCCCGCCGAGCGGTCGATCGGGCGACATTGTGTGGATGAAGACCGCCTTCCTCGGACTCGGGGCCATCGGAACCCCCATGGCGCGCCACGTCGCCGCCAAGTCATCGCTCACCGTGTGGAATCGCACGGCCGAAACCGCCACTGCCTTTGCCGCCGCCAGCGGTGCGACCGTCGCGCCAACTCCGGCAGCTGCCGCGACCGATGCTGCCGTCGTCATCACCTGCCTCCCCACCTCGAAAGAAGTCGAATCGCTCCTCGATGGTCGTGACGGACTCCTGGCCGGGATGGGAGCCGGAACGCTCCTCATCGATTGCACTTCCGGCGATCCGGCCACCTCGCGCCGGATGGCCGCGCGCCTCGCCGAGCGCGGGATCGCCTTCATCGACGCACCGGTGAGCGGTGGCGTCTCGGGCGCCGAAGCCGGAACGCTCACCGTGATGTGCGGAGGAGATGAAGTCACCTTCGCCCGCGCCCGCCCCGTGCTCGAGTTCTTCGGGCGGAAGATCGTCCTCGTCGGGCCCATCGGCGCGGGGGATGCACTAAAGGCGGTGAACAACGCGCTCCTCGCCGTGCACATCTGGTCCACCGCCGAGGGACTCGCGGCGCTTGCCAAGGCCGGCGTGAAGCCGTCGGCGGCGCTCGACGTGATCAATGCGTCGAGCGGTCGCTCCAACAGCTCGGAGAACCTCATTCCGCAGCGCGTCGTGACGCGCGCCTTTCCGCGCACGTTCCGCCTCGCACTCCTCGAGAAGGACGTCGCCATCGCCGCCGACTTCGTGCGCGACCAGCGCGTCCCGTCGCCCGTGATCCAGCAGGTCGCCGAACTCTTTCGACTTGCGCGCCACGAACTCGGCGAGACCGCCGATCACGTCGAGGCAGTGCGCCTGCTCGAAGAGTGGGGCAACATCGTCATCACCGATTGAACCGCAGATCAATCCCCGGCCGACGTCATGACCTCCATCGAAACCGCTTCTCCCGCCTTGCGCCCCGTCGACGAGATCCGTGCGCGCTTCCCCGCACTCGCGCGGCGCGAGCAGGGGCACCCCGTCGCCTACTTCGACGGACCGGGAGGGACACAGGTCCCGCGCGACGTGGTGGAGGCGATGAACGACTACCTCTATCACCACAACGCCAACACGCATTGGGAGTATCCCACGTCGCAGGAGACCGACGCGCGGCTCCAGGCGGCGCGGGAAGCGGCGGCGGCCCTGCTCAACGCGTCGTGGGACGAGGTGTCGTTCGGCAACAACATGACGACGATCACCTTTCACGTGGCCCACGCGTTAGGCAGGCAGTGGAACGCGGGCGATGAAGTGATCGTCACCGAGCTCGATCATCACGCGAACGTCGCGCCGTGGCGCGAGATGGCGAAGGATCGGGGGATGGTCGTGCGCACCGTGCGCATGGATCCAGTCGCCGGCGTGCTCGACTGGGACGACCTGCGTCGCGCCTTCTCGCCGCGCACGCGGCTCCTCGCGATCGGCGCGGCGTCGAATGCACTGGGGACGATTACCGACGTTGCCGCGGCCACGCGCCTGGCGCACGAACATGGTGCGCTCGCCTACGTCGACGCCGTGCACTATGCCGCGCACGGCATCATCGACGTGAAGGCGTGGGACTGCGACTTCCTGGCCTGTTCGTCGTACAAGTTCTACGGTCCGCATGCCGGCGTCCTCTATGGGCGTCGCTCGCTGGTGGATGCGCTCCCCGTCGCGCGCCTCGACCCGGCGCCTAACGAATCCCCCGAGCGACTCGAGACCGGGACGCAGAATCACGAGGGGATCGTCGGTATCGGTGCCGCCGTCGACTTCATTGCCTCGCTCGGCGGGCTCGACGCAACTGCGCCGCGGCGCGAACGCCTCACCCACGCCCTGGGCGCGCTGCACGAGCGCGGCGAGGCACAGGTCGCGCGACTCTGGCGCGGCCTGGCGGCGATCGATGGGGTGACGTTGTATGGCGTGACGCCAGGAACGGGACGACGTACTCCCACCGTCATCTTCACGCTCGCCGGCCACACGTCGACCGCCGTCGCGCGCGCGCTGGCGCCGCTCGGCCTCTACGTCTCCAATGGCGACTTCTACGCGGTCACCGTCATCGAGCGCATTGGTCAGGGGGCCGAAGGAGTCGTGCGCGTGGGGTGTGCGTGCTACACGACCGATGCCGAGATCGATCGACTGGTGGACGCTGTCGCCGGGATCGCCAGGGGGTAACGCGGGGCGGCGCGGCGGGCGTGCTATATTCTGCACGTCATGATTGCGCGCCGGTCGTCGGTTTCCCTGCGTCGTCGCCCGGGTCTGCACCCGGGGCGCTGGGCGTTCGTCGCCGCTGCCTGCGCTGTCGCCATCGCGTGCACCGGGCCGCGCGCGACCGCCGACCGTCCGCCGCCGGCATCGTTCCTCGTATCGGCCGGCGACTCGACGTTCTGGGTCGAGAGCGACAGCAGCGCGCTTCGCGTGCGCCGGTCGCCGATGCTCCTGACCGAACATGACGGGCGCTTCTACGAATTGTACCTGACGGATTTCGATCGCTCGTACTACGACGCCGTCATCCTCGGACAGCAGGTGTGGCGGCGCGATGTGGCGAGCGGAGACTCGCTCCTCCTGCTCGACGACTCCCTCCTCACGTCGATCG
>CAZWVG010000229.1:0-9382 GCA_964637355.1 uncultured Gemmatimonadaceae bacterium
CCAACATCCTCGTCCTCCCGGCGCGCTTCGTGTCCGAGGAGGCAGCTGACAAGATTCTCGAAACGTTCCTCTCGACTCCCTTCGAGGGCGGGAGGCACGCGCGCCGCGTCGAGAAGATCGAACCCATGCCGGAGACGACATGACCGACTGGAAGTCGTGGGATCGCTGCCCTCCCGGGCAACGCCTGCGTGACGCCGACCCCGAGATCGCTCGCCTCATCGAGCGCGAAATCGAACGACAGAACGACGGCATCGAGCTGATCGCCAGCGAGAACTTCGTCTCGCCGGCCGTGATGGAAGCCGCCGGATCGCCGCTCACCAACAAGTACGCCGAGGGACTCCCCGGGAAGCGCTATTACGGCGGCTGCGAAGTGGTGGACGAAGTCGAGCAGCTGGCGATCAATCGCGCCAAGCAGCTCTTCGGCGCCGAGCACGCGAACGTGCAGCCGCACTCCGGTGCGTCGGCCAACAGCGCCGTCGCCCTCGCCTTCCTCAAGCCGGGCGACACGCTCCTTGGCCAGGACCTCTCGCAGGGCGGGCACCTCACGCACGGCTCCCCGGTGAACTACTCGGGGCTCCTCTATCGTGCGGTGCACTACGGTGTCACCGACGACGGTTTCATCGACTACGACATGCTCCGCGACGTCGCGCGCCGCGAGCGCCCGCGCATGATCATCGCCGGCGCGAGCGCCTATCCGCGCACGATCGACTTTTCCGCGTTTGCCGAAGTGGCGCGCGAGGTCGGGGCGATCTTCATGGTCGACATGGCCCACATCGCCGGCCTCGTTGCCACCGGTCATCACCCGTCGCCCGTTCCGCTCGCCGACGTCGTCACGACCACCACGCACAAGACGCTGCGCGGTCCGCGCGCGGGGCTCATACTCTCGCGCGCCGAGCACGCCAAGGCGATCGACAAGGCGGTCTTCCCGGGCTCGCAGGGGGGACCGCTCGAGCACATCATCGCCGCCAAGGCGGTCGCCTTCCGCGAGGCGCTGGAGCCGGCGTTCGGGGAGTACTGCGGACAAGTGGTCCGCAACGCGCAGGCACTGGCCGGCGCGCTGATGGCGCGCGGCTACATGCTCGTCTCAGGGGGGACCGACAACCACCTGATGCTCGTCGACCTGCGCAACAAGGGACTCACGGGGAAGATCGCCGAGCAGGTCCTCGACAAGGCGGGAATCACCGTCAACAAGAACACCGTGCCGCGCGAGACGCAGTCGCCGTTCGTCACGAGCGGTATCCGCATCGGGACCCCAGCGGTGACAACACGCGGAATGAAGGAAGGGGAGATGCAGCGCATCGCGGAGCTCATCGACCGCGTCCTGCGTGCCCCCGACGACGCCGGCGAAGTCTCCGCGGTGCGGGGCGAAGTGCGCGAGCTCGCCGCGGCATTCGCCCTCTATCCGTCCCCCGAGCGCGAGGCGGTCGCCTAACGGCTCCTTCCCGCGCAGGGCCGCACGTCAGCGGGACCGACGGTCATTCTCCTCGCGCATGCGGCGCGCCTCGGTTGCAGGCGCGCCGCTCACGTTTCACCCTCCATCGCGCCGCCCACGTCTCTCGCTCCGGCGCTCCGCGCCGCGCCTCACCTGAAGGCGCTCCGCGCCGCGGCTCACCTGAAGGCGCTTCGCGCCGCGCCTCACCTGAAGGCGCTCCGCGCCGCGGCTCACCTGAAGGCGCTCCGCGCCGCGGCTCACATGAAGGCGCTTCGCACGACGAACCAGACGTTCGCCGGACGCTCGGCGAGCCGGCGCATGTACCACGGGAACCAGTTGTTGCCGTAGCTCACCAGGCAACGCACCGAATGTCCCTGCTGCGCAAGCGCACGCTGCTCGGCGGCGCGGATCCCGTAGAGCATGTGCACCTCGAACTTCCCGGGCGCGACGCCGATCTCACCGGCGCGCGCCACGAGGCGCTGCACGATCGTCATGTCGTGCGTGCCGAAGACCGGGAAGGCGTTGCCGTCCTTCGCCGCCTCGAGCAACCGCTCCCCGAGCGCAACGTACGCCTTGTCCGTGTCCTGTTTCGCCGGGAAGGCCACCTCGGCAGGCTCGGCATACGCCCCCTTCACAAGGCGAATCGCCGGCTTGAGCGGGATCAGCCGCTCCAGGTCCTTCGGCGTGCGGAAGAGGTACGACTGGATGCAGAGCCCCAGCGACCCGTGCGCCGATTGCAGCTGCTCGTACAGCTGCAATGTGCGCTCCACGTAGCTCGAGTCTTCCATGTCGATCCAGAGCGTCGCGCCCTGTGCCTTCGACTTGATGGCGATCGGCGCGATCTGGCGCGCACACTCCTCGACCGAGAGGTCGAGCCCGAGCTGCGTCGGCTTGACCGAGAGCTGTGTCGGGAGGCCGCGCCGCGCGATCTCGTCGAGCGCCGAGAGGTAGTGGTCGCGTACTTCGTCGGTGTTGCGCTCGCCGGTGAGCGTCTCGCCGAGTCGCGTGATGATCGTCCCGATCTTCGACGGAACCAGTGTCTGCGCCGCGTCGAGCGCGTCCGACAGGCGTTCGCCCGGCATGAAACGCTTGACCGCCCGGCGCGCAAAGGCGCGCTGCGTCATCTGGGCGGCAAGCCATTGGGACTTCGAAGCCCGGAGCAGGGCGTTACGCGCGAGGGACATGGACGGGGCGAGGAAGGAGCGGGGTGAATGTTGGCGCGGCGACATGGGCGCGACGCGCTCGATGCTGTGGCGCTGACCGGCCGGCATCGAACGGCGCGACATGCGTGGACGTTGGCGCACAGCACGATACACCCGCATCGACAGCCGCCGAAAGGGCGCGCGTCGCGCGCCCACTCACACGCGACGATCGCTCGATGTGCGGACGACTCCCACGCCGCCAATCACGTCTTGTGTTGCCGTGCGTGCTACGGCGCGCTGCACGGCCAGGTGAGGACGATTCGCCCGAGCCCTCGCACCGCGCGCGGGATCGGGCCGCCGCGCGGAACGGGGTGCGACTCCGCCTGGGTCGAGCCGGGTGGCCACTCCATCGCGGTCGTCGCGTCGCCCTCCGCGTCCCAGGTGTAGCCACGCTGCGATCCGTCGGCGAGCCGCCGCACGAACTCCACGCGCGCGAGCGTTCCCGATCGCGTCGCGCGCGCGAAGACGACCAACCCGAATCCGTACGGTTTCCCCTGCACGCGCTGCCGGCGGCTCCCGTCCGATGTGTTGCTCAGCGGCACGCATACCAGCGACGGGTCGCCGCCCTGCGGCTGCAACTCGCGGCGCACGTCGAGCACCTCGCGTACCGGCGGCGGCAGCGTCTCGAACGCGCGCTGGTCGGCGAGTCCGGAGTCCGAAGGGAAGGGAATGGGAGCGAGGGTGAGTCCCGTGCGCGAGGTCGCCGGCGGTGTGCTACGTTGTGCACCGAGCGGGAGACTGGTTAGGCACGCGCCGGCCGCCACGATCGCGAGTGACCCTCGCGTCAGGCGCGCGAGTCGCGGCGCGCGTTGTCGAAAGCCGCACGACGCTCCGACGCTCACCGCTCGCTCACTGCTCGCTCACCGCCGTCCGTCGCTCGCGAGCGGCGGCGCGACCGGCGCGTCGGTATTCGCTCCGACGAATGACGTCAGCAGGAGCACGGTGCTCGCAATGCTTAACAGCGCCGCGATGAGCGCGAGCGCGAAACCAGCGCCGTTGAAGCGGACCTCGAGCGGCGCCAGCACCGCGAGTCCGTCACCGGCTCCGACGAGCATCGAATAGATCGCGACGACGACGAGTGTCGCGGCAGCCGCCGGCACCGCGCCCTGCATCACACGAGCGCGCGGAACGCGCAACGTCTGCAGCAATACGCTGAGCACCGCGAGCCACATCGCCACCTGAAGGCAGGGATAGGCGCGACGCAGCGCACCTCGCGCGGCAGGAGCATTCGCGGTCGGCGCACAGAGCTCCGTGCTTCCGTATGTTGGCCACCACCGGCAGTCGGTCCTGGGCTGGTCGGGCAGGGCGCTGAGTCGAGACAACCCTACCACGGACATTTCGTATCGCGTCCCGTCAGTGGCGGTCGCGTGTGCCCAGGCGACGGTACAGGCTTGCTGCAAGGCTACCGCGGTGAGGAAGATCGCGACGGCGCTGACGACCCGCCGGCCGCGTCCCTCCCTCACCACGCGCACCGCCTCACTTGACGTGCCGGAACGTCAGCTTGCGCAGGGCCCGGGACATCGTGGACGCATGCACGCCGAACTTCTCCGCCAGCTCGTGCAACGGCATTCCTTTCTTGTGCATCTGGCGGGCCTTGCTGACATCCTTCTCCTTCAACTTCGAGGCGAAGTTGTCGCTACCCTTGCGATTGGCGGCACCCGCATAACGAGCCGGCTGGCGCCGCGCCGAGAACCGCGTATCACGCTTACGTCCAGGCATACGGCACTCCAAGGCTGGGAGTGGAGTCCGGCGCCTCCGAGGGGGTTTGGCAGGCGCCGAGGGGCAATGTAACGCTGAATGCGCGCGAAGACGAACCCGGTATTCCAAAGGGATGGTGCCGGAACCGACACCACCCCTTACAAGCTGCAGCCGACGGAATAGCTCGACCGCATTCGACGCGCGCGCGCATTCGCACTCTTGCTTACGCCGAACAGGTTCATCTCGCTGCACGTGTACGCAATGAGTAGCTCGGGCGCTGAACTTCGGGCACGAATTGTCCCCCGAAACTGGAAGGCGATCCACAAGTCGCGCGCGCGACGCTCCGGTGGCAGTGGAACAGCGAGCGTGCGTCCGTCCATCGACACCTCCTCGCCCACCTGCAACACCGGCGCCACGTCGAGCGCGCCGCTCACACCGAGCGGGATCCCGATCCCCGCAGAGTCCGCAGCGACGATCGCACGCAGCGTCACCTCCTCTACCGAGGCAGTGTCGCCCGCTGCCCACCCGTTGTAGCGCACCCGTGCACGCGTGAGCTGCAGCGTCACGATCCCGCCGTCGAGTGCGACGGATCCGGCAAAGTCCCCGGAGATCCGCACCGGTGCACCCGTCGATGACGAGAGCAAGGGACGAGGACGATGACCGGCACATCCGCCGAGGAGCGCCAGGGCGGCGCACAACGACACGCCTCGTGCCCAACGAGCCCGCGACCTCGGAGTCCGTCGCTGCGGACCGCTGGTCACACGTGAGGCCCGATCGTCACGCACGTGTGGCGTGGAATCAACGCCACCAAGTGTGTCTGGAATACACACAGACGCGAGGACGTCAGCCCCCACGTCGCCGCCGACGTGCACCACGGGTTCCGCGCGCACCGCCACCTAGAAGCGGGAAGCGCAGAAGTATCCGCTCGCCGGCGCCCCCTTGGCATTGATCGTCTGCCACACACCCCGATACCCACGCGGGAAGCGCTCCACGATCTCGAAGCGGGAGACTGGTCCGACCAACTCCCCCTTGGCGTTGCGCTCACGGATCGAGCCGAGAATCATCACGGCCGCGCGACCGTCCGTCGCCGCTTCGACCGTCACACTCGGTGCTCCGGGGTCGCGCCCGTTGAGGGAGCCCGTGTACTGCGCCCCGATCTTCGCGAGGTCGATCGAGGTGATCCCGGTCAGGATCACCCCCTTCTTCTGCCACTCGGGACTCGCCCGCTGGAGGTCCAGCGTCCCCGAGCTGATCCGCCCCTTTCCCGGGCCGGCCGTCGCGTAGACGATCAGCAGAGTCGACCCGCGCAACGAGTCGAGGTTGCCGGCGCGCTCGCCCCGAGGCGTCGGTGGGATGCAGTTGTTGTACTGTGCCTCTCCCGTCCCCGCGACGAGAGCGAGCAGGAGGGCCGCGAGGGAGAATCGCAAAGAAAACGAAGTCATGTCAGCGGGAAGAAGCCTAACGAAATTCCGACGTGAAGCCCGGACGGGGTGCGCCCGCGCGGCGATGCGACGTCACCCTCGCACTCCTGCGACGCACGGTGCGGCGGCGCATCAGCGATGCCGCGGCGAACCTCATCGGGCGGAGCAATCTGGACAACGTACGCCTCATGCGCCGCCGCTCCATACCCCGCCCCCGTGGATTCGGCACAGCATCGGTTTGCCGCACCACGCGCGGCGCCGTTCGGCACCAACGCAGGGTTGCCGCCACCCCGGCCCACCGGCGAGCCAGCTGCGCACCCGACCGGATGAGACGCCTGCTGCGGCCTGCGTGTCACGCCAGCTCGCCAGGCGCGGGTTCAGGCATCGCCCGACTCCGCCGGAGCCTCCGTTCCGCAATGCTACCTCGGGCCATGCGCACCGGATATGTTGGTCCTTCGGACCACGCGCATCCGCCCGTCGTGCCAACGATCCTCCCGGCGCTCCGCTGCGCCGCGGGAGGCCACGGGAGCAACCGCTTCTGTTGCGGCTGCCGGACCAGACGAGTGCCATGACAGCATCCCCGAGTCCAGAATCCGAACGCTCTCCCGACTCGCCTGCCGACGACGAGGGTTCGTTCGAAGTGTCGCTCACCCTCGCGGACGGGTACCGCTTTGCCGTCGAGCCCGACGAGAACGGCGCCGAAGGGTTCGAGATCGACGAGGCACCGCCGCTCGGCTCCGGTCACTATCCCACCCCCGCTCGAGTCCTCGCCTCGGCGATGGCCTCGTGCCTCGCGTCCTCGTTTCTGTTCTGTGCGCGAAAGGGACGCATCGAGGTCGAGAGCCTGCGTGTCCGCGCGCGGGGGACCTTCGTGCGCAACGCGCGAAAGCGTCTCCGCATCGGGGGACTCCATGTCGAGCTGTTCCCTGTTGTTGCGTCTGGCGACGAGCACCGGATGCAGCGCTGTCTGGAGCTGTTCGAGGACTTCTGCGTCGTGACGCAGAGCGTGCGGGCGGGAATTCCGGTGGTCGTCGGCGTCGAAACGCATCAGGGGTGACCGGCCGATCGTTTCGGCAGGTCACCCCTCACGTTCACGAGTTGCGAGCGGCTGCGAGACCCTGTGCTCGTGGCCTCGCTCGGTGGGTGTCAGCGACGGACTTCGCTCATGAGCCCGACCAGGTTTCCCTCGGAGTCGTGCAGGAAGGCCATCCAGAGGTCGTGATCGGGCAGGCTGGCGATCTTGTGCGGCGCGTCGGCGAAATTCGCGCCGCGCTCCAGTAACGCCTGATGCGTCGCGGGGAGGTCTTCGACCAGGTAGTAGAGGACCGATCCGGGCTGAAAGCTCTGTCCCTCCTCCGGCTCGGAGAGCATGAGCCGCACTCCACCGCAGTCAAAGAATGCGAGCTTGGGAGGCGCCTCGAAGAGGAAGCGCAGTCCAAGCACATCGCGGTAGAAGGCCACCGCGCGGCCGATCTCGCGGGCAGGGATCGCGATCTGGCCGATGCGCGAGGGAGAGACGAGGGCTGTGCTCATGAGGGGCTCCGTGGAAGGGCAGGCGACTCGTCTCGAGTTGTCGGCTGCGTGTGGCGTCACCCGAGGGCGTGACAGGATTCGAACGCGGACCCGGCATCCACCAGATTACCAGCGACACCCCGGGCGCGGTGTCGCACCGTCCGACACTTAGTTAGCATTGCTAACAAAATATGGGAGCTTCCGATGTCAGGCGCAAGTGATCGCGAACCGGCGCGCTCGGCCGAGAGCGCGCCGCGCTCGAATGAGAGCGCGGCGCGCGTCGCAGACCGGTTGCACTCCGCGGCGATTCAGCTGCTACGTGGCCTTCGCGTCACCGATCGAAAATCAGGGCTGAGCGGTCCGCGCGCCTCAGCGCTGTCGGTCGTCGTCTTCGGCGGTCCCATGACGTTGGGAGAGCTCGCTGCGGCCGAGCAGGTGCGCCCGCCGACGATGTCGCGACTCGTGACGGCCATGGAAGGGCAGGGGCTCCTCATCCGCGAGGGCGACTCGGCCGACGCACGCGTCGTGCGCGTGCGCGCCACCGCGAAGGGGATCCGCATTCTTCAGGCAGCGCGCGCGCGTCGCCTCGCCGCGCTGCAGGTGGTGCTCGAGTCCCTCGTGCCCGACGACTTGCAGGCGCTGGCCACCGCAAGCGGCGTCATGGAGCGCGTGGCGCGGTCCCTGTGACGCGCCACGCGATGTTGCGCCGCGTGATGTTGGGCCGCGTGATGTGGCGCCACGCGAAGGTGCGACACGCGAATGTGCGCCTGTCGGCCTAACGATTCGTGCGATTGCGCTGGGCCGCTGCCTTCTCCACGAGGCGGCGCAACTCCTTGATCGGCTCGGGCGAGTCGTCGACCTGAAGGCGGAGGACGACGTCGTTGTTGAGCCACACGCCGCCCCCCTTCTTCACGATCACCATCGCGGCGGACTGCATCCCGCGCTTGTCTCCGCCCGCCATCTGTCCCGCTTCGAGCGCGGCGAGGAGGCGCATGGACAGGTGTCCGGTGGTCTTCTCGAATGCCTCGACCATCGACGTCACGACCGACTCCCCGGCGAGGATGTTTCCCTGCGCCGAGCAGTATTGCCCCTGCCGGTCGCCCGCCCAGCTCGTCGCGCGCGGCCCGGTATACGCCGCCACGTCACCCGTCGCGTTCATTACCGCGAACTGCCGGCCAAACTTGGTCCAATCGTCGGGGCGCGGATCAGGATCGTTCTGCCATACTTGCTGGACGATCGCCTTCGGTGCGAGCCCGTCACGGAGGAGCTTGAGCGCCTGGGGGCCGTAGCTCACGTCGACGATCGCCTGTGTCGCGACTACACCGACGCCCGCCTCGGCCCACAGCACGCCGTTGCCGACGGAAAAGACGCGAGATTGCACAGCTCCGCCGACCTCACCCGTGGCCGGGTCGTAGCCCAGGATCGAGAAGGTGGCGACCGGTGGCCACGGAAGAGGTGTCGAGGGCTGAGCGGAGGCGGGCGTTCCCTGCGCACCGACGGTGGTTGCGATTCCAAGGGAAGCGACGAGTCCTGCGTGTCGCAGCAGCGTGCGCATTTGTGAAAGCCTCAGGATGTGCTGCGGTGAATGTTCATGGCCTCGAAAGGTTCTTGACGCGACATGTTGACGCGGAGGCATCAGGAAGGCTAGGGTGTCGCCGTGACGGATTAGATCATTCTCCTGCTCGTAGCGACCCGGGGGGATTCGTCAAGACCGGAGCCCGTCGCGCCGAGAATCTTTCTCGGGTGCAATGCAACTTCTGAGGTGTTGTGTTCTTCAGTTGCACGGGCGCATTTTTATGTGATCTGCTCGATCCCTTCATGGCGGAGCGTCTGCTCCGCAGGAGAAATCGCGAGGGTGGCGGGTACGGCGTTTCGAGAGATTGAATGGGAACAGATTCTCCTGAGAGAGTCACGGTTCGAGCGACCGGCGTACGATTTCGTACTCGACGCTCTCCGCTATCATCAGGAGAAACTGAGCACTCCGCGACACGTCTCCGGGCGCGAGCTCGCGACCGCGGTGCGCGACCTGGCTCTTGAAAGATTTGGGGTGTTGGCGCGACTGGTACTCGAGCACTGGGGCGTACGGGCGACGGCGGATGTCGGTGACATCGTATTCA
>CAZWVG010000230.1:0-9254 GCA_964637355.1 uncultured Gemmatimonadaceae bacterium
ACGATTCGCCGCGGCGGCGACGGTCGACGCGGCGGGACTGCGTCGCGCCTTCGCTGGCGCCGTTGCCGCACGCACTGCGCTCGCCCCCTCCGCCTTTGCCGACGGGCGCGCGCTCGTGCGCTGGCTGCGGCGCGTCGGGGTCACGACCGACACCGCCCGCAGTGCGCAGTTGGTGCTCGCCGAGATCGACCGGGCAACGTACGGTGGGGCGGGGGAGACAGCGGCCTCCGATCTGGCGCGCCGCGCCGCCGACACCTATCGGGCGATCGATGCCGAGGCGATCCCGCGCCAGCAGGTGCGCGACCGCCGCATGCAAGGCGTGCGGAGCGGCCTTCTCCTGCTCACGCTCGCTTCGGTGGCGGTGGGGAGCGGGGCCGTCGCCGACGATCCGACCGAGGCCGCCAGGTTCGCGGATGGAATGACTCGTTATGCACACGGGGATTATCCCGGGGCCATGGAGTCGTTCCGGGACGTGACGGTGCGCGTGCCCCGCGCCGCCGACGCGTGGGCGAATCTCGGGACGGCGGGGTGGATGGCCGGCGACAGCGCCACCGCGGCGATCGGCTGGCAGCGCGCGCTTAGGCTCGAGCCGCTCGCCGAGGACGTGCGCGGGCGACTCGAGTCGACGCCCGGGTTTCGCGCAGGGTTGTTCGGTGACGTGCCACCCATTCCCGTCGACGCCGCCGCTTCGTTAGGTGCGCTGCTGTGGCTCCTCGGCTGGGGCGTTCTCGCCTGGCCGAGGCGCGGACTGAACCGGCCGCGCATCACGCCGCGCTACGCGATCGGCGCCGCTGCCCTGATCGGCGTGCTCACTATCGGGCTCGCCGAGGTGATCGAAGGGCGGCATCGCGTCATCGTCGTCGAGGGGACGGCGCTCCGCACGGCGCCGGCGCTCGGCGCCGAACGTTCGTCCGAGGTGCTCACCGGAGAGGGAGCGGTGGAGACGGTGGCGCAGGGCGTCTGGAGCCGCGTGCGCTTCTCCGACGGGCGCAGCGGGTGGCTGGAGTCACGCCGGCTGGCCTCGCTCGACCTCTCCCGCGCCCCCTGACGCGCCGTCTGCTGCGACGACCGACGCAAGGTCCCACGCACCTCCGCACGCACCTCCGCACGCACCTCCGCAGGCACCTCCGCACGCACCTCCCCACGAACCTCCCCCCGCTGGTCCCGACGCGCGCGCACGCCGGTTCACCGCAGGCGCGACACCCCCCATCTTTCCTTCCCCCGCGCCCGCCGTCGCGCACTCGTTTCTGCACTCCCGGAGTTCCGTGCCCCGCATCGCCATCCTCGCCAGCGCCGTCGCCGACCAGATCGCCGCTGGTGAAGTGGTCGAGCGCCCCGCCTCGGCGGTCAAGGAGCTGGTGGAAAATGCGCTCGACGCCGGTGCCAGCAGCGTCGAGGTCGACGTCGAGGAAGGGGGGCGCGTCCTCCTGCGCGTGAGCGACGACGGAAGCGGGATGGATGCGGAGGATGCCACCCTCGCGCTGTCGCGCCATGCTACGTCGAAGATCCGCGAGGCGCAGGATCTCGTTGGAGTGGCGTCGTACGGCTTCCGCGGTGAGGCGCTCCCCGCCATCGCGTCGGTCTCGCACCTCACCCTCCTCTCGGCCATCACCGACGGCGACGCGACGCTCGTGCGCTCGACGGGCGGGCACATCGCCGAGGTCGCCCCGGCGGCGCGCCGGCGCGGTACCACGATCGAAGTGCGCGACCTGTTCTTCAATGTGCCGGCGCGCCGCAAGTTTCTGCGCAGCGCGCGCTCGGAGTGGCGTGCGATTGCCGACTCGATCGTCACGCTGTCGCTCACCAGGCCCGAAGTGCGGCTCCGCGTCACCGCCGACGGGCGAGAGGCGCTCGTGCTAGCGCCCGCGACGTCGCTGCGTGCGCGCGTCGCCGCGGTGTGGGGGCGCAGCTATGCCGATCGTTTCGTCGACGTCGATGGGGTCGACGGCCCGATTCACGTCGTGGGTCTCGCCGAGCGCCCCGGCGACGCCGGCACGGCATCGCGCCGGGCGATCGTGATGGTGAACGGGCGTGCCGTGCGTGACATCGGCATCGCGCGGGCGGTCGAATCGGCCTATCGCTCGACGCTCCCGTCGGGGGTTCGTCCGTCGTTCATCCTCTCGATCACCGTGCCGGCCGACGTGGTCGACGTGAACGTGCATCCCGCCAAGGCCGAGGTACGCTTTCACGACCGTTGGGGGACGGAGCGGGCGATCGATCGCATCGTGCAGCGCGCGTTAGGCACTCCCGATGCGGCACCGTGGATGGGAGCGCGGAGTTGGAGCCCGGGGAGCGGCCTCTCTGCTCCCTCCAACGGCGGATTGCAGTCGCTCCCCGTGGTGGAGCGCGGCGGAGTGCCCGAGGGACTCTTCGCCGAAGGCGACGGGCCGGACGCCGCCACGAACGACACGCGCGACGCGATGAGCGAGGGTGCGCCGTCACGACTGGAGGGAGAGTCCGACACGCCGAGCACCGTCGTCGTCCCCCCGCTCTTGCAGCTGCGCCGCACCTACATGATGTACGAGCACGAGGATGGCGTGATCCTCGTCGACCAGCATTCGGCGCACGAGCGCGTTCTCTACGAACGATTCCTCGGCTCGCTGGCGCGCGGCGATGCCCCGTCGCAGCGACTCCTCTTTCCGGTGACGGTGCACCTCTCCCCGGAGGACGCCGAAGTGTTCGAGGAAAGCGCCGAGCTGCTCAACCGTCTTGGCTACGAGATCGACGCCTTCGGCGGGCACACCCTCATCGTCAACGCGGTGCCGGTGCCGCACGCGCGCTTCGATGCGATCCAATGCCTGCGTGACACGCTCGCGACGCTGAGTGGGGCGCGCGAGGCGTCGTCGCATGCCCGGCACGAGCGCCTCGCCGCGACGGTCGCCTGCAAGGCCGCGGTCAAGGCAGGCGACGCGCTTGCCCCCGAGGAAATGCGCGCGCTCTTCGTCGCGCTGTCCGGGAGCACCCTCCCCGCACACGATGTGCACGGGCGCTCGACCATCGTGCGCCTGTCGTGGGACGAGCTGGAGCGCCGCTTTGGACGTCGTTAGGCTCCCGGTCATCTGCGGACCCACAGGCGCGGGAAAGTCGGGGCTCGCGATGCGGCTGGCGGAAGCAACCGGAGCCGGCATCCTCAGCGCCGACTCGCGACAAGTCTACCGCGGACTCGACATCGGCACCGCGAAACCAACCGCCGAAGAGCAGGCGCGCGTTCCGCACGAGGGGATCGACGTCGTCGACGGGACGGAGCGCTACAGTGCGGCGCGTTGGATGGCGTCGGTCGACGACTGGCGCGCCTCCCTCGCCGCCAAGGGACGGCGCGTCCTCGTGGTCGGAGGGACTGGACTGTATCTGCGCACACTCACCGCGCCGCTCTTCGAAGAGCCTCCGCTCGATCCCGATGCGCGCGCCCGGCTCGCGCTGGAACTCGAGGAGCTCCCGCTCGACGCACTGCGCACCGAGTGCGAGCGCGTCGATCCCGCACGCGCACACCTCGGCCGCACGCAGCTGCTGCGGGCCATCGAGGTCGCTCGCCTCACCGGGCGTCCCATCTCAGCGTGGCATGAGGAGCGCGCGCGCCCGCCACGCTACGAAGTGCGCTACCTGGTTGTCGACCCCGGCGAGGCGTTGCACGGCTGGATCGCGCGACGTATCGACGCCATGCTCGCATCGGGATGGGTCGACGAGGTGCGCGCGCTCACGGAGCACCTCCCCGCCGAGGCGCCGGCGTGGAACGCAACCGGCTACACCGCGATTCGTGACGTGGCACGCGGAGCCCTCTCGCTCGCGCGCGCACGCGACCAGGTGCTCATCGCGACACGACAGTATGCCAAGCGACAGCGCACCTGGTTTCGGCACCAACTGGGCGCCGAAAGGGTAACGCTGCTGAACTCTGCGGCTCCCGATGCGTACGAACGTGCGCTCGCCTGGAGTCTCGACGAGGAGGGGACGTGAAGATCGGGATCACCTGTTATCCGACATACGGCGGATCGGGCGCCGTAGCGACGGAACTCGGCATTGCCCTCGCCGAGCGTGGCCACGAGGTGCACTTCATCACCTACCAGCAGCCATTCCGCCTCCCGTCGTTCCTCCCCGGCGTCTTCTTCCACGAAGTCGACGTCGGCAAGTACCCGTTGTTCGAGTATCCGCCGTACGATCTCGCCCTCGCGGTGCGCATGCACGAAGTGGTGCTCTCGCACGGTCTCGACCTCCTGCACGTGCACTACGCGATTCCGCATGCGACGAGCGCCTGGATCGCCAAAGAGATGCTGCAGCAGAACGGGCACGACATCCAAGTGATCACCACGTTGCACGGCACCGACATCACCATCGTTGGGCAGGATCGCTCCTTCCACGCCATCACCAAGTTCTCGATCGAGAAGTCGGATCGCATCACCGCCGTCTCGAACTTCCTTCGCGACGAGACTTTCTTTGCGTTCGGCTGCGCCGGCTGCGATGTCGAGGTGATTCACAACTTCATCGATCCCGAGTTGTATGACCGCACGAAGTACCCTGCGGTCCTGCGCGAACAGGTCGCGAGCGGTGGTCGCAAGCTCCTCATGCACATCTCGAACTTCCGCGCCGTGAAGCGTGTGCGCGACGTGGTGCGCATCTTCGCCAAGGTGCACGCCGAGTGTCCGAGCGCGCTGGTCATGGTCGGGGATGGCCCGGACCGGGTGGAAGCTGAGGACGAGGCGCGCGTACTGGGCGTCGAGAGTGAGGTGCACTTCCTCGGCAAGATCGACCAGGTGGCGCCGCTCCTCGCCTCGGCCGATCTCTTCCTCCTCCCCAGCGACCGTGAATCGTTCGGGCTCAGCGCACTTGAGGCGCTCGCGTCCGGCGTGCCGGTGATCGGCTGCAACGTGGGCGGGCTCCCCGAGGTCGTGCGAGAGGGGGAAACGGGCGCCCTTCGTGCTCCGGCCGACGTGGATGGCATGGCGTCGGCGGCGCTGGAGATTCTCGGGAGCGCCGAACGCTGGCGCGCGATGAGCAATCTGGCAGCGAAGGACGCGCGCGCGCGCTTCTCGCGCGACGCCGTCGTCGCGCAGTACGAGGCGCTGTACCAGAGCACCTTGGTGCGCCACTAGTTGGTGCGCCACTAGCGCCGACGTCGACCACTGGAGTCGTCCACGCGCGGGCGCGACCGGCGACGAATCGCGCGATGACCTGTAGATTCCGCCGCCGGTCCGCCACTCGCTCTTCCGCTCACCCTTCGCGCATTGACAGTCTTCCAGGCGCTCGTCCTCGGCGTCCTCCAGGGACTCGCTGAATTCCTCCCGATCAGTTCCTCCGCTCACCTTGCGCTCGCGCCGTGGGCCTTCGGCTGGCAGGATCCCGGCCTCGCGTTCGACGTGGCACTGCATCTCGGGACGCTCGTCACGGTGCTGTGGTACTTTCGCGCGGAGTGGTTTGCGCTTGTACGCTCGGCGCTGGCGATCGTTCGGACACGGCGCATCAGTACGCCCGAGGAGTGGCGCGTCGTCTTCCTCATCATCGGGACGATTCCCGGCGCAATCGCCGGCCTCCTGCTGGAGAAGGCAGCGGAGACGGCGTTTCGCGCTCCGGCGCTGATGGCCACCACCCTCATGGTCATGGGCGTCATGCTCTGGGCGAGCGATCGCTTCTCTGCGCAGTCGCGGAAGATGGATGAAATGACGTGGAGGGATGCCTTGCTGATCGGGATCGCCCAAGCGTGCGCGCTCGTCCCCGGCTTCTCGCGTTCGGGATCAACGATCACCGGCGCGCGACTCCTCAAGCTCGATCGCACGAGCGCCGCGGTCTTTTCGTTCCTCCTCAGCATGCCGATCACTGCCGCCGCCGCGATCCTCAAGGTTCCCGACGCGGTGCGTGAGGGGATATCGACGCCGCTCGTCGTCGGGGTCGTGTCGGCGGCGCTCAGCTCGTGGCTGGCGATCGCCGTGCTCCTGCGCTACGTGTCGCGCAACAGCTTCGGATTGTTTGCGCTCTATCGATTGATCCTGGGCGTGGCGATCTTCGCCCTCGTCGCGGCGCGGAGCTGAGTGGTGACCGGCCTCTCGGACCCCATCGAAGCCCTCCCGCGTCGCCACGACGACGACGAGGCGCGTGCGCTGCTGCGCGCCCTCGACCTCCCCGAGCTCGCGTGGTACTCGGAGCTCCCCTCGACGATGGATGTTGCGCACGCGTTGGCCGAGCGCGGCGCGCCGTCGGGGACGCTGGTGCTCGCCGACGCACAGACGCGGGGGAGGGGGCGCGGTGGAAAGCGCTGGGACTCGGCGCCGGGCGCCGGGCTCTGGATGACGCTCATCGATCGTCCGACCGATGCCTCGGGGCTCGAGGTCCTGTCGCTCCGCGTCGGGCTGCGCGCCGCGCGCGCGCTCGAGCGCTTCGCGCCGTCGCCGATCCGCCTCAAGTGGCCCAACGACCTGATGCTGCCGGCGGGGAAGCTCGGCGGGATCCTCGTGGAGGTGCGCTGGCGCGAGCGACGCCCCGAGTGGGTCGCGCTCGGCATCGGCATAAACTTGCAGCCGGCGGGCTACCCGGGCGCCGCCTCGTTAGGCTCCGCGCCCTCGCCGGTCAATGGCGGCGGTGCGCCCGATCGGGCCGAGGTGCTCGGTGTGCTGCTTCCGGCGCTGCGCGCCGCCTGTCGACGGGCGGGCGCGCTCACGGCCGATGAGCTGCGTGACTTCGCCGAGCGCGACTGGGCACGCGGACGTCGCGTCCGCGCGCCTCGCGAGGGAGTCGTCGCCGGAATCTCCCCGGCGGGTGAGCTGGTCGTCGATACGCCCGCGGGAATCGTTCACTGTGCCACCGGTTCGCTCGTCCTCGAAGGAGAGACGTCATGATCCTCGTGTTCGATGTCGGCAATACCGAGACGACGGTCGGCGTCTTCGATGGCGACGCGCTGCACAGTCACTGGCGCCTGACGACCGACGTCACGCGCACGCCCGACGAAATCGCGCTCACGTTGCGCGGCTTGCTGGCATCGGCCGGCATCGCCCCCGGCCAGCTGCAAGGCGCCGCGATCGGCTCGGTCGTCCCCTCGATGACCGACCCGCTCTCCGAGGCCTGCGGGCTCCTCGCGGGACTCAAGCCGGTCGTGGTCGATGCGCGCTCACCGCTCCCCATCACGCTCGACGTCCTCGAGCCGCTGACCGTCGGCGCCGATCGCCTCATCAACACGTTGGCAGCGAGCCGGCTTCATGGCACCGACACGATCGTGGTCGATCTCGGGACGGCGACGACGTACGACTGTATCACGGCGGATGGAGTCTTCCTGGGTGGCGTGATCGCGCCAGGAATTCGCACGTCGGCCGAAACGCTCTTTCGCCGGACGTCGAAGCTCCCGGCGACCGAGTTGGCGCCGCCAGCTCGGGTGATCGGACGTCGCACCGAGGATTGCATCCGCTCGGGTGTCGTGCTGGGCGCGGCCGACGCCGTCGACGGCTTGGTCCGCCGCATCAAGCAGGAGTGGCCGACCGAGCGTGTCCCGGTGGTCATCGCCACCGGGGGGCTTGCGCCGATGATCGCTCCGCTGTGCGCCACGATCGACCGCGTGGATCCCTATTTGACGCTCGTCGGGCTCCGCATGGCATACGGACTCCTATCGGCGTCGACTACGGCCTAGCGGGTCCCGGGCGCGCGGCGCGGCGGGTGAGGGGTGATGCGCCGACCGTGCGTCGACCATGCACCGACCGTGCGCCGACCGTGCGCCGACCGTACGGCGGAGCCTGATCCGTGGTACGGATGTGCTTGTCTGCGAGCAAGTTACGAACTCGGCGCGACACGACATCTCCTCGGTGACGGTCGGGTCACGAGTGCCCGCATTGCCCTTGCTTGCGCCGACTGCCCGTCATAGTTTCAGGATTCGATTAGCACTCTCGCTCGTTGAGTGCTGATCATCGCAGACGCCGGACACCAACTCATCCAGACCCATTGAAGGAGGGCTGTTCCCTATGAGCACGAAGAGCGCGACCAAGGTCGCTCCTCTCGCGGATCGCGTGGTCATCAAGCCGCTCGAAGAGGCGGAGACCATGCGCGGGGGGCTTTACATCCCCGACACCGCCAAGGAGAAGCCGCAGCAGGGCGAGATCGTCGCCGTTGGCCCGGGGCGCATCGAGGACGGCAAGCGCATCCCGCTCGACGTCGCCGTCGGCAACCGCGTCCTGTACGGCAAGTACAGCGGGACCGAGGTGACGGTCGAAGGTGACTCGCTCCTCATCCTCCGCGAGTCCGACATCCTGGCGATCATCAACAGCTAACTGCGGACGGGGGACGGGGGACGGGAGACGGGAGTTCGACGGCGCGGAGCGCCGTCGAGAACTCAGAACCTCTCTTTCCGCCGCACTCGGCCTAACGACAACTCTCACTCGCCTTTAATCGACCATGGCTGCAAAGGAACTCTATTTCGGCGTTGATGCCCGCGCGGCGCTCAAGCGCGGTGTCGACAAGCTGGCTGATGCAGTAAAGGTGACGCTCGGCCCCAAGGGGCGGAACGTCGTCATCGACAAGAAGTTCGGCGCGCCGACGATCACCAAGGACGGCGTCACCGTCGCCAAGGAAGTCGAGCTCTCCGACGCCCTCGAGAACATGGGCGCCCAGATGGTGAAGGAAGTCGCGACCAAGACGTCCGACATCGCCGGCGACGGCACCACCACGGCGACCGTGCTCGCCCAGGCCGTCTACCGCGAAGGGCTCAAGAACGTCACCGCCGGCTCCAACCCGATGGCGCTCAAGCGCGGCATCGACAAGGCCGTCACGGCGATCGTCGAGGAGCTCAAGAAGATCTCCGTCCCCACCGCCGGGAAGAAGGAGATCGCGCAGGTCGCCTCCATCTCCGCGAACAACGACAAGGAGATCGGTGAGCTCATCGCCGACGCGATGGAGAAGGTCGGCAAGGACGGCGTCATCACCGTCGAGGAAGCGCGCGGCATCGAGACCACGCTCGAGACGGTCGACGGCATGCAGTTCGACCGCGGCTACATCTCGCCGTACTTCGTCACCGATCCGGACAAGATGGAGTCGGTCCTCGAGGACGCGATGATCCTCATCCACGACAAGAAGATCTCGTCGATGAAGGACCTCCTCCCGGTGCTCGAGAAGGTCGCCCAGATGGGACGCCCGCTGCTCATCATCGCCGAAGACGTCGAAGGTGAGGCGCTCGCGACGCTCGTGGTCAACAAGCTCCGTGGCACGCTCAAGGTCTCGGCCGTCAAGGCGCCGGGCTTCGGCGATCGCCGCAAGGCGATGCTCGAAGACATCGCCAAGCTCACCGGTGG
>CAZWVG010000231.1:0-9203 GCA_964637355.1 uncultured Gemmatimonadaceae bacterium
GAGAACACGAGTGAGCGCACATAACGGAGCGCCGGCGCCGAGCCGGCAGGACCTGACCCGGCTCATTCAGGCGAAGCCGGTATCGGGGCAACTCAAGATGATCGCCCTGATCCTTGCCGTCGTTGGCTTCGGCACCTTCATCGCCGGCGCCGCCATGGGGCAGGATCGCGCGTGGCAGGCCTTCCACGTCAACTGGCTCTTCTTCACGATCCCGTCGTCGGCCGCGGTGATGTTCGCCGCGGTGCAGCGCATCACCACGGCGCGCTGGTCGCGCGCGGTGATTCGCCTCATCGAAGGCTTCGTCGCCTGGTTGCCGATCGCCTTCGTACTCCTGCTCGTCACGCTCTTCTTCGGGAAGGGACACATCTTCCCGTGGACCCACGAGACGATCACGATCCCCGAGAAGGCGAAGTGGCTCGAGCCGACGTTCTTCACCATTCGCGGGATCGCCATCTTCGGGCTGATCACGGTCCTGAGCGTCTGGTACATCTACACGTCGGTCCGCATCGACGTGGGACTCCTTCCGGAGTGGGGCGCCACGTGGGCCAAGGGGCTGCGCGATGGGATGCGTCGCGGCTTCGGTGAGGAGCGCCGCGAGCTGCACTCCACCCATTCGCTGCAGGGGAAGCTCGCCGTCTGGCTCGCCCTCGTCTTCGGTTTCGGCTGGACCGTGCTGGCGTGGGACCTGTCCATGTCGATGGACTACCACTTCCAGAGCACGATGTACGGCTGGCAGGTGTTCATGGGCGGGTGGCTGGTGATGCTGATGATCTTCTCGCTCCTCCTGCGCTGGTGGCGCAACTTCCTCGGGGCGCACGAGGTCATCACCGACACGCACTTCCACGACGTCGGCAAGCTCTGTTTTGCCTTCACCGCCTTCTGGGGCTACCTGACCTTCTCGCAGTTCCTGGTCATCTGGTACGGCAACTGGGCCGAGGAAACGCACCGCCTGCGCCTGACGCTCATCCATCCGTGGACTGGGCTCAGCGTCTCGGTCGCCTTCCTCGTCTTCGGCGCGCCGTTCTTCGGCCTCCTTGGCAAGGCGCCAAAGGTCTTCACCCCGACCATGGCGTTCTTCGCGAGCTGCTCGATGATCGGGATCTGGATCCACCGCTACCTCGAAGTCTACCCGCCGATCTACGTGCAGACCGTGACCTCGGCGCCGTTCGGCATCTGGGAGATCGGCACGACGTTAGGCTTCCTCGGGTTGTGGGGTTACGCGTACCTGGCATTCATGGACGCCTTCCCCCGCATGCGCGTGGTCTGGATGACGTCGCCCTATCGGGATGAGATGCAGATTCCGGTCGACGCGAGAACGATGGAGCCGCTTCCAGCGCACGAGTAGGCGTCGAGTTTTCAGTTTTCTGAAGACGAGAAGACGAGAGAGCGGGGCAACGGAAAATCCGTCGCCCCGCTCTTCCTTTTCCCCCCTCGTCTTCTTGTCTTCTGAAAACTCGTCTTCTCAGAATTCGTCTTCAGAAAACTCGTCTTCTCGGCATTCGTCTTCTGAAGACTCGTCTTCTAGCGCGCGACTCGCGCGCTAAGCGCAATACTGGATGGAATATGATCGCTCTTGCGCCCGATTCACCGCCACGATCCCGGCTGGGACAAAGTTCGCGTTGCCGATCGCATTCGCCTTCAGTTCGGCGTAGACGTCGTTCGCGGTCTTACCGACTTTCCCCGCGATCATTCCCGCGAAGGCGTGCGTCGCCATGTCGCAGATGGCGAACTGCGTCCCGCGCTTGATCATCGTGTCGATCGTCGTTCCGCGACTGGAGAGGAGCATGCCGTATCCACTCGCCTGGTAGACGTTCACCACCGGAGCCGCCTTCGTCTTGGGGTCGATGAAGCCGATGCGATCGCTGAAGATCGCGCCGTACTTCGACCAGATCTCGTCGTTGAAGGCGAACGGCGTGGAGTAGTGGCGCAGGCAGATCACCACGGCCAGTTCGTTCGCCTCGAGCCCGTACGCCCCCTTGTTCGCTGCGTAGTAGTTGCTGGCAAAAGTGATCGCCGCCCCCGCGCCGTCCGGCGAGATGCTGTCGAAGAAGAAGCGATGCTTCCCCGGCACTGCGTCGAACCAGTCGTCCTGCACATGCCGCTCGGGAACGAACGGATCGCCGGGACCGCGCGACGACGGCGCGCCGCCCTGCGCAAGAGCGTCGCGTGGCACCGCCGCCATCGCCGAAGCGAATGCCGCCACTCCGGCTCCCAGCCGTGTGAGGAACGACCGACGCTCAACCCGCGCCTCAGGACCTGATGGAAATTCGTTAGGCATCATGGGAGTGTGGAGGTAGGAGCGGGTTAGTAGGAGTCACGCCTCTCGTCTTCTCGTCTTCAGAAAACTCGTCTTCTAAGACTCGTCTTCAGAAAACTCGTCTTCTGCAGCTATCAGCTGGCGCGCTCGAGCAGTTGCTCGAGCGCGCCGAGTGGTATCGCCCCACTCTGTCGCGCCACTTCCTTTCCCCCCTTGAACACGATCGTCGTCGGGATCCCCATGATGTTGAACGACTGCGAGGTGCTCGGCGCCATGTCGGTGTTGAGTTTGGCGACCAGCGCGGTCCCCGTGTGCTTCGCCGCCAGCTGGTCCACCGCGGGCGCCATCATCTTGCACGGCCCGCACCAGTCGGCATAGAAGTCGACGAGGATGGGGAGCTCCGACTCGGCGATCGTTCGCTGGAATGAATCCTCGTACAGCGTGAACGGACGGTCGAGCAGAATGAAGCGCTGGCAGTTGCCGCACTTGGGGCGGTCGGCGGCGCGCGCGCCGTCCACGCGGTTCCACGTCTGGCAGAACTGGCAACGGACGGTGAGTGCCTGTCCGGCGGGGATCATGGGAGTATCCTCGGTAATTTCCACTGTAGTTTCCGCTGCTGCATACGGGCGGATATATTGGGTGGCGCTTTGGGGCGGTAGCTCAGTTGGGAGAGCGCGTGCTTTGCAAGCATGAGGTCAGGGGTTCGATTCCCCTCCGCTCCATATTATTCGTTGCACCGGCGCCCCTCGATCCCTTACGATCGAGGGGCGTTCGCGTTCGGGGCATCAGCCGATTCCCCGATTGGTCGTAAGGTTGGGTAGCGTGTGTCGAGCCGGTGCGTCCGCGGGGCGCATCGTGACGCGGAGGAGGTCCGTCGTACCGCAGGGGAGCGGGAGCGCCCATTTCGGCAATCCCTTCGTCCCTCACTGGTGTCGAACATTCGAGACATGACCGGACCACCCCCCCCTTCCACTCCCCCGCCTCCTCTGACGGCCGATTCGGTCGCCGAACGCGTGCAGCGCGCGCTCGGCGGCGCATATTCGATCGTCCGGGAGCTGGGGGGAGGGGGAATGTCGCGCGTCTTCCTCGCCCACGAGAGCGCCCTCTCGCGCGACGTGGTGGTCAAGGTCCTCCGTGAGGACATCGCCGAAGGACTCTCCCGCGAGCGTTTCCGCCGCGAAGTCCTCACCTCGGCCACCCTCCAGCACCCCAACATCGTCGGCGTGATCGCCGCCGGCGACGCCGACGGGCTCCCGTACTTCGTGATGCCGTACGTCGAGGGGGAATCGCTCCGCGCCCGCCTCACCAACGACCGCGCGCTCTCCGTCCCTCATACGGTGAGCATCCTGCGCGACGTGGCGCGCGCCCTGGCTTTCGCCCACGAGCGCGGGATCGTCCATCGCGACATCAAGCCCGATAACGTCCTCCTGGCTGGAGGCGCGGCGATCGTCGCCGACTTCGGCGTCGCCAAGGCCGTTGCCAGTGCGCGCGCGCGACGCGAGCACCCGCACGGGACACTTACCCGCGACGGGATCTCGCTGGGGACGCCGGCCTACATGGCCCCCGAGCAGGTCGCCGGCGATCCGTCGATGGATCACCGCGCCGACCTCTACGCGTTGGGTGTGGTCGCCTACGAGATGCTCGCCGGGCAACCGCCGTTCGCGGGACGCGGGGTCACCGAGACGATGCAGGCGCACCTCGTCGAGGCGCCGGAGCCGCTCACCAAGCATCGCCCGACCACGCCCGCAGCGCTCACGACGCTGGTGATGCGTTGCCTGGAGAAGGACCCCGCGCACCGCCCGCAGGACGCCGCCGAAATTCTCGCCGTGCTCGACGATCCGGCCGTGGTGAGCGGTGCGGTGTCGTCCGCCTCGGTTCGCTCCGTGCCGCGCGCCAGGCCTCTCTCAATGCGCTGGTGGCTGGCTGGTGCCACTGCCGTGCTGGCGCTCGTCGCGGGGACAGTCTACGCGATTCGGGCGAAGGGGGGCGCCGCAGCCGCGCCGGCGGCGGCCACAGCGCTTCCCCCGGGCGTAGCCGTCCTCCCGATGGTCAGCGTCTCCCCCGATTCGAGCGATGCGTATCTCGCCCTCGGGATGACCGACGAGATCACCAGCGCCCTCTCGCGCGTTCCGGGGCTGCGGGTCGCTTCGCGCAGCGCCGCGGCCGCCGCGCAGGGCGCCGGCGGAACGGTGTCCGACGTGGCCGCGCGGCTGGGCGTGCCATTCCTGCTGGAAGGGACGGTGCAGCGCGATGGCGATCGCCTCCGCGTCGCCGTGCGACTGGTGACGGCGCGCGACGGCTTCAGCGCCTGGTCCGAGGTCTACGAGCGCCCGACCGGCGATCTCCTCGCGGTGCAGGCGGATATCGCCGCGCAGATCGCCGCGGCGGTTCGCAGCGATGTTGCGTCGGACATGTCGCTCGATGTGACAGGCGCACGCGATCCCGAGGCGTACAACCAGTACCTGCGCGGGCACTATCTCCTTTCGCGCGGTCTCCCCGAGTCGATGGACGAGGCGATCGCCGCCTACGAGGGCGCGGTCTCGCGCGATCCCGCCTTTGCCCGCGCCTATGCGGAGCTCTCGCAGGCGTACGTCCTCCTCCCGGCGACGACGTCGACCGCGCGCGCCGAGGCGCTCGACAAGGCGACCTTCGCCGCGCAGCGCGCGGTGGCGCTCGACTCCTCGATGTCGGCCGGCTACGCCGCGTTAGGCGAAGCGCACCAGTTGCAATGGCGATGGGCCGAGGCGCGCACGGCGCTCCAGCGCGCGATTACCCTCGACTCCACCGACGTCGTCGCGCTCCGCTGGCTCGCCATGAGCGACCTGGTGAACGGGAACGTCGCCGAGGCGGACCGGCACCTCGCACGCCTCATGCGGCGCACGGTGGGGGAGAGCGGCGCGAGGCTCCAGGCGCTGGCGCAGGTCATTCGCGGCGACCAGACCGGCGCGCTCGCGACGGCGCGCACCGAGTACCTGCGCGACTCGACGTCGGCGGCGTCGCGCCTCGTGCTGGCCAACACGCTCCTGCAGCTCGGGCGCGCACCCGAGGCGATCGGCGTGCTCGAGACGATCCGTGGCGACGCGGCGATGTCGCCCGAGGTGCTCGGATCGTTAGGCTTCGCGCTGGCGCGGGCCGGGCGCGCCGCCGAGGCGCGGGCGATCGTCGATGGCTTGCAGCGCGACACTCGGCGCCCGGGCGCCTACCCGGCGATCGCGCGCGTCTACCTCGGGCTCGACGACAAGGATCAGGCGATCGACGCGCTCACCTGGGCGACCGCCGCGCGCGACGAGTTCTTCGCGCGCGAGTCGATGGCCTCGCCACTCTTCGATCTCGTGCGCGCCGACCCGCGCTTTGCGCGCGTCCTCGAGATCGTGGGGCTCGATACAGCGCGCCTCACCGGCGCGCCGCGCCGTTCGTGAGCGAAACCCGCCGCAGCGCGAAGCCCGGCGTCCGTCCCCACGTCGCGATGCACCTCGTCTCTCGGCTCGTCGCGCGGCGCCTGCACGCGGTGCCGGGACGGTAGGGCAGGCCCCCCTCGCATCGCTTGCCGCCCCGTGGGGGGCGGCCTAGCTTCCCGCCCGGACCTGACCCCGGACCCGTCGCACCCATGACTGCAGCTGCAAACGCCCGCATCCCCGCCGTCGGCGAGCAAGCTCCCGACTTCACCCTCGCCTCCACCGCCGGCGGGACCGTTACCCTCTCGTCGTTCCGCGGCAAGCAGAACGTCCTCCTCGCCTTCTTTCCGCTCGCCTTCACGAGCACCTGCACGACCGAGATGTGCGCCTTCCGTGACGACTACGACGCGTTCACGGGGCACGATGTCGTTGTCTTCCCCATCAGCGTCGACGCCACGCCGTCGCTCAAGGAGTTCAAGACCAAGTACGAAATGCCGGTCGATCTCCTGAGCGACTTCCGCCGTGAAGCGGCGATGGCCTATGGTGTGCTGATCCCGGACAAGTTCTTCACCCGTCGCGCCTATTTCCTCATCGACAAGGACGGGGTGATCCGCTGGGTGCACGTCGAGGAGCACAACGGCCTGCGGCGCGAGAACGCCGAGATCCTCGCCGAGATCGACAAGCTCGCCTGACGCTGGCGCGCACGGCGATGGCGGTGGACATCATCGAGTCGCTGGCCCGCGACGACAAGTGGTACCTGGGGAGTGGCGACGGCATCATCTTCGCGCCGCCATTCCCGGCGTGGCTCGACGCCCCCGGCTTCTGGGACGAGGCGCAAGCCTACCAATACGCAGTAGGGCCGCTCTACACCGTCACCATCCTCGATCACGACGGGCGGGAGCTCCCGCTCGTCGCGCGCTCGCGCCGGTGGACGCCCGCCGAGCTCACGGTGGAGTACGAGATGCCCGGCGGTCTCTCGGCGACGGAAATCCGCACGGTGCAGCCGGGGGGTGTCTTCGCCAGCGAATGGTCGGTGCGTGCGCCGCGCCCGGTCACGCTCCACGCCGTGGCCTGGACCGCACAGGACACCGCCCATCTCGACCTCCGCCGGGTGCGCTGGGACGGCGCGATGCACTGGGTGCGCACGCTGAGCGACCGGCGCCAGGTGGCGATGGCGGTGCACCTCGAACTCGCCGCGCTCGGTCCGGCGCGGAGCTGGTCGGCCACCTTGAGCGAAGGGAGCGTGCTGCAGCCGCACTGGCGCTTCGCACCGTTTGCCGAGTTGTGGGAAGGGGAGTCGCTCCCGCGCGAGGTGCGCATGCAGGGGCTCACCCCGACCGGGACGTTGTTCGCCGGCGTTCACGTGGCGCTCCCTCGCGATGCGACGCAGGCGTCGTTCGCCTTCGCGTTGCGACTGACGGTGCTCGACGACGCACTGCGCGGCGGACGGAGCGCCACGCCGCTGGCGTCGCGCCTGATTCCCGATGCGCCGCCGCCCGCAGCGTCGACCGCGCCGACGCCGCTGACAGCGGTGAAGGCCGGCGCGATAGTCGCGGCGACGACGATGCCGCTCGCGCGCGCCAGCCGGCGGCGCTGGAACGACAGGTTCGACAAGGTCCCATCGTTCGCCTGCTCCGACCCGTACCTCGAGCGCTACTACTGGTACCGCTGGTACGGCCTCCGCCTCAATGCGATTCACCCCGGCGTCGGCAACTATCGCTGGCCGAGCGTGTGCGAGGGGATCGGTTTCTTTCACGAGCCGATCACCTACAGCGCGCAGTGTCACGTGCGCGAACTGCGCTGGCTGCGGGATCCCGCGCATGCACGCGGTGTGTTGCGCACCATCTTCGATCACCAGCGCCCCGACGGCTCGCTCAACGGGCGCGTGTACGTGAATCACCTGCAGGGGACGGACTTCTACCACGCCAACTGGGGCGACGCCCTCCTAGCGCTCGACGAACTCCACTCCGACGACGCCTTCGTCGCCGAACTCTATCCGGCACTCGCCCGCCACGCGGATTGGCTCATCGCCACTCGCGACACCGAGGGGAGCGGGATGATCGACGTGGTCGACCAGTACGAGACGGGGCAGGAGTACATGTCGCGCTACCAGGTCGTCGATCCGGGCGCCGACGCCTACGGCTGGGAGAACCGCATTCGCCTCAAGGGGATCGACGTCACGGTCTACACGTACGCCCTCCTGCGCGCGCTCGCCCGCACCTGCGAGCGCGCGGGTGCCGCGGTCGACCGCGCGCAGTGGGAGCAGCTCGCCGATCGCACCGCCGCCGCGGTGCGGAACGTGATGTGGGACGCCGAGCGCGGGATGTTCTCCGACGTCGACCCGCGCACGATGTCGCGCACCAACGTCGCGGCGGCGGTCTGCTTCTATCCGTATTTCACCGATCTCGCGACCGAGGAACACATCGCCGGGCTCGAACGCAACCTCCTCGATCCCGATCGTTTCTGGACCGACTATCCCGTCCCGTCGTCGGCGCTCGACGACCCGTTGTTCAACGCCGTCGCCGAGTGGAAGGGGAAGCGGCACGTCTGTCCGTGGAACGGGCGCGTCTGGCCGATGACAAACTCGCACGTGATGGAAGCGCTGGGACGCTGGGGCGATGCCGCGCACCCGCGCCTGCGCTCCGCGGCCGCACAGTTCCTCTCCCGCTTCGTGCGCATGATGTTCCACGAGGGCGACGTCGGGCGTCCCAATTGCTTCGAGCACTACAACCCGTTCACCGGAGCGGCCTCGGTCTATCGCGGGATCGACGACTACCAGCACTCCTGGGTGTCCGACCTCATCATCCGCTACGCGTGCGGCGTGCGCGTGTCGACCGACGCGGTGACGATCGATCCCTTGCCGATGGGAGTGGACTACTTCGAGCTGCGGGGGGTGCGCATCGGCACGCTCGACCTTGGCGTGAGGCTCGACGGGGGATACGTCACTGTCACGGCCAACGAGAAACTGCATCAGGCGCCGTTCGGCGAGGCGATCTTCATTCCGCGATGACGTCTCGCGCCGGGGAGAGGGGAGCGCATGGCCGGCGTTAGGCTCGATCGCGTCGCGAAGACGTTCGACGGCGCGAAGGGAGCGCCCGCGGTCGACGGCGTGTCGCTCGACATCGCCGACGGGGAGTTCGCCGTGCTCGTGGGGCCGTCGGGGTGCGGGAAGACGACCGTCCTCCGGATGATCGCCGGTCTCGAGAGCCCGACCGCGGGGCGCATCCACATCGGCGGTACCGACGTCACCGACATGCCGCCGCGCGAGCGCGACATCGCGATGGTCTTCCAGAACTACGCGCTCTATCCGCACCTCTCGGCGCGCGAGAACATCGGCTTCGGGTTGCGCATGCGCCGCGTCGATCCGGCGGAGATCACGCGGCGCACGCGCGAAGCGGCCGAGTCGCTGGAGATCGACGAGCTGCTCGACCGTCGCCCGGCGCAACTCTCGGGAGGACAGCGGCAGCGCGTCGCCCTCGCGCGGGCGATCGTGCGCGAGCCTGCCGTCTTCCTCTTCGACGAGCCGCTCTCCAACCTCGACGCGCAGGTCC
>CAZWVG010000232.1:0-9186 GCA_964637355.1 uncultured Gemmatimonadaceae bacterium
GCCGACGCGGTGCGGGTGCGAGCGTCGATGCGAGCGTCGATGCGGGCGTCGCCCGCGGAGGGGACGGCTCGCCCCGCACCGCGTCGGCTCATGACGCGAAGCTGGACACGCGCCCTCTCCCGACGCGAATGGTGGATGGTGTGTTCACCCGGCGTTCTGGCGGTAAGTTGTCGCCTGACGCCGTTCTCACCTCCGTCCCGCTCCCGCCATGCGTCGACTCACTCCCCTCTCGCTATCCGCGCTCCTCGCGCCGGCGCTGCTCGTGCCAGTGCTCCTCGCGGCGCAAGCTGCGCCTCCTGACACCACTGACAACTTCCGCTGGCTCGAAGAGATGACCGGCGCTCGCGCGATGGCGTGGGTGAAGGCCGAGAACGCGAAGACCGCGGCGGTGCTGGAAAAGGACTCGCGCTACGCCGGGATCTACAAGTCGGCGCTGGCGATGGCGCAGGCCAAGGACCGGCTTGCCTACCCCCGCTTCCTGAGAGGTGCGCTCTACAACTTCTGGCAGGATTCGGCGCACGTGCGCGGCATCTGGCGACGCACGACGCTCTCCAGTTATCGCTCCACGTCGCCCGAGTGGACGACGGTGCTCGATCTCGATTCGCTGGCGAAGGTCGAGAAGGCAAACTGGGTGTACGCGGGGTCCACCTGCGCAAAGCCGGAGGAGCGTCGCTGTCTCCTGTTCCTTTCGGATGGCGGCGAGGACGCCATCACGGTTCGCGAATTCGATCTGGTCACGCGCAGCTTCGTGAAGGGCGGATTCGAGATCCCCAAAGGAAAGCAGCGGGTGTCGTGGGCAGGCGTCGACACGCTGCTCGTATCGCGGGAGTGGAAGCCGGGAGAGGTGACGAGCTCCGGCTATCCGTTCATCGTGAAGCGCCTCGTGCGCGGACAGAAGCTCGCCGACGCGGTCGAGATCTATCGCGGTTCGGCGAAGGATGGCGGCTACGGCGTGTCACCGCTCACCCTCACCGACGCCGCGGGGCACCGCGTCAGCTTTATCGATCGCCCGCTCAGCACGTTCGAGGCGGAGAAGTACATCGTGCGCGCGACGGACGTGGCCAAGCTCTCGATGCCGCTCAAGTCGGGGATTGCGGAGCTCATCGACGGGCAGGTGATCGTGCAGCTGTCGGACGCATGGACGGCGGGAGGAAAGACGATTCGCACCGGCTCGGTGGCGGCGTTCGATCTCGCGGCAGCGATGCGCGAGCCCGGCGCACTGCGGCCGGTGGCGATCTTCGAGCCGGGGGCGCGCGAATCGGTGGGGGGCGTTGCGGCGACGCGCGACCGGCTGCTGATCGGCGCGTACGAGAACGTGAAGGGGCGCGTCTTCGTGGCGAAGCGTGCAGCTGACGGCACGTGGAGCCGGTCGCCGATCGCCCTTCCCGACAACGTCTCGACCTACGTCATCGACACCGACGCGGCGCGCAACGACGCGTTCATCAGCGTGACCGGATTTCTGACACCGAGCAGCATCTGGCTTGCCGACGCGTCGAAGGCGACGGCGGCACAGGTGAAGGCGCTCTCGCCTCGCTTCGATGCGTCGCACGCGACAGTCGAACAGCTCGAGGCAACGTCGAAGGACGGGACGAAGATTCCCTACTTCGTCGTGCATCCGACGAACATGGCCCGCGATGGGTCGAACCCCACGATCCTCTACGCCTACGGCGGATTCGAGGCGTCGATGACGCCGAACTACAATCCCGACATCGGGAAGCTGTGGATCGAGCAAGGGGGCGTGTACGTCCTCGCCAACATTCGCGGCGGTGGCGAGTTTGGTCCCGCCTGGCACGAGGCGGGGCTCAAGACGCACCGGCAGGTGATCTACGACGACTTTGCCGCGGTCGCCGAGGATCTCATCGCGCGAAAGATCACGTCGCCGCGACGGCTTGGCATTCAGGGAGGCTCCAACGGCGGATTGCTGATGGGAGTGGAGTTCACCCAGCGCCCCGAATTGTGGAACGCCGTCGACATCCAGGTCCCGCTCCTCGACATGCTGCGCTTCGAACAGATCCAGGCCGGCGCGTCGTGGGTGGGTGAGTACGGCAGCGTGTCCAACCCCGACGAGCGCAAGTTCCTCGCCTCCATCTCGCCGTATCACAACCTGCGTCCGGGGGTGAAGTATCCGGAGCCGCTGATCTGGACCACCACCAAGGACGACCGCGTGGGTCCGCAACACGCGCGCAAGTTCGCGGCGAAGATGTCGGCGATGGGTCTCCCCTACCTGTTCCACGAAGTCATCGAGGGGGGACATGGCTCGGGCGCGAATGCCGCACAGCAGGCCCATACCACGGCGCTCGAATTCACGTACTTTGCCCGCAAGCTGATGGATCCTGAACGCAAGGTCGTGCAATAGGAGTACATCGATGACTGGCTCTGTGCGCCCGCTCGTCCTCATCCCTGCCCTGCTGGCAGCAGTTGGAGTCGGGCTCGGCGCACAGGAGCCGTCACGAGGCGGCGAGTCGCGCGATGCGCTGCTCGCCGCCTTTCGTGATCCGCCGGCCGATGCGCGACCGCGTGTCTGGTGGCACTGGCTGAGCGGGAACGTCTCGCGCGACGGGATCACGAAGGACCTGGAGTGGATGCACCGCATCGGGATCGCCGGTGCGATGATGTTCGACGGCGACATGGGGGCACCGCAGATCGTCCCCCAGCGCGTGACAGTGCTGAGCAAGGAGTGGCAGGCGAATCTTCACTTCGCCGCGCAGGAGGCCGATCGCCTCGGGCTCGAGTTCGCGATGGCGGCTGCACCGGGTTGGAGCGAGACCGGGGGGCCATGGGTCACCCCCGAGATGGGGATGAAGAAGTTCGTCTGGTCGGAGAAGCGGGTCCGTGGTAGTCGCCCCGTCGGGGTGCTCCCGCCCCTCCCCGACATGCCCGGGCCGTTCCAGGGAATTCCGCGCTACGACTGGGGAGGGGCGCGCGAACCCGACGGGGTGCACCTGTCGCGAGACGTCAGGGTGCTCGCCTTTCCGGCGCCTAACGGCGACGTCGCGCTATCGTCACTCGCACCGAGTATCGTGGTGAACGGGAGCTCGGCGCACGCATCGCAACTCATCGACGGCGATGTGCTCGAATTTGTCGCACTCCCAGTCCCGACGCCCGCCGCGCCGACGATCGTGCGGTTCGACTTCGCAGCGCCGCAGACGATGCGGGCGCTCACCTACATCGGCCCGCTCGGCGGGCGCTTCTCCACTGGACCGCAGGGGCGCATCGAGGCGAGCGACGACGGCGCGCGTTGGCGCACCCTTCGCCGCATCGTGGACCAGGCGCATAACGCGACGCCGCAACGCACGTTCGCCTTCGCCGCCACGACGGCGATGCACTTTCGCGTGGTGTTGGAACGCGCGGAAGAGCCAACCTTCGGCCCTCCGTCGCTGCGCGTCGCCGAGCTGGCGTTCGTTCCCGGCGCGCGCGTCGACCTCTTCGAGGACCGCGCCGGCTTCGGCGTACTCGCCGACGCCGACGCAGTCCACACACCCAACGTCGCGCAGAAGGATGCCATCGCACTCGCCGGCGTCATCGACGTGAGCGACAAGCTGCGCGCGGACGGGACGCTCGCATGGACTCCCCCCGCTGGCGAGTGGATCATCCTCCGCACCGGCTATTCGCTTACCGACGAGAAGAACCATCCAGCGACGCCCGAAGGGACCGGACCGGAAGTCGACAAGTTCGACGCGCGTGCGGTGCGTGCACACCTCGATGCGTACATGAGGCCGGTGACCGAGGCGCTTGGCGGACTCGTGGGAGCAAAGGGGCTGCGCTACCTACTCACCGACAGCTGGGAAGCAGGGCAGGAGAACTGGACCGGGCGCATGCTCGCCGAATTTCAGTCGCGACGCGGGTACGACGCCACGCCTCTTCTCCCGGTTCTCGCCGGTCGCGTCGTCGACAGCGCCGAGCGGAGCGACGCGTTCCTCTGGGACTTTCGTCGCACGCTGGCCGATCTGGTGGCCGAGAATCACTACGGCACCATCACGGCCTTCGCCCGCGAGCACGGGCTGGGATACTACGGCGAGGCCACGGGCGCGGCGTGGCCGACGGTCGCCGACGGGATGCAGGCGAAGAGTCTCACCGACATCCCGATGGGGGAGTTCTGGGCGATGCCGTTCGGTGGGAAGCCCGCGGCGTTCCAGGGTGCGCCGTCCATGGAGTTTCCCGCCGACGTCATCGAGACGCGCTCGACGGCGCACGTGTACGGCAAGCCGCTTGTAGCCGCGGAGGCGCTAACGTCGTCGCTCCCGCAGTGGTCGGCGACGCCGTGGAAGCTCAAGTGGGTGGTCGACAAGTACCTGGCTATGGGAGTGAATCGCCTGGTCCTGCACACGTCGCCTCATCAGCCCGACGACACGCACCGTCCGGGGCTGACGCTCGGGCCGTTCGGTCAGGTCTTCACGCGGCACGAGACGTGGGGCGAGATGGCGCGACCGTGGATCGATTACCTCGCGCGCTCCTCGTTCCTCCTGCAGCAGGGAACGCCGGTTGCCGACGTGCTCTACTTCTATGGAGAGGGGGCACCGTCGGGTGTGCCGTATCGCGATGCGCGCGACCCGGCCGACCTGCGCGGGTACGGCTTCGACTACGTAAACGCCGACGCGCTGCTCAGGCTCGCGCGCGTGGAGAACGGGCGCATCGCCTTTCCGGGTGGCGCGAGCTATCGGCTCCTGGTGCTCCCGCGCGGGCTCGATCGCATGACGCTCCCGATGATCACGAAGCTGCGCGAGCTCGTGACGGCGGGAGCCGTGGTGGCCGGTCCCAAGCCGCTGGCGTCCCCGAGCCTCACGTCAGAGAGTCGTGCGGTCCGTGCAATCGCCGACGCGATGTGGGGAGAGGGAACGGCGCCGCGCGCGATGGGTAAGGGTCGCGTCTATCGCACGGCCGACGTCACTGCGGTGCTGCGCGACGAGCGCGTCGTGCCGGACTTCGCGTACGACACCGCGTCGGCACACGCCGACCTGAGATTCGCCCACCGGCGCCTTGCTGACGGCGACGTCTACTTCGTGACCAACCAAGGAGAGCAGGACGTCGCGAGTTCGATCTCGTTCCGCACGAGCGGACGCGCCCCCGAGCTGTGGGATGCGATCAGCGGTCGCACGCTCCCCGTTGCGTACCGCATGGAGCGCGGCGTCACGCATGTCGACCTCACGCTCGCCCCCTACGCTTCGAGTTTCGTCGTGTTCCGCGCGCTGACCACCGCTACGACTTCTACGCTCGTGCCGGCGAGCGAGCGCACGCTGACCGCGCTCGACGGGGAGTGGACGCTGCGCTTCCCGCCAGGTGCATCGACTCCCGCGACCATCAGAACCGGCATCGGCTCGTGGACTGATCGCAGCGAACCAGACATCCGCTACTTCTCCGGCGCGGCGACCTACGAGCGCACGATCGACGTCCCATCCGAGTGGCGCTCGACCGGAGAGCGGATCGTGCTCGACCTCGGGCGGGTCGGCGACGTCGCCGAGGTGCGCATGAACGGAAAGGCGGCCGGCGCCACTTGGGCGCCGCCGTATCGGGTCGACGTCACCGGTCAGGTCACCGCCGGGAGGAACACGATAGAAATCATCGTCGCCAACACCTGGCAGAACCGATTCGTCGGCGACTTGCAGCCGGGCGCCACGAAGCACGCATGGACCAATGCGCCTAACGGCGGTGGCTTCACCTCGGCGAACGAGCTCACGCCGGCGACGCCGCTCACACCGTCCGGACTCCTCGCGCCAGTGCGACTGCTCGCCATCCGCGACGCGACTCGGCGTTAGGCGTTCATCGCGCCACCGCGGCCGTGAACGGCCAGGTCCCGCGACGCCAAGACCAGACGCCAAACGACGCGAGCCCGAGTACGAGCGCACCGATCCCCGCGGCGACGACCGCGGGGGGCGTGGTGCCGAGGATGAAGATCCAGCCGAGGAGGGCGACCAGGCTCGGAAGCGGATACCACCACATCCGGTACGGGCGCGGCATGTCGGGTTCGCGTCGCCGGAGGAGTGTCACGGCGCCAACCTGTCCGATGAACTGCACCAGGATGCGCGTGGTGATCAGGGCGTCGATCACCATCCCGAGCGACACGAAGCTCGCCAGCACGGAGAGGACTCCAAGCACCACGAGCGACACGGTGGGGAATCCCCCCGTCGGGTGCAATCGCGCAAAGACGCGAAAGAAGTATCCGTCGCGCGCGGCCGCGAACGGAACGCGCGAATAGCCGAGCAGGAGCGCGAATACCGAACCGAACGCCGTCCACAAGATCATCGCCGTGAACGCAGTCGCCACACCGCGCCCGAACAGCTTCTCCATGAAGACCGAGACGATGAAGCTCGACGCCGGATGCGACTCCGCCGGCACGAACTCGCGCCACGAGACCGTCCCCATGATCGACAGGTTGATCGCGACGTAGATCGCGGCGACGGCAATCGTGGAGAGGAAGATCGAACGCGGGATCACGCGCCCGGGATTCTCCACCTCGTCGCCGATGTAACAGATGTCGTAGTAACCGAGATAGTCGTAGACGCCGATGCGCGAGGCGGCGCCCAGCCCGATGAAGAAGCCGAGGGAGAAGTTGAAGGCGCCCGGAGGGAAGTCGAAGGCAACCGCTGGATCGAAGTGCAGTAGTCCAGCGCCGATGACGACGCCCGCGGTCAGGATCGTCCCGATCCAGAGGGTGACCGTGATGCGCGCGATCGACGTGATGCGCCGATAGAGGAGCGCCACGTTGAGCGCACCGAGCGCCACGATCACCAGCGCCGTCTCGCGCGACGACATCCCCTTCCAGACGTAGCCCAGGTACTGGACAAACCCGATGTAGCCGGAAGCGATCTCCAGCGGTCCGCTGAGGATGAACTGCCAGACGAAGAGGAACCCCATCAGCCGACCGACGCGCGCCTCGCCGTAGCCGCGACGCAAGTATCCGAACGACCCGCCGGAGCCGGGCATCGCCGCGCCGAGTTCGCTCCACACCATCCCATCGGCGAGCACGATGACCAGGGCGACGAGCCAGCCCAGCATCGCCTGCGGGCCACCCAGCGCCGAGACCAGGAGCGGGATCGTGATGAACGGCCCGATCCCGATCATGTTGGTCATGTTGAGCGCTGTTGCCTGCACCACGCCGAAGCGGCGTGAAAGCCCGGTCGGTCCGCTGGTGGACGTCATGCGTCAGAGCGGTTGGAAGATCCGCGCATCGTGCCTGGGTCAGGTCGCTGACTTTTCGCTGGCAAGGTCGAATCGATAGACGTTCGTCTCGCGGCGCACGAAGCCGAGCCGCTCGTACAAGCGATTGGCGGCAACGCGCTCCGGGCGAGAGGTGAGCGCGACGGTCGTGGCTTGCTGCGCCTCCGCCAGCCGCAACGCTTCGTGCATGAGCCCTCGTGCGGTGCCCCGCTCGCGTGAACCGCGATCGACAACGACATCATCGATCCACGCGCGCACGCCGGAGGGCGTGGCAACTATTGAGAGCGTCAGCATCCCGACAATCGGACCAGTGCCTCGTTCGGCACGCGCGACGAGCAGGTGGGTCCCCGGCGCATCGAGCATTGCTTGCAGAGCGCCTATCGAGGGGATTGCCGCCTGCGGATCGAGCTGCGGCAGGAGGAGCATCATCGCGGCGTGGAGCGCCGTATCGGCGTCACGCACCACCTCGGCGATGAATTTCGGTCCCGCGTCAGTCAAAGGGATGTCCCGTTTTCAACGTGGTTCGTTCTCCCGTGTTGCAACGACACGCTACACCCACACTCGCGCGTTGTCACGCCGCCTGCGCGCAGAAACTGATTGACCAACCTCACGTAGCGTCTGTATGGACACCGCCCCCCGGACGCCCGTAGGTTTGTCGCCCCATGACGCAACCCGCTGATCTCTCCAAGCTCCGCATCAACCGCGACGCGCCGCCCCCCGGCGTGCAGAGCGCGGTCATGCGGAACTTCATCCTCCTGCTCATCGTCGCCGTCCTCATCGCCGGCGGCGTCTGGTACATGCGGAGCCGTTCGGTGCCGGTTGTACAGGTCGCAACCGTTGGCGCAGCGGTCGGATCGAGCGGAAGCGGAACTGGGGCGCAGACCACAGTCACCGCCAACGGCTACGTGGTTGCGCGCACCAAGGCGTCGGTCTCGGCGAAGACTGCCGGGCGGCTCGCCTTCCTCGGGGTGAGCGAGGGATCGTTCGTCAGGCAGGGGACGGTCATTGCGAGACTCGACAACGCCGACTTCCAGGCAGCGGTCGGGCAGGCCGAGGCAAACGTGGCCGCTGCGGAGGCGAGCCTTATCGAGGCGCGCTCCGATCGCGACCAGGCGGCGCGCGAGGCAAAGCGGCTGCGTGACGTGCGTACGCAGAACGCAAACCTCGTCTCGGCGCAGGAGCTGGAGAACGGCGAAAGCCGCGCCGCGCAGGCGGAGGCGCGCGTGAGTGCGGCGGAGGCGCGTCAACGCGTCGCCGAGGCAGGGCTTCGGCTGGCGGTGGCTAACAACGAAAACACGATCATCCGCGCGCCGTTCACGGGGACGGTGCTGCGCAAGGATGCCGAAGTAGGCGAAGTGGTCGCGCCGAGCGTCGGCGGTGGCCTCACGCGCGGCGCAGTCGTGACGATGGCCGACCTGGCGACGCTCGAGGTCGAAGTCGACGTGAACGAGGCCTACATCGCGCGCATCACCAAGGGACTGCCGGCGCTGATCACACTCGATGCCTATCCCGACACGTCGTTCAAGGGCTCCGTGCGACAGGTCGTGCCGACGGCGGATCGGCAGCGCGCCACCGTGCAGGTGAAGGTATCGATCGCCGATCGCGACTCGCGCATCCTCCCGGAGATGGGAGCGCGCGTGGACTTTCAGCAGCCGCCTGAAGAGGACGCATCCAAGGCGGACGCGGTCGCGGCGCCGTCGCGTCCAGTCGTACGGGTACCGCAAGCTGCGGTGCACGAGGACGGCGGGAAGAGCGTGGTCTTCATCGTACGCGACGAGCGACTGGTGCGCCGCGAGATCGAAGCGGGACCGGTGAGCGCCGGCTTTCGCGAAGTACGGTCGGGACTCAACGGGGGCGAGCAGCTGCTCGTTGGCGGGATTGATTCTCCTACCGACGGAATGCGCGTAAGGATCGGCACGTAGACACGACGCGCGCCCAACGCGGCGCGCTGCAACTGCAGCTTCCACCTTCCACACGGGGCACGACGATGGCGCTGGTCGAGATTCGTGACGTATACAAGTCGTTCCGCCG
>CAZWVG010000233.1:0-9177 GCA_964637355.1 uncultured Gemmatimonadaceae bacterium
CCGATCGACGGGCGCGCTTCCTGCGCGTCGATCACGACCTTCTTCTCGCGCAGCGCGCTCACCTCTTCGGGGGAGTCGGCCATCGGGAGCTTGACGGTGAACTTCTTCACCTCGTGCCCACCGACCATGATGCGCTGCGTGAACTCACCCGTGACCGAATTGCCGGCACGGATCGTCGCCTTGGAGATGTTCCCGCGCTCCAGCTCGGACCGATAGTCAGAGTAGGTCACCTGCGTTGGCTGCTCGCCCTTGGCGCCGGAGAACTGGATCACTGCGACGGGGATCAGGATCACGAGGATCCAAAAGGAGAGCCCCTTCGAGAAGCGACCCCAGTTGAACTGCTTTTTCGGAGGAATCGGCGGCATGTCAGCGGTCCCGGGTTACTGCAAACTCGCGATGTATGGCAGATGGCGAAAGCTCTCGGCGTGATCGAGCCCATATCCCACGAGAAACTCGTTGGGGGCATCGAAGCCGACGAACTTCGCCGGATACCTGAGGTGTGTAGCGACGTGCTTGTCGAGCAGGGCGCAGATCTCGAGCGAGCGAGGCTTCCGCTCTCGCAATACGTCCATGACGCGGCTCAGGGTTCGCCCCGAGTCCACAATGTCTTCCACGAGCAGGATGTGTTTCCCTTCGAGCTCGGTCTCCGGATCATACACCAGACGCACAATTCCGCTCGACTCCGTCTCGTTCCCGTACGATGACGCGACGAGAAAGTCGACCTTGAGGGGACGCTGGACGCAGCGCACCAGGTCACTCAGGAAGATGAAGCTCCCCTTGAGCAATCCAAGGACGAGAAGATCACCCTCAGGATACGCGCGCGTGATGTCATCGCCGAGTTGCGCGACGCGCTCCCCGATCTCCTGCGCCGAAAACGCGACGCGCTTGACTGCTCGTCCTTCGAGACGCGGATCAACTGTAGAGGCGCTCACAGACCACGCAGACTCTCGGCCGGCCGGGCCGAGCGGTTGCCGCGCGGGCGCGGCGTACTCCTGGAATCCATACAATTTCGCCATCGGCAACGACCACGGGCCACCCCGCGCGATCGGCCGCGACAACGCGACCATCTGAAAGAAACCGTTTGACCCGCCGCTGACCACTGCCTGACGAGATCATTCGGTCGCCGTCGCGCCAGCTTCGCACTTCGAGCCGGGCGTCGGACGGGAGCCAGGCGCGCCAGATATCGCGACGCGAGTCGCCACTCGAACTGCTGCTGGCGTGGTCATGCAACGTCGCTGGGAGTTCATCGCCGGCGTCGCATGCGAGCGCGTGAAAGCGCCAGGAGCCGAACGTCGTGACAGTGCTGGCGAGCGGCACCGCCGCATCGGGAGTTCGGGCGGCGCGCCGCCGGATCTCGAGTGCGTCCCGACGCCGAATCGCTTCCCATCCGCCCGAGAGCGGAATCATCCGTCCCACGCGCCCCGCTCGAGCGAAATCCGCAAGCCGCGTCGTTCCACGCCAGTCGAGGGCGAGCCCGGCGAAGTCGGCGAGTGACTGGCAGAAGAGCGCCGCGGCGTCGTCTCCCCACTGGTCATCGAGCACCGCTTGTGCGAGCACCCGCCCCGGACGCGAGTCGACCACGAGCCTCCCCACGATTTCTGCACAGGACTCCCGCAAACGCCCGGCTTCCTCGGAGAGGCGCAGCAGCTCCGCATCGATCGCGGGATCACAGGCGCGCAGCGCCGGGAGCAGATCGCGACGTACGCGGTTGCGCAGATGCACCGGTCGCGCGTTCGACGGATCATCGACCCACGCGAGTCGCCTGGACGCGGCGTACTCTTCGATCTCCGCGCGCGAGATGTCGAGAAACGGACGACACACCGAAGACGGAGCACGCAGCGCACTCAGTCCGCGTCCCCCCGCGCCGCGCAGCACACGCATCACTACCGTCTCGACCTGATCGTCGCGGGTGTGCGCGGTGACCACTCGCGCCCCTCGAGATTCGGCGACGCTCCACAGGAAGCGCCAGCGCGCCTCGCGCCACGTCGCTTCGTCGCGGGCGAGGGCGTCCCCCTTCCCCGTCACCGTGTCGATCCCGTGCCTTTGCGCGACGTTCTCCGCGAGTGCACTCGCCGCGGTCGCTGCTGGCCCCGTTCCGTGGTCGAACGTCGCGACCATCAGCGGCGCGACTCGATCCGGAGCGCTCGCGCACACGTCGAGGAGCGACATCGAGTCGATGCCCCCCGATACCGCCAGCACCAACGGCGCGCGTTCCGCGAGCAGCGGAGCGACGGCTTCGTCCAGACGGGTGCGCGTGATGGCGAGCGTGTGATTCACTCGGATCGGGTGACCTCGGCGACCGAGAGGCGTCGCATGGATAGGAATGTATCGCCCGGTGGAGCGAGCAACGGTCGGGCGTTCGAGGGAGTTTGGCGAGGGGCGGCGGACTGGTGCGCCCCGGACTCCCACACTACTTTCCGCCGTCGAAACGATCACCCTCAACGAGGACGCACCGTGGAGCACTCTTCTCCCCTTGGAACGCTGTGGGCCGGCCTCGGGCTTGGCTGCTTTTACCTGGCGCTCACCTGGGTCAACTTGCTGCTCGGACACTTCCTCACCCCGCTCTTCCTGATCCCGATGACGTGGTTGCAGGACGCGGTGATGGGAAAGAAGGCGTAGCCAGACGATCTTCGGCGCCGCCGGCGCGGTGGCGCAGGAAATTTCGAGGGACGAGAGCACTGCTCTCGTCCCTTTCTGCTTTCAGCGGTGCACACGAGCCTTGGCACCGCCATTGGCGCGCAAACTCACAATAGTCGTGTGAGGCAAGCGGGACTGGAGGATCACGCTGCGGTGGTATACTCGGTTTGATCCGCGTTCATCTGCCCGACGCTCTCCCAAACGCTCGATGCGCCTTCGCCATCTTCTCCGGGTCGCGGCCGCCGCGACCTTTGTCATGTCCACCGCGGGCGAGGCGCAATACCTCACGCGACCCGCTCGCGACTGGAAGACCGCCGAGACCTCGCACTTTCGTTTCCACTTCCCCGCAGAGATGCGCACGTGGGTCATGCCGGTCGCCGAGCGGATGGAGTCGTACGCGGCCGCGGTGAACGCCTTGGTCGGCAATGCGCCCGCGGCGAAAGTCACGGTAATGGTCGAAGATCCATCGAATGTCTCGAACGGCTTCGCCCTCCCGCTGCTCGAAGGTCCGGTGATCTTCCTCTGGCCCACTCCCCCGTCGCCGTCTCCCAGCTTTGGGCAACATCGCGGGTGGGGCGAGGTGCTGGCGGTGCACGAGTATGGCCACATCGCCCACCTGACCTTCGCCCCGCGCAATGGGAGTGAGCGCTTCCTTTGGCGCTTTCTTCCGTCGCGCATCGGTCCGGTCGCACGCAAGTCGCCGGCGTGGGTGATCGAGGGATACGCGACCTATATCGAGGGAAAGTTGACCGGCAACGGACGTCCGCACTCGGCCGGGCGCGCTGCGGTTCTTCGCCAGTGGGCGCTCGAAGGGCGGCTTCCGACCTACGCGCAGCTCGATGTCGCCGGCCCGTATCTCGGCGGCGCGATGCGCTACCTGGTGGGAAGCGCGTTCCTCGAGTGGCTCGCGCAACGCAAGGGAGAAGAAAGCCTGAATCACCTGTGGCGCCGAATGAGCGCCAGGCAGCGCCGCAGCTTTGGCGAGGCGTTCCGCGGTGTCTATGGCGCGGGACCGGACGATCTCTACGGCGCGTTCTACACCGAGGTGATGGACAAGGCGTTGCAGGCGCGCCGTGAGCTGCAAGGGGCGGGGCTCGAGCAGGGAGAGCTGGTCCAGAAGCTCACCTGGGGGACGGGCGAACCGGCGGTGTCCAAAGATGGAGAGCTAGTTGCGGTGGTCCTCCGCTCGGCCACGCGCCCGTCTCGCGTGGTGGTCTGGTCGGCGCATCGCGAACCCCTCGACTCGGGCGTGATTCGCGCCCGGCGGCGCATGGTGGCGCGCGACACGCTCGACGTCGCCCCGTTCGACTCCTTCCCGCCGCCCAAGAAGGTGCAGCATACGCTTTTCGCCGTCGCCGGGCGCGGCGCGGACAACCCGCGCTGGTTCGCCGATGGCGAGCGCGTCCTCGTGAGCCGCGATGAACCGTTAGGCGATGGCGCGTTCCGCCCGGATCTCTTCATCTGGAATACGCGGCGCGGCGGAATGCACCGCGTAACGCGCGGCGCCGGGATTCGCTCGGCCGATCCGTCGCCCGATGGACGCCAGGCGGCCGCGGTACGCTGCGTTGCCGGCGTGTGCGACCTCGGACGCGTCGACCTCTCCAACGGCGCGTGGACGACGGTGGTAGCCGGCTCCCCGTTCATCGTGTGGAATCGACCGCGCTGGTCACCCGACGGAAAGCAGATCGCGGCGAGCGTGCAGCGCGACGGGCGCTGGTGGGCGTTCGTCGTCGACGTCGCGACCGGCGTGGCGCATCCGGTCGACCCGGGAGACGGGGCGAATCGTTATGCACCTTCGTGGACGCGCGACGGTCGCCTGGTCGTCGTCTCCGAGCGGGGCGGCGTCGCCAACCTCGAGCTGCTCGATCCGGCGACCGCCGCGCCGAAGACGCTCACGCGCGTTGTCGGGTCGGTGGCGTCGCCCGACGTGGCGCCGAACGGCGACGTGTGGTTCCTCGCCCTGCACGCGAAGGGATACGACGTGCGCCGAGTCTCGTTGCAACGGGCGACGGCGGGGAGTGCCGATCGCGTCGTCGCGCTCGACGCACGCCTCGCCCCCGCGGCACCCGAGCCGCTGGAGACCGGGCGCACCTTCGTCACCGCGCCCGTCCGCGGGCCCAAGGACTACGGCGTCGGGCCACGCGGGTGGCGTCTACTTCCAGGAGTTAGCCTCGGACCCGATGGCGACATGGCGTCGCTGATGCTTGCCAACCTCGACCCCGTCGGGCGATTCAGCGTCGTCGGCCAGGGGACGTACGGACAGCGCGGAGCCTGGCGCGGCGGCTCGCTCGCGACCGCGGTGCGCCTGTGGCCGATCAAGCTCGAGTCGAGCGCGTGGTACAGCGAGCACGCGCCGTCGGAGCAGGTGTCGGGGTCGTTCGCCTCGCTCGATATCGATGCCCGCTTCACGGGGTTAGGTGCCGCGGCACGTTTCGATCGCTCGGGCGGGGCGTGGGACGTCTCGATGCGCGCCGGCGGGAGCGTGGCGCAAGTCGACGGCAACCAGCTCGACCACGCGGGGCGAAGCATGGGCTTCGCCGATTTTCGCGGACGCCTCACGTGGACCTGGCACGGGCTCGCGCTGCGCCCGCAGGTTTACGCACAGGCCGCACAGGGGGGGACCGGCGGCGACTCGTGGTCGCGCACCCTCACGACGGGGGCACTCTCCTTCGGAAACTCGCGCCGTTCGATCCGCGCCGAGGCAACCGTGGGTGCGACGACGACCGCGGGCCCGGGCGAGTTCGGGCGCGCGTATGAGCAGTTCGCCGTGGGGGGGACGGTGATCCCGTTCATCGACCACTCGTTCCTGTCGCAGCGCATCTCGCTTCCGTCGGTCCCGGTTGGCTACGCGTCGGGACGCAAGGTCGCGTTAGGGCGGCTCTCGACGCAGCTCTTCGGCGTCACGCCGTACGCCGTGTGGGTCACGGCCGGCGACAAGCTCGTGCACTACCAGCGCATCCTCGGCGCCGAACAGGACTGGCGCTTTTCGGGGATCGGCTTCGCGCGACTCCCCGAGACACGTGTGCGCTTTGGTGTCGGCTACTCGATGGATGAGCCGTACCGCGAGAAGATCCGCCCGTATGTGAGTGTCACCTACCGACCGTAAGCAGGTCGGCGTGGCTGGAGCCGGCTCGCCTTACGAGCCGGCGACGGCCGGGGCGGGATCCCACAGGACGTTGCATCCGGCGGGGCCGAAAATCTCGGGCGGATGCTCGCCGGTGTTGAGCAGGTCGTGCAGCATTTCGTGCTTGACCAGCGACGGATTGTCGATCCAGCGCTCGGCGATGTACACGTGATGGGGTGACTGCCAGCGGCCGGCGCAGGTTGGACCGTTGGGGCAGGCGAACTCCTCGCCCTTCACCTTCCAGAAGCGAATGCGCTCGAGGTTCGCGGATCGATGCGCACACTGTTCAAGCTCGGCCCACCACGTCGCGTACGTCGCCGGCACCTGGAGCGGCGCCGCCCCTTCGGGCTCGAATGCGCGGCATCCGGAGCAAAGGAGAACGATGGCGGCGAGCGAAGCGGCGTTGCGAAGGAAGGAGGCGTTCATGTGAGATGCGGCAACAGTTTCCGGTGACTCAAATCACGAGATGGCGACTGTTTGGCACCAAATGCGGGAATGGTGCCGATGCGCATTTTGTCCGATTTTCGGTCAGGATGACCGCGGGGAAATTGCAGCTGCTACCACGTAACCCATTGTCAAACAGCGACTAACAGAGCCGCGCGACGCAGATTATCAGAAATCGGTCGTTCCGCCCCACACCGCGAAATCGAGCGGGCCAGGAGATTCGTTCCGGGGCGTGCCGAGCGAGCGCTACAACGAATTGGAGAGAAGCGTTGCGGGCATCGCACAGCTGCCACGCGGTCGCTGCGCGCAAGCGCCGCCCTCGCGCAGGCCTCTCTCGTCTTCTCGTCTTCTCGTCTTCTCGTCTTCCCGTCCTCTCGTCTTCTCTCCTCAGGTCAGGGATTCGCGCATGGTGGCTCGCTGCGACGCGCCCTACCTTCTTGCCACCGTCGCCCCCCTCGCCGCCGTGGGAGCGTCGCGAGTCGTCCCTGCTCTCTCCATTCCCGGTTTGCCATGTCGAAGCTTCGCTTGCTGGCCATCGGCGCGGTCACGTTCCTCGCGTCGGGTATGCTGCACGCACAGGCGCCCGCGCTACGCCCGCCCTCGATCGACACCTCGCCGCGCCCCGAAGCGGCGCCGGCCGACGTGGGCTCCGTCGATGCGATCCTCGCCGCGCTCTACGACGTGATCTCGGGACCGGCGGGGCAGAAGCGCGACTGGAATCGTTTTCGATCGCTCATGGCGCCCAACGCCCGCCTCATGCCGACGCGCGCCAAGCCTAACGGGAAGGCCGACGTCGTCATGTGGTCCGCCGACGACTACGTGAATGCCGCCGGCGCGCGCCTCGAGCAGTCGGGCTTCTTCGAGCGCGAGATTCACCGCGTCAGCGAGACGTACGGGAACATCACGCATGCCTTCTCGACGTACGAGTCGCGCCGCACCGGCGACCCGTCCGAGAAGCCCTTCGCGCGTGGCATCAACTCGATCCAACTCCTCCACGATGGCGCGCGCTGGTGGATCGTCTCGATCTTCTGGGACGCCGAGCGTCCGGGGAACGAGCTCCCGCCAAAGTACCTGCCGCGCTGACCGTCCTCCCCGCGCCCGCCTAACGGGATCCTCGCACGCCCCACGCCTTGTGCCGCGCGGTCACGGACCGCAGGTTCCCGCGTCCTTTTCCCTTCAGGATCTTCCGACATGCGCATTGGAGTTCCCCGCGAGACGACCGCCGGAGAACGGCGAGTGGCCCTGGTACCCGAAAGCGTCGCGCGACTCAAGAAGGCCGGTGTCGATGTTCGTGTGCAGCGCGGGGCCGGCGTCGACGCGTTCATCACCGACGAGGCGTACGCCACCGCGGGCGCCGACCTGGTCGACGACGCGAGCGGCGCCTTCGGCGACTGCGACATCGTCTGCAAGGTGCAGCGCCCCTCGCCCGCCGAGGCGGCGTTGGTACGTGAAGGCGCGTTGGTGATCTCGTTGTTGCAGCCGTCGACGAGCGGCGACACGCTCGATGCACTGAACGCGCGCAAGGCAACCGCCCTCGCGCTCGAGCGCGTCCCGCGCATCACGCGCGCGCAGTCGATGGACATCCTCTCCTCGCAGGCGACGGTCGCGGGATACAAGGCGGTACTGATCGCCGCCACGCACACGTCGAAGCTCCTCCCGATGCTGACGACCGCCGCCGGCAACATTCCGCCGGCGAAAGCATTCATCGTCGGCGCCGGCGTGGCGGGGCTCATGGCGATCGCCACGGCGCGGCGCCTGGGTGCCGTCGTCTCCGGCTACGACGTGCGTGCCGCTGCGCGCGAACAAGTACTCTCTCTTGGCGCCACCTTCATCGGTCCCGAGCCGCAAGCCGACGCCGAAGCGGCGGGGGGATACGCCCGCGAGCAGACCGAAGAGGAGAAGGCGAAGACGCTCGCCGCACTCGCCACGCACGTGACGACGCAGGACATCATCATCACCACGGCGCAGATTCCCGGGCGCGCCGCTCCTCGCATCATCACCGCGGAGATGGTCCACAGCATGCGCCCCGGCACGGTGGTGATCGACATGGCCGCCGAGAGCGGGGGCAACTGCGAACTGACGAAAGCCGGAGAAGTGATCGACGTGAATGGCGTCACGATCGTCGGTGCCGTGAATCTCCCGAGCTCGATCCCGTTCCACGCGAGCGTGATGTTCAGCAAGAACGTCCTCACGCTCCTGCAACACATGATCAAGGACGGCGCCCTCACGCTCAACCTCGACGACGAAATCGTCGGCCCCATGTGCGTCGCCCACGACGGCAGCAGCCGCGCCTAACGCTCTCCCGTCTCCCGTCTCCCGTCTCCCGTCCCATCACATGTCCGACACCCTCATCACCGGCATCGTCATCTTCGTGCTCGCCACGTATCTCGGCGCGCAGCTGATCGGTAGGGTTCCGCCCACGCTGCATACCCCGCTCATGTCGGGCGGGAATGCCATCTCGGGGATCACGGTCGTCGGCGCGCTCATCGTGGCCGCCGAAGGGCTGGGTTGGATCTCCTCGGTCCTTGGTTTCCTCGCCGTCGCCTTCGCGATGATGAACGTCGTCGGCGGGTATGCCGTCACCGACCGCATGCTGCAGATGTTCCGCAAGGAGGAGCCGAAGTGATCTCACCTGCGATCGAACGGCTGCTGTATCTCGTCGCGGCCGTATTGTTCATCGTCGGCCTCAAGGACCTGCAGAGCCCCGCCACCGCCCGGAAGGGGAATGCGACCTCCGGCGTGGGGATGCTCATCGCCATCGTCGTCACCTTGCTCGGCCTCCACATCCTCTCGCCGTCGGCGGTCATCGCCGGGCTCCTGGCGGGATCGGCGATCGGCTGGTGGATGGCGCGCTCGGTGAAGATGACGTCGATGCCGCAGATGGTCGCCCTGCTCAATGGCTTTGGAGGTGCCGCGTCGCTCCTCGTCGGCGGCGCCGAGTTCCTCAAGTCGGAGCTGCGCGGCGAGCAGAT
>CAZWVG010000234.1:0-9117 GCA_964637355.1 uncultured Gemmatimonadaceae bacterium
GGGCGACGTCGGCGGACCATCTGGCCGCCATCTCGGACGCGGGGATTCGGGCGCTCGCGTCGTCGGCTACGGTGGCGACACTGCTCCCGGGGACCATGCTGTTCTTGGGAAAGGAACGCCACGCGCCAGCGCGAGCGCTCCTCGATGGGGGGGCGGCCGTGGCCCTGGCAACGGACTTCAATCCCGGTACGTCGCCGACACCGAATTTTCCGCTGATGCTCGCTATCGCCGTGAGTCAGTTGCGTCTGTCGCCGTCCGAGGCCATCCTCGCCGCCACCGTCAATGGCGCGGCGGCGCTCGACCTCGCGCACGAGACCGGGCAGCTCTCCCCTGGATTCTCCGCCGACCTCGCCCTCTTCGACGTGGACGACGTGCGTGAGATCCCGTACTGGTACGGCGATCGCCGCTGCCAGGCGACCTGGGTGCGAGGCGTGCCATGCGCGGCGTGAGCATCGCCAGAAGCGCGAGCAGCGCGAGCGACGCACGGAGCGCGAGCCGCGCGACCAGCGTCGGTCGTTCCGGTCCCCGCCTTCGTCGGGGTGAGTCGCGCTGATGGCGAACCCGAACATCGCCAAGCTGAAAAAGAAGGCGTCGGATTTCGAGCAGAAGAAGCAGTTCGATCGCGCGCTCTCGCTCTACATCCAGCTCCTCGAGGAAGCCGGTCGCGACCTCGATGACGCCGACTTGCAGCTGTACAACCGCGTCGGTGACCTCCTGCAGCGGCAGGGGAACGTCTCCGAGGCGCTCGCCTACTACGAGAAAGCCGTCGACGTCTACGCCGAGCGCGGTTTCCTGAACAACGCCATCGCGCTCTGCAACAAGGTTCTCCGTCAGTCCCCCGCTCGCACGTCGGTTTACTACAAGCTCGGAAAGATCTCGGCGAAGAAGGGCTTCAAGAGCGACGCGAAGAAGAACTTCCTCGAGTACGCCGAACGCATGCAGAAGTCGGGGCACACCGACGAGGCGTTCCGTGCGCTCAAGGAGTTCGCCGACCTGTGCCCCGACCAGGACGACATCCGGTTGATGCTGGCCGACTGGATGCAGAAGGAGAATCGCAAGTCGGAGGCGGTCGAGCAGCTCGAGACGCTGTACCTCAAGTTCGAGGAGGAAGGGCGCGAGGTCGAGGCGAAGGCGACCATCGATCGCATGAAGGCGATCGACCCTGACGCAGAGCCGCGCCAGGCGGAAGCGGCGCCGGGACTAAAGAAGAAAAATGACCTGATCTTCCTCGACCTCGAAGCCGCGGAGGCGCCGGCGGCGCGCGAGGAAGCAATCGCCGAGAGTGCGCCCGAGGCGATCGACACGGCGCTTGCGGGAGTCGATGTCGTCCCCGCGCTCGAGGGGCTCGTCCTCACCTTCCACCCCGACGCCGACGACGAGGAAGACGACGCCCCCGTCGGCGCGCGGCAGGTGGATGGCTTCGTGTCGACGGCGAGCGATCGCGCCGACGTCGCCACGCCGACCCCCACCGAGATCGTTGGGTTGGTGCAGGCGAGCGACGAGAGCGAGAAGCGCGACGTTCCTACCGAGTCGCTCCTGACGATCGAGGCTGATTCGTGGAGCGAGCCGGTCGAGCCGGTCCCGCACGTGAGCGGCCTCGAGTCGCCGCGCGTCTCGCTCACGGGGACGCATCCGTCGCTCGCGCCGTTGATCGACACGCCGCCGATGACTGGCGAGGAGTTCGCCCACCTCGCGCTCCCCGTCGAGGAGAGCGGCACTGTCGTCGCCGCACGCAGTGCCCACGACCTCGCGCTCCCGTCGGACCTCCCGCTCCTCGACTCGCACGATCCCCGCCTGGACCTGCTGCGCGTGATGGAGACGCCGATCGGCTCGCCGGTGATTCCGGAGCCGGTGGGGCACGATACCCCGGCAGGCATCGACCTGCTCTCGCTTCCGCCAGTTAGGGAGACGCTCGACGCGTCGCCCAGTCTCGAGTGGCCGGTGACCGGATCGGCCGATCCCGTCGCGATCGGCGCCACGCCGGAGGAACTTCCCCGCGAGCGTGCACCGCGTGACACCGCGGAGCTCGTTGCGCAGGACGGATCGGGGCGCCCCACCGACGAACTCCTCGCCGTCCCCTCGGAAGAGATCGATGAGGAGACGCGTCGTTCGCTGCGCGAGGAGTTCTCGCTGAACGGCGACGAAACGCCCGACTCCTGGGTCGAGGCGGCGCTCAGCGCGCGCGATGACTTCTCGCTCGACCGCCTTCTCACACCGCTTGGACTTCCGGCGGTTGCGTTCGATGCCGCTCCAGACGGCGCGTCGTCGCAAGGCCGGTCGCCAAACGGAGAGTCGCCAGACGGCGAATCGCCAAGTGGCGAGTCGTCGGGCAGCGAGCCCGCCGACGGCGTGTCGCTCCAGCGCGAGGCGTCGGAGGGCGACGACGTCGAGGCCACCGCCTCGTCGCCGGACGAGGAAGGCGTCGTGCGCTCCGCCGAAAATGAGCAGGCGCCGGCGGAGACGTTGGAAGAAGCGTTCGCCCGCATGTCGTCGCCCCTTTCGGTCCCTGTCAGCGAGGAGATGCGCAGCGACCCGGCGGCCGACAACTCGTACGACGAGCCGGTCGACTCCGCTTCGGACCTCGAAGCGGCCGCCGATGTGGATATCGCCGAGTCGTACGCCGCAAATGAAGGAGAGGCGGCGTCGGACACGCCCGAAGGTGCCGAGGTGTCGCTCGCCTCGACAGGCAGCGAAGAGTTAGCTGTCTCCGACGCGGCGGTCGAGGGAGCTGACTCGCAGGTGCCGGCGACCGTCGACGCGTCGTTCGACACGCAGCCCCAGGAGCAGGCGAACGAGCCGAACGAGACGAACGAGGCGATCGCACGCGACGAGCACGTCGAGGTGTCGGCCGACGCCGGCGAGGCGCGTGTGGAGCTGCAACGCTCCGACGATGGCACGGTGGACGGCGTTGCGGCCGACGGAGGGGCCGAAGCGTCGTCGACGGAGGCGTCGTCTGACACGACTGCCTCGGAGGCGAAACCGGAGTTCGATCTGCTCGACGAACTCCTCCCGCCCTTCATGCGCCACGACGGCGATTCGTCGTCCGACGCTGCGCCCGCCGAGCGGGAAGGAGATGAGCGCGCACACGACCCGGTGGTCGCCGGGAGTGCCCTCGATGTCGACGCACTCCGGGCGCTCATGCTCGATCGTGGGCTCGACATCGAGGCACCGACAAGCACGCCGGAACTCGGCGGAGAGGCGATCGCTTCTGCCTTCAGTGAAGGCGACGTGGAACTCCCGCTGCTCGAGGTCGACGACCTCATGTCGCCGCCTAACGTCGACTTCATCGTCCCCATCGACCTCGAGCCGCCGAGCACCGACGACCTGCTCGGCGAGCCGCCGACCTTTGGCGACAGTGGGGCGCTCGACTTCGAGCCCGCCCCGTTGTTCGACGATGCACCGGACGAGCGCAGCGACTCCTTCGACGCGCCGGACGCCGGGGGCGACGAGGGGGAGAGCGAAGACGAGTGGGCCGACGACGACGCCCCCGAAGTCCTTATCGACGGCGAGTGGCACGACGAACGCATGGCGGGACTCGTCTCGGGCGAAGTCTCGGCGATCCGTCCGCCGGGTGGCGACGTGCCTACGCGCCCGCGCGCGCGCTGGGACGACCTCTCGGCGGCGCTGATGTGGCCGCCCAACGAGAACGGCGAGGGTGACGGGACCACACCGCCGGATGATGGCGCGACGGACAGCGGCGCGACAAACGGTGGCGAGCAGGCGTCGGGCGAACTCGCACCCGCCGAGTCGCGCGGCGGTACACCGCGTCGGTCGCTGTCCTTCGGTGGAGTGGAGGCGCAGCTGCGCCGCCGCATCGAGCTCGAGCCCGAGAACCTCACCCTGCGGCGCCAGCTCGGCGAGGCCCTCCTCGACCAGGGGAGCCGCATCGAGGGGCTCGAGGAGCTCGATGTCGCGATGCGCGGCTTCGAGCTGGCCGGTGACCTCGAGAATGCGCGCCGCGTCGCCGACGTCGTGCTGCGCGTCGTGCCGACGTCGGTGCGACATCACCAGAAGCGCGTCGAGTACGCGGTGCGCTCCAACGATCGCGTGCGTCTCGTCGAGGCGTACGTCGAACTGGCCGACTCGCTCTTCCGGAGCGGCGAACCCGAGAAGGCGCGCGTCGTCTATTCGCGCGTGCTCGAGCTCTCGCCGGGGAACGGACGCGCGCGCTTCGCCCTTGGGCTTCTGAGCGACGAGGAGCTCGCCCAGCGCGGTGCCACGCCACCGGCCTCGCCGTCCGCGCCGGCGCCCAGTCCGGCCGACATGGTCTCCATGTTCGACCGCTCGATTCCGCGCACGCCAGAGCGCGACGTGACGAGCATCTCGGCCGAGCTTCCGATCATCGCCGACTCGCTCTTCACAACACCGCCGGCACCAGCGGCGTCGCAAGCCGAAGCGGTTGCGGCGGAGCTCGAGGACGCGACCGACATCCGCGAGGTAGTCGCGCTCGAACGCGAACAGACGTCCGCCGCGGCCGCCAGTGGGTCGCAGGACGGAGCGGCTTCCATCGGGACATCCTCATCCTCTGACGACGCCGTTGACGCCAGCGCGCCTGAGGGACGATTCGACGCGCTGGCGGCCGTTGGCGACGCGACGGATGCGACCGATGCGACCGATGCGACCGATGCGACGACGACGGCGGCCGAGCAGAGCGTCGTTGTCATCTCGCCCGACGCTGCTGAATCGACGCCGGCGGCGTTCGCTGAAGACGCGCAACTCGAGGGAGAAGCCGTCTCGGAGTACGACATAGCGCCCTCGGTGAGCGAGGGTCACGAGACCCTCGCGGAGGAGAGCGAGAGCCTCACGGATCCAGTCGGTGCTGAAGCTTCGCTCGATTCGGTTGAGGCATCGGCAGACGACCTGGTCGAGCCCTTCCCGGCACCGAGCCTCGACGACCAGATCGACGAGGCCTTCGCTGCCCCGCCGATCGTGGAGCTCGCGAGCGGGGCGCAGCCGCTGGTGGGCGACGACTTCGCACATCACGACGGATCCGCCACCCCGCCGCTGGGCGCGGCGGCGTACGCGACGCCGTTCTCGTCCGGAGCGATCGCGACCCCCTCCGCGGACTTCGGCCGCGTCCCAGGGGGCACTCCGCGCTCGGCGACTCCGGTTGCCGCATCGTCAGGCGCCGTCCCGGTGATCGGGGGAGTGCCGGTCGAGCCAGCACTGCCGTCTGGCACGCGCGGCAACGGACGCGGTCCGGACGACGATTTCATCGATCTGGGGAGCTGGCTGCGTGACGACGAACCGGTCCGGTCGACCAGGATGGTTACGTCCGATCCGGCTCCCACCGGCGACGAGCAGGCCGATTTCGACGAGATGCTCCGGCGATTCAAGGAAGGGGTCGCGGCGAACGTCGAGGACGAGGACTTCGCATCGCATTACGATCTCGGTGTGGCCTACAAGGAAATGGGGCTGGTCGACGAGGCGATCGCCGAGTTCCAGAAGTCGCTCCGCGGAGACACGCACCGCGTGCGCTCGTATGAGGCGCTTGGGCAGTGCTTCGTCGAGAAGGGACAGTACGAGGTCGCGCTCACCCTGCTGTACCGCGGGGTCGAGTCGACCCGCGCCGACGACCAGCAGTTGGTGGGGGTGTTATATCTCTTGGGGTACGCGAGCGAAGTCCTGTCACGCCATGCTGATGCGCTTCGTTATTATCAGCGGGTGTTTGCCGTCGACATCGAGTTCCGCGATGTTGCGCAGCGCGTGGCCGCCATCGAGCAAATAACTCAGTGACCGCAAGACCCCGCACCGACTCCTCCAGCAGCGCCTCGCTCAAAGACATCCAGGCTCCGGTCGCCGCTCCGCTCGCGCGCGTGCACGACGAGATGTGGCGCATCGTGGCGATCGACAGCGAGTTCTTCCGCGGCGTCAACGAGCACCTGATGCTCATGAAGGGGAAGATGGTGCGTCCGACGCTCCTTCTCCTCTCGAGCGAGACCGAAGGCGGCGGCGAGCCGCGCGCCGCGGCCTATGCGGCGGTTCTCGAACTGATTCACCTCGCGACGCTGGTGCACGACGATGCGGTCGATCACTCCGTGCTGCGGCGCGGGATGCCGACGATCAATTCGCTCTTCACGCACCAGGTCTCGGTGATCGCCGGAGACTTCCTGTACTCGCGCGCAATCCAGGAACTCGTGCGCCTCGACGACATGGAGGCGCTGCGCGTCTTTGCGAATGCGGCGAACGAGCTCACGGTCGGCGAGATGCGCCAGCTCGGTGCGCTCGACGCGCTCGGCTTCACCGAGGACGACTACGAGTTCCTCATCAAGTGCAAGACGGCGGCGCTCTTCAAGGCGGCGTGCGAAGTCGGTGCGCTGTGCGGGGCACCGCGCCATCGCGCGCCGCTGTCGCGCTTTGGGGAGCGGCTGGGGATGGCGTTCCAGGTGCAGGACGACCTCCTCGACTACACCGAGGATTCCGGCACGACCGGGAAGCCGACAGGGCTCGACCTCAAGGAGCACAAGGTCACGCTCCCCTTGATTGAGGCGTTGCGACGCGTGGATGCGACGGGGCGGAAGGAAATCGAGCGCCTCTTCAGTACCGCCGTCCCGGGCGACGACCAGATCGCCGCCGTTGTGGAGATCGTGCGCGGGGCAGGGGGGCTCGAGTACGCCCGGCGGCGCGGTGAGGAATTCGCCTCGCAGGCCGAAGAGTCGCTCGCCGACCTTCCTGCCAGCGATGCGCGCGATGCGCTCTACGACGCGCTCGCCTATGTCCTCGACCGGCGCTTCTGATGGCCAAGGGGACTTCGACCCGCCGCCCGCTCTTTCACGGCATCGTCCTGGCCGTGGGGTTCATCGTTGGCGGCTTCCTGACCCAGTTCTCTCGCAAGTTTCTCCCCCTCGGCGCCGTCAAAGAATTGCTAACCACAGGGGTGACACCTTCTCTTGGCCCCTTGCAGGTTGACCTTGTTATCTTGAAGTTCGCATTGGGGCCGGTAGCGCTCGATGTGTCACTTCTCAGCCTCGTCGGGGTATTGATCGCCTACCTCATCGCGCGATCGCTTTTCTAGGAGATCGTATGAATTTCGGGAACCTGGGTTTCATGGAGATCCTCCTGATTCTCGTGGTGGTGCTGCTCCTCTTTGGGGCGCGCCGTCTGCCGGAGATCGGGTCGTCGTTCGGCAAGAGCATCAAGGAGTTCAAGAAGGGGCTCTCGGAGGTGGATCGCTCGCTCAAGGAGGAGACTCGCGATTCGTTCCCGCAACGCTCCGCCGAGCCGGTGCGGCAGGAGGACGAGTCCCGTCCCGAGCCCAAGCGGCTGATTTCCTGAGCGACGAGCGCGGCGCCTGGATTCCAGGCGACGCTGGGGAAGACAGAAGGGCGCCACCATCCGGTGGCGCCCTTCGTCGTTCCTGCTGCACTTCGTTGTGGGCAGCTGGCACCCCAGTTCGCGCACTCCCGGCGCCCTCTCGTACGCGGGCGCCTAACGAACGTCAGCTCGTCTGCTGGCGGGCGAGCGAGTTCAGCTCCTTGCGATGATCCTCGACCTTCGCCTGCTTGCGCATCTCGCGCAGGAAGGTGCGGACGCGCAGCTGCTGGATCGAGCTCACCGCCTCGCGGCGCTGCGTCTCCTTCTGCGCCTCCCACTTTGCCTTGTCGGCCTCCACGCGACGCTCGACGCGCAGCACGTAGACGCCATCGTCGGTGACGATCGGCGCACTCACCTGCCCGACCGGAAGCGAGAAGGAAGCGCCGATCGCGGCGTTGAATCGTCCCAGCCCGGCGACGAACTGCGGGCGCGTGAACATGTCGGTCTTGGTGACGGTCAATCCGCTGGCCGCCGCCGCCGACTCGAGCGTGGACGATGCTGCCGCCTTGGCCAGCGCCTCGGCCTTCGGCACGAGCGACTCCGCTTTGTGTCGCGAGATGAGCTGGCGACGAATCTCGTCCTTCGCGTTCTCGAAGCTCGGCACGCCGCCCGCCGTGAGCGAGTCGAGTCGCGCCACATAATACCCCTCGTCGGAGTCGTACAGGTCGCTCGTCTCGCCAACCTTGGCGCCGCCGAACGCCCAGGCGCTGACGCTCGGAATCGGGCGTCCGTCATTCCCCATCAGCGGCTCGCCTTCGATGGCGACGGCGGTGGACACGGGGAGCTTGAGCGCCTTCGCGGCGCTGTCGAACTTCGCCGGTGACTCCTGCGCCGCGGCCATGCGCGAGAGCGAATCGGCCAGGCGGTCGGAGCGAGTCGCCGACGAGTCGGACTGCTGGATGCGCACGAGGATGTGCCGCATGGTCAGCGTGTCGCCCTTGCGCGAGTCGACCTTGATCAGGTGGTAGCCGAACTGCGTGAGCACCGGCTGCGAGACTTCGCCCACCTTGAGGCCGTAGGCAGCGTCTTCGAAGTCCTTCACGAAGCGCCCCTTGCCTCCGGTGCCGAGCGATCCGCCATCCTTGCCGGAGATCGTGTCGGCGGATTCACGTCGCGCCACGTCCTCGAACTTGGCGCCGCCTTCGATCTCGTTGCGGAGCGCGACCGCGCGCTCGCGCGTTGCCGCTGTGTCGGCCGCCGAGATCGTGCGGGGGACCGAGATGATCGAGACCACGGCGCGCCCCGGACGTTCGAGCTGCGCCTTGTTCTTGTCGTAGTACGAGCGCAGCTCGCTCTCCGGCACCGTTACCGACGAGTCGGAGACGGTGGAAGCGTCGAACTTCACGAAGCTGACCTGCGTGGAGTCGTTGAGGTCCTTGTACACGCTCCACAGCTTGGCATCGGAGATGAAGACGTCACCGGCGAGCTGGTCGAAGAGCTTCGCGCGGGGAATCTCCTGCCGATAGTAGTTTTCGAGCTGCACGAGGACGCCCTGCGAACGCGCAGCAGCGCTCCCGATGAAGCGACGATACTTTGCGATGTCGAAGCGTCCGTCGGTCTGAAAGTCGGGGCTCTGCATCAGCTCGGGCGGTGGGCTCTGCTGCGACGCCTCGATGATTTCCTGATCCGAGACCGTGATGCCGCGGCGCTTGTACTCCTGCTCGAGCAGGATATTCGAGACCAGCTGTTCGAAGGCCTGATCCTCTACTCGCCGACGCTCGTCGAGCGTCAGGCTACGCCCCGTATTCCGCTCTTCCTGCTGCGCCATCTGGTTCGATACGTTGGCCCACGTCACGTAGGGAA
>CAZWVG010000235.1:0-9044 GCA_964637355.1 uncultured Gemmatimonadaceae bacterium
GTCGGCTGGGACGACGGGGGGGGTGGGGGGGCGGGTGGCGGAGTTCCTCAAGATCGCGTCCTGAGGGAATCGCTCCCCGGCTTGCGCCGTCCACTCTCGTGACCGTCTACGAGGCCAATTTTCGCCTCTATTGTCGCAAGAAAGATTCTTTTGACGCGAGGCTGGATGTTTTGACGCGAAGGGGAGACGTAAGGCCAGCCGCTGCTTCTCCGAACGCGTCCTCGCCATCCTAGGCACGTCGCTCCTGGTAGTCGCCTGACGAGTCGCGATCATAGCCCGCACGCGGGAAGGCGGCCTCGACATCTTCAGAACCGCGCCGCATGACTCAGGGCATCGCCCCAATATCTTCCCCCCATGCCCCTCGTCGCCCACACCCCCCTCCCCACCTTCGACGACCTCCGCCGCGCCGGCCACGAGGTCCTCTCCCTCGACGGCGCCCTCCACCAGGACATCCGCGAACTCCACATCGGGCTCCTCAACATGATGCCCGACGCCGCCCTCCGCGTCACCGAGCGCCAGTTCCTCCGCATGGTTGGCAACTCCAACAAGATCGTGCAGATGTACGTGCACCTCTTCACGGTCCCGGGCATCGAGCGGAACGACGAGACGCGCGCCTACATCGACCGGCACTACACCACGTTCGATGCGCTGCGTTCCGAGGGCCTGGACGCGCTCATCATCACCGGCGCCAACGTCGCCAACCCGGCGCTCGACGAAGAACCGTTCTGGCAGCCGCTCGAGCAGGTCATCCAGTGGGCGTCGCAGCACGTCACATCAGTCCTCTGCTCGTGCCTCGCCACGCACTCCCTCCTCAAGCACTTCCACGGGATCGATCGGGTCCCGCTGCCTAACAAGCGCTGGGGGGTGTACAACCACCGCGTGACGAGGCCGGGGCACCCGCTCCTTCGCGACGTGAACACGCGCTTCGATGTCCCGCATTCGCGCAATAACGACATCGACCGGGCGCACTTCGAGCAGGCGGGGCTCACGGTGCTCGCCGAGAGCGCGGAGGGAGGTGTGCACCTGGCGGTGAGCGCCGACCAGTTCCGCGTCGTCTACTTCCAGGGGCACCCGGAATACGACATCAACTCGCTGCTCAAGGAGTACGTGCGGGAGGCCCAACGCTGGTTTGCGGGCGATCGCCTCGACGTCCCTCCGTATCCAGAGCACTACTTCTCCGACGCGGCGGCCGCCGTGGTCGAACGCTGGTGGGACGAGGCACGCTCGGCCCGCGATCGAGGCGAGCCCTGCCCTACCTTCCCCGAACAGCGCGTCCTGGAGCTACTCGACAACACCTGGGGCGATAGCGGGAAGGCATTCTTCAACAACTGGCTCGGCGCCGTCTACAAGCTGACACACCGCGATCGCCAGCGGGTCTTCGACGACGGCGTGGACCCGGAGGATCCGCTCGGACTGCTCAAGGGTGGAGCCGCTCGGTAGGCTACGGATGAGTCAGCGGCGGTGAGTTGCTGGTGCGCCCCCGGCCTGCGCACGTATGTTGCGATCGAAGAGCGGCACTCCCTTCACATTATCACCCCTCAGCGCCGCGCTTCGCGACCGCCCCGCCCCCACGCTCCCCAAACGCGCCGCACCGTGCGCTCCCTTCGGGACGATGGCCATGTCCGCTCCCCCTCCCAGCCTCCAGCACAGCCAGCAACGCCTCGAAGCGCTCCTCGCGCAGCTGCGCTCGGGTGATCGACAAGCCCTCAGCGACCTCTTCGCCCTCCTCTACGACGAACTCTCCCGCCTCGCACATCGCGAGCGCCAATCGGTCAGCGCCACCCTCAACACGACCGGCCTCGTCCACGAAGCCTTCGTCAAACTCGCCGGCGGATCGCCGCGCCCGTTCAACGACCGCGCACACTTCATGGCAGTCGCCGCCACTGCGATGCGACAGGTCCTCGTCGACCTCGCCCGCCAACGAGGCGCGCTAAAACGCGGCAGCGGTGCCCGGCCGGTCACGATCGATCGGCTCGAGCTCGGCCACGACGAGTCGCTCGACCTCGCGCTCGCGGTCGACGACGCGCTTCAGCGCCTGCGCGCCCTCCACCCTCGGCAGGCACAAGTGGTCGAATGCCGCATCTACGCCGGCATGGAGATCAACGAGATCGCCGAGGCCCTCGGCTGCGGTACTGCCACGGTCAAGCGGGACTGGACGGCGGCAGCGGCCTGGCTGAGGACGCAACTGGATGACGCCCCACCTCCGGCACTCGGCTCATAGCATGAGCATGAACGCGGAGCGGTGGGCGAGGGCGCAAGCGATCCTCGAAGCGGCGCTGGCGGTGCCAGATGCGCAGCGAGCAGGGGTGATCCGCGTGGAAAGCGCAGGAGACGAATCGCTGCGGGACGACGTGGAGCGTCTGGTGGCGGCGGCGACCGATGTGGACGCGTTCGCCGCGCGTCTCTCGGAACGGTTAGGCATGCCGTTCGCCTCCGGCGCGTTGGAGACGACTCGGCGCATCGGACGATATCGCCTGGTAGAGCTGCTCGGCCGCGGCGGGATGGGGGTGGTGTACCGCGCGGAGCGAACGGACGGAGAGTTCGAGCACGAAGTCGCGCTCAAGCTCCTCCCCGTAGGACTCGAGACGCCGGAGCGCGTCGCGCGCCTGCAGGCGGAGCGACAGATTCTGGCGCGCTTGCGACACCCGAACATCGCGATGCTCCTCGATGGCGGCGTAACCGACGAGGGGACGCCGTACTTCGTGATGGAACTCGTCGACGGCATGCCGATCGACGCATGGGCCGACGAGCGCGCGCTCACGGTACGCGAGCGCGTGGAACTGATGCTCGCGGTGCTGAACGCGGTGGAGTACGCACACCGGAACCTCGTGGTGCATCGGGACCTCAAGCCGGGGAACATCCTCGTCCGTGGCGACGGTACGCCAAAGCTGCTGGACTTCGGGATCGCGCGAGTCCTCGAGGCGGCCGACGGCGCCACTCCGTCAATCCTAACGCAGCAGGGGCGGCCGATCACGCCGGCATACGCGAGCCCGGAACAGATTCGCGGCGAGGCGGTGACGACGGCGAGCGACGTATACGCGCTTGGCGTGCTGCTGTACCAATTGGTTTCCGGGCACCTGCCGTATGACGAGGAGCAGGTGCTGGCGCTGTCGACTCTCGACGATCGAACGCCGCCGCGCCTCGACGAACGGTATTTGCGGCTGGCGGAGGCGCAGCAGTCGGTGGCGATGGCGCGGTCGACTACGCGCCCAGCGCTCGCGCGGCTGCTTCAATCGGACCTCGGCTGGATCGTGCTCAAGGCGGTCGATCCGAATCCGGAGCGGCGCTATGCGGGAGCGATGGCCCTCGCAGACGACCTGCGGCGGTGGCTCGCGCACGAGCCAGTGACGGCGCGGGCCCCAAGTGCGCTGTACGTGGCAAGTCGCTTCGCACGGCGAAACCGGTGGGCGGTGGGCGCGACTGCTGTTATTGCCAGCTTGGTACTGGGATCGGGGATCCTGGCAATGGTGCAGCAGCGAAGGACCGCTCGCGCCCGCGACGAGGCCCAGACCGAGGCGGCGAAGGCGAAGGAAGTGACGAGCTTCCTCCTCTCACTCTTTCGGGCAAACGAGAGTACGGACGAGCCGACAGACACGGTCACCGCGCGCACCCTTCTGGCGCGCGGTGCGGAGCGCGCCGATGCGCTGGCGTCGGAGCCGGAGGTCCAGGGCGAGGTGCTGCGCGCGGTGGCGTCAGCCTACCTCGCGATCGGTAGAGCGGACCTGGCGTTGCCGATCGCCGAGCGTGCGCTGGCGCTGGCGCCCGATCGCGCAGCGCATCGTTTGTCCGCACCGGCAAGCGCATCACTTGTAGGAAAGGTCGCACTGGAACTCGGCGATCTGCAGCGCGCGGACTCGATGGCTCGCCATGCGCTGGCGCTGCTGCGCGCGCAGGAGAATCCAGACAGCGGGAGTCTGGCGGAAGCGTTGAACGATCTGGGACGCTCCCAGCAGGAACTCGAGAACCTCGATGCGGCCGACACGCTCTTCCGCGCCGCGCTGACGCTGTACGAGCAGAGCGGACAGGCAGAGTCGCGAGGCGCCCTGGCGGTCCTGAACAACCTTGCTACCGTAGCCGGCGATCGCGGGGAGTTCGCCCAGGCCGAGCAGCTCACCCGTTCCCTGCTCGAGCGTCGGCGACGCGCCCTCGGCGACCGCCACGCCGACGTGACGGAGACGCTGGTGAACCTGGGCTACCTCGCCATGCGACAGGGACGACTGGAGGACGCCCGGGCTGCGTACCTCGACGCGCTCGAACGCCGCCGTCGAGTCGATGGTCCCGGCCATCCCGCAACGATCCGCATTCTCAGTAACCTTGGCACATTGGAGGGGCGCGCCGGGAACGTTGCAGCTGCTGACACGCTCCTTCCCCAGGTCGTTGACCTGTACGCCAACCTGTACGGCGAACGCCACCCGACCGTCGCGATTGCGATCACGAACCTCGGCACCCTCCGTCATCAGGAAGGGCGGCTCACGGAGGCGCTGGCACTCCATCGTCGATCGCTCGCGATCCGGCGACTGGTATTCGCGCCGACGCACCCGGAGGTGGCGAGCGGGATGAGCAACGTGGCGACGACGCTGGCGGCCCTCGGTGGCCGGTCCAACGCGAGCGAGGCCGCGCGCCTGATGCGTGACGCGCTCGCCATCGACCGCGCGGCGTATGGCCCGGATCACCCGAGCGTCGCGCTCAAGCGCTACAATCTCGGGACGTTCCTCCAGGCGCTGGGCGACTACAACGGCGCAGCCACCAGCTACCAGGAGGCGCTGCGCATCGAGACAGCGCGACTCGGACCGGATCACCCCGACGTAGCGCTCGACCGCATGCGGTTGGCCGACGTGGCCTCCCTGCGCGGGCAGCACGCCGACGCGCGACGCGCGTTTGCCGCGGCGTTAGGCGTACTGCGGTCCGCGCTCCCGAAGGGGCATCCGCGGATTGCGCAAGCGCTCGACCTGCAGGGTGCGGCATTCATGCGGGAGGGCGCCTACCGCGACGCCGAAACGTCGCTGCAGGAGGCCTTCGAACTCCGCAGCACGAATCTCGGAGACGACCATCCCGACACGCGTGCTACGTCGGGGCGTCTGCGGGATCTCTACCGGGCGATGGGTCAGCCCGAGAAGGCAGCGAAGTACTCCGTCCGCTGAACCGCGAGCGAAAGGAAGGCCCAAGCCACAGGTCGTGAGCCGTGCGGGGCACATCCTGCGTTTCTCCCAATGACGCCCTCTGGTGGGCGTGATTCCGCGTCAGGGGACGCGGAGCTGGCCCGAATGCGGACGAGGCCGGACATCTCGTCCAGGGAGAGACACAATGACGTCGACGCTATCACGAGCCGCGATCGCGCTCGCGCGGATCGCCGCCAGCGCCGGACTTTTAGCGACTGCGGCGGCAGCACAGACGGGCACGATGCCTGTGCATCTATGGTTCGACCCCGCTCGCGGGGACAACTTCACTACTGCAGCACCGGGTTGGCAGGGCGGCACCGGGCAGACGAGGTCACCCACCTATCGATGGGTCGGCATCGAGGGGCGGGCGCTGGGCCCGGGCACAATCCCGATGCCGGGGCTTCTGCCGCTCGAGTCATGGTACAGCGGCCAGCGGAATGACAATTTCACCACGACGCAAGCCGGATGGCTCGGCGGACCAGGACAGACGCGTTCGCCCGACTATCGTTGGGTCCGGCGCGAGGGCTTTGCGTTCGCGAATCCGGTTGCCGGCACAATTCCGTTAGCCTCATGGTTCAGCCCGAGCCGCGGCGACAACCTGCTCACCAGCCAGCTGGGGTGGATCCCCAGCGGCGCCGCGGGAGAGACCCGCTCGCCGGACTATGCGCGTGGACGCATCGAAGGGTGGATCTTTCCTCCCGTTGCCGGCACTCTCGCGCGCGAGGAGGATCCCGCCAGGTTTGGCTTCGGTGCGCGGCCAGTCCTCGGCACGCGTCCGCTCCTCCTCGTCACTGTTCAGACGCGCGACGCTCCCCTCACCCAGCCGGACTCGTTCTACAGACAGCTGGTGTTTGGCCCCGACTTCCCCAACATCGTCGACTACTTCTCTGCGATGTCACTCGGCCGGTTCACGTTCACCAATGCCGGGCAGGTAAGGGTCTCGTTCACGAAGACAGCACGACAGCTGAACCGGGACGGCGGCATCGATGATTCCGTGATGGTGCAAGTCGCGAATCAAGGCTTCAACTTTGCTTCGTTTGACCGTAATCGTGATGGCACAGTCTCGGATGACGAACTGGCCGTGCTATTCATCAACTCCACGCAGGATGTAAACGGCGACGGCAACCTCGATTACCGGGCCAGCGGTCAGACCCGCTATTTCGGGCCCGTTCGCGCTGGCTCCGTCGTTCTGCGCTCGGTGCAGGTGTCGGCCTGCGACGAACAGGGCGACATAAAGCTCTTCGCCCACGAGCTACTGCACCAGATCACTAGGGATGGCATCACGGATCACTCCTACGGGCCGGGCAACCGCCTCAACAAGAACGCAACCGTCTTCGCTGTTCAATCGGCGCGTGGCGCGCGGGACGCAGGACCCGTCGGCCTTGATCCGTACACGGCCATGGTATTCGGGTGGGTACGGCCCAGGGTGGTTCCGATAACGCTCGCAGGGGGGAACGCCACCGTTTCCGCGCTTCAACACCTTCGCGAGCCCGGCGCCGGCGCGCCGATCCTGTTCTACGACCCGGCGCGCGGCGAGAAGGAGTACTTCGTGGTCCAGTACAGAACAGCGGCGACTGCGACCTTTCCAGCGCCCACGTATGATCAGCGGGTCGTGAACCAAGGTCTCGCAGTCTGGCACGTACATCGGCAGGATTCCGGCAAGCCCGTCACCTTCAATTGGCCACCGCCGTACGCCAGTCACGTCGTTGGCGGTGACATGTATTCCATCTACTACATCGGCGCAGACGGCCCGTCGGATGGAGGATTCTTCCCGGGCGGATCCGTATCGGCAGCGCTGAATTGGGGCGACGGCACTGACAGCGGGCTCCGGCTTGGCGTCGGACCTCTCAGCGCGACATCACCTGCCGCCGAAGTTGTCTGGTACAACGCTGCGAGCGGATTCGTTGGACGCATCGATCGCGTGTCGCCGGCGGTAGCGTCGGCGGGGCAGGTGGTGACGCTCGAGGGCGCATTTCCGGTCGTGCCAATGCCGCTACGCATCGGATTCGCTCGGCGCGGCGAAGCGTCAGTGCGGTGGCCGGCGAGTGACATCGTGACGCGCAGCAGCACACGCATAGTGGTGCGCCTCCCGGCGGGCATTCCTGCGGGCGACGCGCAAGTCGCACTCGCGTCCAGCCTTGCGGCCAGAGGTGGGATGGGAAATTGGGCACCGCTGTCGATTCGCTGAGTCGGCACGGACAGCAGAGGGCACTGGGGAGAATCGTGTGCGGCGGCGCCATCTCGGCTTGGGATGGCGTCGTCGCCGAGTCTCATGAGCCGTCTACGGTCGATCCTGCGTTTCTCCCAGTGACGCCCTGTGGTGGGCGTGAATCCACGCCAAGGGACGCGCCGCTGGGCCTAGGGGAAATGAGGCCATGCGGAACGTCCGAGGAGAGGTCACATGCAGTCCGTCTTTCGAAGAGCCGCGCTGGCATTCCTCATGTTCGCCGCACTTTGGGTCGCCGCGTGCAGCGACCAACCGCTGGCCGGCCCCGCAACACTCGCGCTGGACGCGGCGCGGGCCGACGCTCCAAGTCCGTCGCCGAACGCAGACTCGCCTCCCCTAATCGGCGACTGCAACGGCGACTGGAAGATCGACGAGCGCGATGCGCAGCAGATGGAGGGGATGAACGGTCCCATCGATCCGCGGGATCAGATGCGAGCCTATCAGGCCTGCGACCTCGACGCGAATCTCCGGGTGGACGCAAGAGACGCTGAGATCGTGTGGACGTACCTCACGGAAGGAAAGAGCGAGTTCCCGCTCGGCTGGCTCGCTACCTGTCCGGACCTGGCCGTGATTCGCACCGTCCACGGCAACGATGGAGATTTTGATCGCGTGGGTCCGTTCCGATACGACGCGTACGTCGTCAACCTCGGCACCATGACATTCCGCTGGTCGGATCCTACCGACTTCGTCCCCGTCATCAAGTTCGTCGATGGAACGAGAGCACGGTTTCACTACATGATTCGGCAGTACTGGCCGACCTTCATTACGACGGACACCGGTACGTTTGTCGGTACTGCCTCCTTCGCCGCCTCTCGCGAGCCGTACATGCTTCGCGAAGTCTCTCCAACGTTGCCCCAACAGGATTACTTCGACTTCGAACCGTTAGACCTGCGTGCACGTGAGGGGATCACCCGGCTCCTCTCGCCTTGGTCCGTCGAGCTGATAGTCAACCCCGCGAACCGGTCTGATGGAAATCCCTCCAACGACGACTGCAACCTCTTAAACAATGCCTTGCCGGGCGAGACTCCGCGCCGCCCGCCGTCCAGCTGGTATTGGAGCGTCTACTACCCAGAGTGAGCGGTGCCGCGCCCCAGTACGAGTCGCGCGATCCGCGATACCCTGTCTCTCTTTCCCGGCGCGGAGCAACGCCTCGCGCCGGGAGTTGGTGGAGCGTCGCGGATGCAGCGCCTAGCTGGATGACGAGTAGCGGGGGCGAGCTACCGCGACGCCACCAACGCCTGCTCCAGATCCCCCACCACATCCTCCACCGCCTCCAGCCCCACCGACACCCTAACGAGCCCCGGCGTGATCCCCACCGCGCGACGCTCCTCCTCGCTGAGCTTCGCGTGCGTCGTCGACGCCGGATGCGTGGCGATGGTCCGCGTATCCCCCAGGTTCGCCGTCAACGAGCAAAGGCGCAGCGCATCGAGGAAGCGCCGCCCCCGGTCGATCCCCCCTTTCACCGTGAACGCCACGAGCCCGCCCCCCGCCGACATCTGCCGGCGCGCGATGTCGTACTGTGGATGCGACGGGAGAAAGGGATAACGAACCTGCTCCAGATCGGCGCTGCCCTCCAGGTGTTGGGCGACGGCGAGCGCGTTCGCGGCGTGGCGCTCCATGCGGAGCGAGAGCGTCTCCAGGCTCTTGGACAGCACCCA
>CAZWVG010000236.1:0-8951 GCA_964637355.1 uncultured Gemmatimonadaceae bacterium
GCAAACGCGCCGGGCGCGCGCGCCGACGCCCCTCCCCCGCGGAGCGTCCTCCCGTGGGCGATCGGGATCCTCGCGATACTCGCCCTCGTTATCGCCGTCGCGGTGCAGCAGAGCGGCGGCAACACCGCCGCGGCGGGGATGGGGGCCAACGTCCCGCTCGATGGAAGCGGTGGCGCCCCGTTCGCGGGTGGCGCGGGTGGCGGAGGCGCCATGCGCGCCCCCGACATCTCCTCGATGTCGCCGCGCGAGCGCGCCGACCGGCTCTACGATCGTGTCATGCGACTCGCATCGGAGGGAAAGACCGACAGCGCCTCGTTCTTCGCGACGATGGCCGCGCAGGCCTACGAGATGCTCGGCCCGCTCGACAACGATCTCAAGTACGACTACGGGCGCATGGCCGAGATGGCGGGGAATCTCCCGCAGGCCAAGGAGCAGGCCGACGCGATTCTCGCCAGCAACCCCGATCACCTGCTCGGCATCATCCTGAGTGCGCAGGTGGCCCAGCTCCAGAACGACAACGCGACGCGCGACAAGCTGTACAAGAAGTTGCTGTCCGTCGAGCAGGTCGAGCAGGCCAAGAGCATTGAAGAGTACACGCGCCACAAGGGCGACATCGATGCCGCCATTGCCGAAGCGCGCTCGGTGAAGTGAGCGGCGCGGCGCGGGGTTCGTCCCCGATCGACGCTCCAGCAATCAGGACACCGCGAGCTCCCGGTGCGTCGACAACCGTGGACCACGATTCGACCTCCTCCACGGAGCACGCCGCCGAGCTCCTGACGCTCGCGCGCCGGCTTGCGGGCGCGGCCGAGGATAGCGACGCCGCGGCCTCGATCCTCGCCGAGAGCATTGCCACGCTCCTCGGCGCGGAAGGGTGTCTGGTCTCGTCGCTCGACGACGGATTCTTCCACGTCGACGCGGCCGTCGGACGCCTCGCGCCGCTCGAAGGTCAGACGAACCGGATCACCGAATCGCTCGCACTGCAGACGCTTCGCGAGGGGCGCGTGGTGATTGTGAACGACCTCGACGAACGCGCGTTCCCCAATCCCGAGCACCTGCGAGAATTCGGCGTGCGCCAGGTCGCCTCGGCGCCGCTCGTCGCCGGCGGTGCGGCATTCGGCGTCCTGTTGGCCATCAACAGCGAGCGCGGCGCGTTCAGCGACGGCGACGCCTCGCTCCTGCAGCGCGTCGCCGACCTCGGCTCCTCCGCGGTGCGTAACGCGCGACTGCTCGAACGCGAGCGGCAGAGTGCGCGCGAGGCGCGAGCGCTCGGCGAGATCGTGAGGCACCTCAACCAATCGCTCGAGGTGGAGCGCGTCTTCACCCTCATCGCCGAGCACGCGGCCGACCTCCTCAAGGGGGCTGGCGCGACGGTGACGATGATGGACGAGGAGGGGCTGCGCGTCGTTGGAGCGGCGGGGCACGCGATAGGACGATTCGCCGGCGTCCTCCCCATCGAGGGGGTGTTCAGCGGCGAGGCGTTGCGGCGCCGAACCCCAGTGCGCACGTCGGACCTCCGCCTCTTCGCGCGCTGGGAACAGTCGACCGAACTCTTCGACGACGTCTCGCCTAACGCCGTCGCCGCCCCGCTTCTCGTCGGCGATCGCGCCATCGGCACGGTGCTCGTGTATGGCAAGGCGCGGCGCGACTTCAGCGGGCACGAGGAAGAGCTGCTGCAGGCGCTGGCGTCGCACGCCGCCGTCGCCGTCGAGAATGCGCGCCTCTACCGCGCGGCCGCACGCACCACGCGCCACGCCGAGATCCTCGCCGCTACCGGGCGCACGCTCGCCTCGGTCGTCTCGTCCGAGACGGTCTTCGATGGCATCGAGCGCGTTGCGACGGAGCTGCTCGGCGCCGATGGCTTCACCGTGTACTCGATCGACATCGTGCGGCGCACCGCCTTCGTGCAGCACTCGCGCGGGCTCGGGACCGAACAGGTGATGAAGATCGCGCCCACGCTCTGGATCGGGCGGCCGGGGTGGGCGGTGCAGAACGCCGAGAACGTGATCCTTCCCGACCTCCGCGCGCTCGGCGAGGACGATCTCTCCGAGCCGCTGCGCGGGCTGCGCAATGCCGGCGTGCAGTCGATCGCCTTTCTTCCGTTAGTCGTCGACGGCATCGTGCGCGGCCTCCTCGTCATGCGCTGGTACGTGGCGCGCAAGCCCGATGAGGCAGAGTACGAGCTGCTGCGCGACTTCGCGACGCACGTGGCGATCGCGATGCGCAACGCGCAGCTCGTCGACGACCTCGAGCGGCGCGCCGCGCGACTCGCGGCAGTCGCGCAGGTGCAGCAGGCGATATCCCGCACCGAACTCGGCGAGGTGTACGGCGAGGTGCATCGCGCCGTGCTGTCGTCGATCCCCCGCACGACCGTGTTTGCCCTCCTGCTGGCGAACGCCGAGCAGACGCACTTCCTCCCGCAACTCATCGTTGTCGATGGCGTGGGGACGAAGGCGTCGGCATTGCAAAGCGTCGAGCTTACGGACTGCGGCGCCTCGCGCGCGCTCCGTGATGGCGGCACCTACATGAGCGAGTCGCCCGAGCGCTCGTGGTCCGATCACGTCGCCGGTTGCGCGGGGCGCCTCCCCGTGCGCAACGAGATCGCCGTCCCGATCCTCCATGGCGACGAACGGCTGGGCGTGCTCGTCGTGCAGGGCGACGACGCACTCGCGTTCGACGAACAGGACGCCGCCGTGCTCGCCCTCATCGCGCGCCAGGCCGGAAGCGCGATCGAGAACGCGCGCCTCTTCGAGGCCGAACGTCAGGCGCGCGCCGTCGCCGAAGCCGCGGCAACGATCGCCAGCGCGGCGCTCGGGTCGGGATCCGTCGCCGAGACCGGGCGCGACGTTCTTGCCGCGGTCGACAGCGTCGTGCCGTCGGCGGGCAAGGCGCTCGGCGTGATGGGCGACAACGGCGAGACGATTACCTACGTGGCCGCAACAGGCGTTCTCGCCTCGCTCGAGGGACGCTCGTTCACGAGCGAGATGAGCGCGGCGCGGCTGGTGGGGACGCGCGGCACGGTCCACACGCCGGCGCAATCTGCGCTCGACGAGATCGAGGAGCGCGAGATCATCCAGCGTGGCGCCGTCGTCGTCCCGCTCGTCGCCAAGGAGCAACTCGTCGGCGTGCTCTGGTCCATGCCCGTTGCGCGTTCGCGCAGCAAGCGGCGCGACGCCGAGTCGTTAGGGCGACTCGCCGCGCACGTCGCGCTCGCCGCCGACGTCATCCTCCTCGGCGAGGAAGAGCGCAAGCGTCGCGAGCGCGAACGCATGCTCGCCACCGCGCTGGCGACGATGGATCAGCCGGTCTTCATTCTCGGGCTCGACCGCCGCGTGTGGTACGCCAACGCCGCGGCGGTACGCGAGTACGGCTACTCGACCGACGAGCTCGGGGCGATGAGCTTCGACGCACTCATCGCGACAGCCGTCCCGGCTCGACGCGTGGGAATTGGCCCCGCTGCCGCGGCGGCAGCCTCGAGCGTGTGGATGGCCGAACACGTGCACCGTCGGCGCGACGCCACACAGTTCCCCGCGTCGGTGATGCTGAGCTACATCCGCGACGACGCCGGCGCGCCGGTGGGACAGGTGATGAATGTCCGCAACCTCACCGACGAACGTCGTCTCGAGGAACAGCTGCGCCAGAGTGAAAAACTTGCCGCATTGGGGGAACTCGTCGCCGGTGTCGCGCACGAGTTGAACAACCCGCTCGCCGGCATCTCCGCGTTTGCCCAACTCCTCCTCGAGGAGCCGCTCATCGACGAGCAGCGCGAGTCGGTGCGCCTCATCAAGCGTGAGGCCGATCGCGCGGTGGGGGTGATCCGCGACCTGCTCATCTTCTCGCGCAAGACCGGTCCCTCCATCGCGCCCGTCGACCTCAACGAGATCATCGAGTTGACGCTACGCCTGCGCAGCTATTCGTTGCGAAGCGCCGACATCGAGGTCTCGCTCGACCTGTCGCGCGAGATCCCGCGCATTCGCGGCGACGACCAGCGTCTGCAGCAGGTGCTCCTCAACCTGATCGTGAACGCGGAGTACGCGATGCAGCGCTCGCGCGTCAAGCAACTTGCAATCCGCACATATCCGTCGGCGCAGGGTGTGCAGCTCAGCGTCTCCGATACTGGGGCGGGAATGAGCGAAGAGACGCGACAACGCGTATTCGAACCATTCTTCACCACGAAGCCCGCCGGCCAGGGGACGGGGCTGGGGCTGAGTGTGTCGTACGGCATCGTACAGGCACACGGCGGGAATATTGCAGTCGAGAGCCAGCTTGGTTCGGGTTCCATCTTCCATGTGTACCTCCCCGCGTCCGGGGCGACTGCGCCATCCACACTTACGGCATGACAGAATCGACGCGAGGGAGCGCCCTCAGCAATCGGGTGATCGGTGGTCCGGAAACGAAGCGCGTCCTCGTCGTCGACGACGAAGAGACGATTCGCCTTGCGCTCTCGAAGTTTCTGCGCACGCGCGGCTTCGAATCCGACACCGCCGATTCGGCGACCGGCGCGCTCACCATGCTCGCGCGCGATCCGTACTCGGTGATGTTGTGCGACATTCGCATGCCCGGGCTCTCGGGACTCGATCTCGTCCCCAAGGCGCGCGAGCTCCAGCCCGACCTCGCGATCATCATGCTGAGCGCGGTGAACGACGTCCCGACCGCCACGGAGTCGATTTCGGTCGGGGCGATGGAGTACCTCACCAAGCCGGTCGATCTCCTCGATCTCCTCGCCGCAATCGAGCGCGTCTCGCACCGTCGCGACCTGGTCGTCGAGCAGCGCAACGTCGAGCGCCTCATCGGCGGCGAAGTCGAGCGGCGAACTGTAGACCTCACGCGCGGCAATGAGCGCATCCTCGCCGCCGCCGTCGATTCGATCGGCCACCTCGTCGCGATGCACGAGGCAAAGGATCCGTTCCGCAACGGGACCAGCCTGCGCGTCACCGCGCTCTCGCGCGCCATGGCCGAAGTGCTCGGGCTCGACGCAACGGTCGTCGAGCAGGTGGTGATTGCCGGCCGGTTGCACGACGTCGGCAAGATCGCGCTGCGCGATTCGGTGCTCAACAAGCCCGGTGCGTTGAGCTCCGAGGAACTCGAGCACGTGAAGGATCACGTGCGCATCGGCCTCGAGATCCTCGCGCCACTCACGCCGTTGCACGAGGCGATGTCGTACATCCGCGATCACCACGAGCACTGGGACGGCTCCGGCTATCCACAGGGGCTCATGGGCGACGCGATTTCGTTAGGTGGACGCATCCTCTGCTGCGCCGATTCCTTCATCGCGCTCACCTCGCGCCGTTCGTATCGCCCCGCGATGTCGCTCGAAGACACGGTCGACTACCTGGCGGCGCACGTCGGCGGGTTGCTCGACCCGACGGTCTACGCCGCGCTCCAGCGCGTCGTCGCCGAACGCCGCGTCCTCGGCCTCACCGCCGACTGACCCGCAAGCGAACGACGGCGAGCATCGTTCACGCGTCCGCGCGTTCGCGCTGACCTGCGCACCGACGCCCGCGGATGCCGCGCCATCCCTCGCGCACGATGCCGCTTGACGGGAATGACCGGCCATTGTAAAAGGAAGTTCCCAAAGGAGGGCGATCATCGCGATCGCTCCGCGGCGGCGGTGTGCCTGCGCGTGACTGCGCGCGCCCCAGCTTCCGATTGAGACAACGAACCGTCGATCACTAGATGCAGGAGGCATTCATGCCGCGTGGCGAGGAGCGGGACGAGACACTGCGATTCTCCGACGACGACGACGACGATATGGGGTACGGAGGGTCGTCCTCGTTCGAGGATGATGACGACGATGATGATGGGTGGGGCGGCTCCGGCAAGTCGGGGAGCGGTTTGTGGGATGAGCCCGAAGACGCCGCGCTGGACGACGAAGACGACGCCGAAGTCGCCGGTGACGACGACCTCGAGGACGAACCCGAAGTCGAGGAAGAGGAGGAAGTCGTCTTCGGTGCCCCCGCGCGACGCGGTCGTCCGCCGAAGCCCAAGCCTCCCGCTCCGGCAGCTCCGCCACCGGCACCCGAACCCGAGCCGGAACCCGTCGTAGCCGCCAAGCCCGAACCCGCACCCAAGAAGGCGGCGCCGGCCAAGGCGAGCACGCCCGCGCCCAAGCCAGCCCCCGCCCCGAAGGCTGCGAGCAAACAGGCGCCGAAGCCCGCGGCGAAGGCGCCTGCCAAGGCCCCTGCAAAGGCCGCTGCAAAGGCCCCCGCCAAGAGCGCCGCGAAGCCCGCTCCCGCCAAAGCGGCGAAGAAGGCAGCGCCGGCGAAAGCCGCAGCCAAGAAGGGCGCGGCGAAGAAGGCTCCTCCCAAGAAGGCGCCCGCCAAGAAAACCGCGAAGAAGAGCGCACCGGCCAAGGCCGCAAAGAAGCCCGCCCCCAAGCCGGCATCGAAAAAGGCAGCCCCAAAGAAGGGTGCGGCCAAGAGCGCCAAGAAGAGCGGGACCAAGAAGCGCTAGGAGCCAGACGTCCGGGCGGGCGAGCTGCATCGCCAGGACCAGCGGGGTGCGCCGATATCAGGCGCACCCCGTTTGTATTCTGAAGAGCACGCGAAGGCCCCTCCCGTCTCCCGTCTCACGTCTCCCGTCCGCTTTCCCATGCCCGACTTCGCGCGCCAGGTTCTCGACGCCCTCCCGATCACCGTCTACACGATCGACCTCGACGGGCGGCTCACGAGCGCCAATCGCAGCTGGTCCCAGTTTGCCAGCGACAACGGCGCTCCCGCGCTCGCCCCCGAATCATCGGTGTGCGGGCAGTCGCTCTGGTCCGCCGTCGCCGATCCGTCGTATCGCTCGCAGCTGCAAGACGCGATGGAGCTGCTGCGACTCGGCAAGGCACAGCGCGTGAGTTGGGAGTTTCCCTGCAGTTCGCCCGACGAAGAGCGCGTCTTCCTCATGCAGGTCACGCCCCTCCGCGACGCCGAGCAGCGCGTGACCGGTTACGTCTTCTCCACGGTCGACATCACGCCGAGTCACCGCTCGCGTGAGGCACTCATCGACACGGGCTTGGCGCTCTCGCGCACGATCGACCTCGATCGCGTCTTTCACGAAGTCGGACACCAGCTGCAACGCGCGGTCGGCGCAGAGGCATTCGCGGTGTTGCTCGCCGCCGAAGACGACGCCCCGCTCGAACGCGCGTACAGCGTTGGCTACGACGACACCCTTGCAACGCTCGCACCGAGGCTCGCATCGCTCGCCGGCGCCGCGATCGAGAAGCTCGACGTCGTCACGCAGCCAACCGACCGCGGCGTCGAAGTCTCGGCGCCGATGCAGAGCGGCGACCGTACGATCGGCGCGATGACCATGCGGATCGACGGCACCCCCCCGCGCCAGGCGATCGAGGAGGCGCAGCGCGTCCTCGCCACCCTCGCCGCACAAACTGCGGTTGCCATCGAGCGTGCCTGGCTGGTGCGGCGCGTGGGACACAAGCGCCGCCTCGAAGCGATCGGCGAGGTGGCGAGCGGTGTCGCCCACGAACTGCGCAATCCTCTCTTTGGGATCTCCGCCGCCGCGCAGCTCCTCCGCTTCCGTTCGCGCGACGATCCCGTCGTCGAGAAGAACGTCGGGCGCATCCTGCGCGAGGTCGAACGCCTCAATCGCATGGTGACATCGCTGCTCGATTTCGGTCGCCCGCGCACCGCCGCGCTCCTCCCCGGCGATCCCGACGCCGTCTGGGACGACGTCCTCGAAGGACAGCGCGCCCTGCTCGAGTCGCGCGCGCTGACCGTGCATCGCACACGCCCAGCCACGCTCGTGAGCGCACTGCTCGACGCCGAGCAGCTCGCCCAGGTCTTCCTCAATGTCCTCGTCAACGCTTGCGACCACGCCCCACCGGGGAGCGTACTCACCATGCACTCGTCGGTGCTCCCGAGCGGCGCCTGGCGCTTCCGCCTCACCAACGGCGGCCCACCGATCCCCCCCGACGCGCTGGCGCGCGTCTTCGAGATCTTCTATTCCAACAAGCCGGGTGGTACAGGGATCGGGCTCGCGCTCTGTCAGCGCATCGTCGAAGAGCACCGTGGCGAGATCACCCTCGATTCTTCACCCGAGCAAGGCACCACCGTCACCATCACGCTCCCCAGCTCCCCGACGCCGTAGCCATCGCCGGCTGTCGGCAGCGCAATTCGGGAAATTGACGATCGACTGACGGAGGGTCCGCAGATTGAACGAATCATGGAGCGGACCGCACAACGAACGATTACTGGATGTTCGATGGCGACGGCGCGGGAGGTCGCACGCGGGGCGACGCATCGCGAATGCGAGGAAACACACCCCCGCCCGCAAGTGTTGAATCCTGGTCGGCAGAACTCCCGTCCCCCGTCCCCCGTCCCCCGTCCGCCCTTCATGCCCAACGTTCTCATCGTCGAAGACGAGCTGTCGATCCGAGACTCCCTCGCCGAGCTGTTCGACGTCGACGGGACGCGCGTGGTTCAGGTGGGCTCCCTCGACGATGCCAAGCAGGCGCTCGCCGCCGAAGCGTATCAGCTGATCCTGAGCGACATCCGGCTCGGCGGAAAGCGAGATGGCGGACTGCAGGTGATGGCGGCCGCCGGGCTCCTCTCCCCCGACGCGGTGGTCATCGCGCTCACCGCCTTCCCCGATTCCGACAATCGTCTCGCGTCGGAGCGCCTGGGGGCAACGTACTTCCTCGAAAAGCCGGTCGACTTGGAGACCATTGCCTCCATCGCGGCGAAGCACGGCGTGGCGTCGTCCCTCTTCCCGCACCCCGCATCGACCGCGGAGAAGGCGACCCCCGGCGCCTGAGCGGAGCCGGAGTGGCGGCAGCGCGCGACCGGCGCGAACGCCTGCCGCCTCGACCCACATCCCTCGATCCGCACGTAGGCCAACCGGCGCAAAGCTCCGCGACGCAGCGCGCATTCGTGATCGCGGGCAACGTCGGCGAATGCGCTGGCCCGAGACCCGGGCTCGGGGTAATCTTCGCGGATGGCGGAGTCTCCTGT
>CAZWVG010000237.1:0-8930 GCA_964637355.1 uncultured Gemmatimonadaceae bacterium
GACGTACGGCCGAACTGGCGTGTGACGACCGCGTGCTGCTGAGCGGCGTGCGCCGAAGCGACTACGCCGAGCTGCTGGTGATGGCGCTTGGTGCGAAGGGGACGGCGCGCTTCGCCACCCCGGCGATCGCCCTGGTTGTGCCGTCGGGGATCCGGGGGCGACTCTCGGCGATCGTCGATACGGCGCGCGTGTTGCGCACGCCGTCACCCGTCGCGGTCACGGCGGCGATCGCGCTCAGCGCAGTCGTGGCAGTCCCGCTCGGGACGGTGCGCGTCTCGCCGACGCGCGACGTGCTCACGACGCTCATGCGCGACGGGCGCTGGGAGTCGCGCGCGTACGCGGTCGTGCGTCTCGCGCAGCGCGCGGACTCGGTGGAAGTGGCGCGCGACGCCGCAGCGCACGATCCCAGTCCCGAGGTGCGCGCGTGGGCGCACTACGCGCTCGCGCGCGAAGGGAACTCCGCTCCGATCGCGCCCCGCCGCGATGCGCTCCCTCTGCACGACGAAGCCGCCGAGGACTCGGCGGCCGCGATCGACCCGGTCGCCTCGCCTGCTTTCCAACTCTAGGCCATCCGCATCCATGTCCGCCACCGCGGCAATTTCAGGAGATAAGAATTTGTCTGCCATTCGTTGGCCCGCATGGCTCCCGTGGACGCTCGCGGCCACCCTCCTCGTTCTCGGCTTCGCCGACCTCACGCGCGGCGGGATCACGATCGCCCCGATCCTGCTCGTGCTGGGCTACTGCGTGGCCGTGCCGTGGGCACTGCTCGGCGCCGGTCGTTATCCCGCGGGGTCGACGGGCGACGCGGCGCCTCCTTACCGTGCGGCAGGGATCGCGGCGCTCCTGATCTTCGTGCTGTACCTGCTCACGCTCTCGCCGTCGACGGCGATGTGGGACACGAGCGAGTACATGGCGGCCGCGTACACCATGGGGCTCCCGCACCCACCCGGCAATCCGATGTTTGTCATCCTCGGGCGATTCTTCTCGCTCCTCCCGATCGCCGGGAGCGTCGCCGTGCGGATCAACATCCTCGCGGCGCTCTCGAGCGCCGTGTCGGCGGGGGCCTGGTTCCTCGTCGCCGAGCGGGTGGCGCATCGCGCGGGGCTCCCGAGGTGGGGGCGCATCGTGGCCGGCGGGCTCGCCGCGCTCATCGGGGCCACGGCCTTCACGGTGTGGAACCAGAGTGTCGTGAACGAAAAGGTCTACACGGTGGCACTGGCGGGAATCGCGATCATCGCGTGGCTGGCGCTCCGCTGGAGCGACGCCCCCGATTCGCCGCGCGCCGACCGCTTCCTTCTCCTGATCGCCTTCCTGCTGGGACTCGGCTACGCCAACCACATGGCGGGGATGCTCCCGGCGCCCGCGGTCGCGCTCCTGGTGACGTCGCTTCGCCCGCGCACGCTCCTCCGGTGGCGCTTGCTGCTGGCGGCAGTGGGGGCGGTGCTGCTGGGGATGACGCCGTTCGCGACCCAGCCGATCCGCGCCGCGTACAACCCGCCGATCAACGAAGGAGAGCCGACGGCGTGCCGCGAGGGGCTCAAGCTCTCGTGCACCTTCTCGGCGGGGACGTATGAGGCGTTCCGCTACAACTTCAACCGCGAGCAGTACGGCAAGCCGGAGCTCTCGCAACGGCAGGCGCCTTTCCCGGCGCAGGTGGGGATGTGGTGGCTCTACTTCCGCTGGCAGTGGCTGCGCGACGCGCATAACGAGTGGCCGGGGCTCCAGGGGGCGCTGGGTGCGCTCTTCTTCCTCCTCGCCGGCGTCGGCGCGTGGTATCACCAGCGATACGACAAGCGGGGGTTCATCTTCTGGAGCGCACTGATGCTCAGCACGACACTCGTGCTGATCTTCTACCTCAATTTCAAGTACGGGGCGTCGCAGCCGGCCGACGGGGAGGTCGCGCGCGAGGTACGCGATCGCGACTACTTCTATCTCTGGAGCTTCTCGGCGTGGGGGGTGTGGGCGAGCCTCGGGTTGGTGTGGATGTGGCAGTCCGTTGCCTCGTGGTTCGGCGGGCTCGATCGGCGACGCGCCCAGCTCCTCGCGAGTCCGGTACTGGCGATCGCCTTCATTCCCCTTGTAGGGAACTGGAGTGCGGCGTCACGGCGCGACGACGTGGCCACCATCGCACTGGCGCGCGACCTCCTCAACTCCGTCGAGCCGTACGGCGTGCTGGTGACGGCCGGTGACAACGACACGTTTCCGCTCTGGTACGCGCAGGAGGTGGAGAACATCCGTCCCGACGTGACGGTGGCGGTGCTCTCGCTCATGAACACCGACTGGTTCGCGCGTGGAATCATTCGGCGTCCGGTGCGCGAGTACGATGCCGCGCGCGGTCCGGCGGTCTATCGCGATCGTGCGTGGCCGGCGCCAAAGCATTCGCCGCTCAACATGACACTCGAGGAGGCCGACTCGGTCCCGCAGGTGATGCTGGTGGACAAGCCGGTCGGCTTTCGCGCGAACGGCTTGAACCTGACGATCGATCCCAAGGCACTCCCGCAGGTGCAAGGAGGCGGGTTGCTCGAGCGCGCCGACCTCCTCCTGCTGCGGATGATTGCGGACAGCTGGCCCGAGCGCCCGATCTACATCAGCCGGACGACGGGCAACTACGGTGAGCAGCTCGGGCTCGCGCCGCACCTGCTCTCGCAGGGGCTGGCGCGCAAGCTCGTCCTCACCCCCGACACGACGTCGAGCGACGTCGTGATGGTCCAGGGGAGCGGGTGGTTCGACCTCGATCGCTCGAAGGCGTTGTGGGACACCTTTGCCGGTCCGGCGGCGATCCTCAAGCGCGGCGACTGGATCGATCGCCCGTCGCTCAGCAGCGTGTACGCCTATGTCCTCGGCGGATACGAGCTGTCCGAGGTGATGCGCTTTCGGGGCGATAGTGCGGGGGCGGCGACGGTGCGCGATACGGTGCGGGAGATGGCGCGGGTGACGCGGATTCCGGGGGAGTTCTAGGGAGAGGCGGAGGAGAGACTCACCCGCGCAGCTTGCGCAGCGCCTCGAGCAACTCGATGTCGGCGTTGTCCTGGGTGCGCCCGGTGCGCTTCGACTCGATGAGGTTCGCCAGCGAGACGGTTGGGATCGGGACACCATCCACCTCGAACACAGCGATGTCGCGCGCGGCCTCGTCCCATCCGAGATTCCAAGCGCGCGTGAGAACGTCGACGTTCGGCGTGTCGCCGATCATCGTGACCGGTCGGGCGAGCAGCTCCTCGGGCGTCAGTTCGCGCGCGACACCGAAAGGGAGCGCGGAGAGCGCCCGCAATACGCGATTGGCGTTCTCGAGGGAGGGTTCGACAAGGATGTCGATATCACGCGTCGCGCGCGTCGTGCCCCACAACTGCATCGCCGCAGCGCCTACAACGAGATAGCGGGCGCGTTCCGCATTCAGCAGGTCACACAACCGCGCCAGCCGGGCGCTCGGGTCACGCGTCACCGATTCGCGCCATGGTCGAGCCACGCCTGAAACGCCTCGTACGACGAGAAGGTGCGCGGAGCCGCTGGAGGCGATGGCTGGTCACCGATCACGGAGATCGCCTCGCTCTCGTGCACACGCGCCTCGGGCGACAGCGCGGCATCACGACGGAGCTGCTCGAATCGCGAGACGCCGATGGCTGTTGCCGGATCCCCGGCGACGATCGACGACGCCTGACTCGCAGCGTACTGCCGGATCGCCTCGGCAACTACCCAGCTGCGCGAACGATCGATTCGAGCCGCGAGTTCGTCGGCGGCTCGAAGGGTGTCCGGCGGCAGAGTGATCGCGATTCGGGCGTACGGCTTCGATTCCGGCATACTGGATATTACCCAGTAGTACCGACCTTGCAAGAGCGTCTGATCGGCCGTGCTACTTCAGCGCGCCGTACACCAGCGCCTTGAACGGCGCCCCAAGCTCCACGTCGACGCCCCAGACGTTCGTAAAGATCAGTCCGACGAGGCGCTCCTTGGGGTCGGCCCAGTAGGTCGTCTTGAAGGCCCCGCCCCACTCGAACGACCCCACCGACTCGGGCTGGCGAAAGTCGTTCCCTTCGGTCTCGAGCGCGAAGCCAAGCCCAAACGCCGGCTGCAGGGGGGCGATCTGGTTGGTGAGCATCATCTCGATCGTCTTGCGCCCGAGCAGCCGCATGCCATCGAGCTCCCCGTTGTTCAGGTACATCTGCAGGAAGCGGGCATAGTCGGCGGTGGTCGAAGAGAGTCCTCCACCGCCGGAGAAGTACGTGGGATTGCGCAGCGGCCAATCCGGATGGGCAAGCGCGCCCGTCGGCTCGTGTTCGGCCATCAAGTGCCCCTCGACCGGCTGGTGCAGCGCTACCAGGCGATCGCGCTTGGCTGCCGGGACACCGAAGTAGGTGTCGTTCATCTTAAGCGGCGTGAAGATCCGCTCGTGGAAGAACTGGTCGAGCGTACGCCCGGAGATCACCTCGACCAGGCGCCCGAGGACGTCGGACGAAAGCGAGTAGATGAAGCGCTCGCCCGGGTCGGCGTGCAGCGGGAGCTTGGCCAGCACGTCGATGCGCTCGCCGAGCACGTCGCCCGGGCGCCCTAATCCTGTGATGCCGGCCTTGGCGTATATCGCGCGGAACTCGTCGCTCCCGATGTCGGCGTAGTCGAGCCCTCCCGTGTGCGTGAGGAGCTGACGGATGGTCGTCTTGCGCTTGGCGGGGCGCGACTCGTACGACGAGTCGGCCTCATTGAACTTGGTGAGGACGCGCTGGTCGGCGAACGCCGGGATGTACTTCTCGATCGGGTCGTCGAGGAGGAAGCGCCCTTCCTCCCAGAGCATCATCACCGCGGTGGCGGTGATCGCCTTGGTTTGCGACGCGATGCGGAAGATGTCATCGAGGCGCTGCGGCGCTTTGGTGCCGAGGTCGCGCGAGCCGTAGGCCTTCTGATACGCCACGCGTCCGTCGCGGACGACCATCACGACTGCGCCCGGGATTCGCCCTTCGACCATCTGGCGGTTGACGAAGGTGTCGATGCGCGCGAGACGGTCGGCGTAGAAGGGTGACGCGTCGCCGCGGTGGACGGTGGCCGGCGAGGCTCCGTTCGCGCCCTGGGCGATCGTCGCGCCGGGGGCCGCGGCCGACAGGATGGCGACGGCGATCGAAAGGATGCGCGGACTCATGGGGAGTGGGGACGGGGGACGGAAGACGGGAGACGGGCGACGGGAGACGGGAGACGGGAGACGGGCGAGGTTGCCTAACGCTTCACGGCCGGAGGCATCGGCGGGCCCTGCGGTACGGCCATGCCATCGTGGCGCGGTTCGCTCGCGCCGAAGTTGACGCCGGCGGGGGTGCGCATGACGGCCTGCCCCCAGCCGAAGGTGCTGGAGCGAGGACCGACCGCTTCGATCTTGTGTCCCATCGCTTCGAGCGCGGTGCGCACGCTCTCCGGAACGAGCGTCTCGATGGCCACGTCGCACCCTTCGAATGTCGACTTGGAGAAGCGCCCCGCCTCGAGCGCCTGCTGGATCGTCATCCCGTAGTCGGCAATGTTCGAGACGAACTGCGCGTGCGCCTGCGACTGGTTCCATCCCCCCATGATGCCGAAGCCTATGCGGACACCGTCCTTCTCCATGAAGGCGGGGATGATCGTGTGGAGCGGGCGCTTGCGCGGCGCGAGGACGTTCACTGCCGTGCTGTCGAGCGAGAAGAGCGAGCCGCGATTGTGCAGGAGCACACCGGTGCCGGGCGCGGTGAATCCGGAGCCAAACTCGGAATAGATGCTCTGGATGAGCGAGACGATGTTGCCGTCCTTGTCGACGACGGTGAGGTAGATCGTCTCGCTCCCATTGAGCCCGCTCACCGACTGGTACGCGGCCGGCGGGACGTCGCAGGCGGCGCGCGCCGGGTCGATGCGCCTGGCCCGGTCGGCTGCACCTCGCTTGTCGAGCATCGCGGTGACGGGGACCGTGGTGAAGTGCGGGTCGGCCGTGTACCGCAGCATGTCGGCATAGGCGAGCTTCTTCGCCTCGATCATCGCGTGCATGGTGCGCACGCTATGGAAGCCCCACTCCTTGAGCGGGAACTGCTCCATGATGTTGAGCATCATGAGCGCCGCGATCCCCTGCGTCGGCGCCGGGAGCTCGCTCACCGTCCAGCCGTGGTAGGTCGTGCTGATCGGCGTGACCCATTCGGGTTGCAGCTCCCGCAGGTCGTCGAGCGTCATCACCCCACCCTCCTCCTTCTCCAGCCTAACGATCGCCTCGGCGACCGGCCCCGTATAGAAGCCGTCGCGCCCATGCTCGGCGATGCGACGGAGCGTCCTGGCCAGGTCGGGGTTGCGGAAGACGTCGCCCTCCTGCGGGGCGCGGGTACCGTCGAGGAGGAACGTGGCGCGGGTGTACGGATTGGCGCTCAGTTTCCGCACCGCGTTCCCCCACATGCGCGCCACCTGTTCGGTGACGGGGAAACCGTTGTCGGCGTAGTAGATCGCCGGCGCCAACAGGGTGGGGAAGCCAAGCGTCCCAAAGCGATCGTGCAGCGCCTGCCATCCCGAGACTGCGCCAGGAACCGTCACGGTGTGGATGCCGCGCGGCATCGTGGTGTTTCCCTTTGCGCGCAGCATCACCGCGTCGAGTCCCTTGGGAGACCAGCCGGCGGCATTCAGTCCGTGCAGCTTTCCGGTCTTTGCCTCGTAGACGATGGCGAAGAGGTCGCCGCCGATCCCGTCGCCCGATGGCTCGGTGAGCCCGATGACGGCGTTGGCGGCGATCGCGGCGTCGACGGCGTTCCCGCCCATCTCGAGGATGCGCGTCCCGGCCTTCGCGGCAAGCGGCGAGCTGCTGGCGACGATGCCGAGCGTGGTGGTGACCATCGAACGTCCAACGACCGGAAGCGGGGCTCCGCCGGCGTCCTGGGCACCCGCGGGCGACACGGTCATGAGGGATGCGAGCGACGAGAGAAGGACGGCGCGCCCGAGTCGGCACACCGCGAGGGGCCGATTGCGGCCATTGAAGGGAGACGGCATCCCGCGACAATCGAACGACGGAGAGCCGGCGTCAAGGCGTCGGGGCGGCGGTCGCCGCCATTGTTCGTCGGCAGGTTCGGCGCGTCGCGCTGGAAACGAACTCTGCGCTCCGATAGCGTTCGTGGCGAGCTCCCCTCCCTCGCGACCCACGCATGCCACGCCGCCCCGATCTCTCCCCGCTCGCGACGCCACCGCTCCGCACTCCCGACCGCTCGGCCTACACCGCGCGCGAACGAGCGCTGATCGATCGACTGACCACGCCGCAGGCGGTTCAGCAGTATCTCCACGGCTTCACGTACAACCGCGACAAGACGCTCCGGACTTTTCGTGGCGTGACCGCGCTCGGTCGCGCGCATTGTCTCGAGGCAGTCTTCTTCACCGCGGCGATTCTCGAGCACCACGGCTATCCGCCGACGGTTCTCGACATCGAGTCCGACGATGGACTCGATCACGTCCTCTTCCTCTTTCGGCACAACGGGAAGTGGGGGACGGTGGCCCGGTCGCGCGACTATGGACTGCACGGACGGCGACCAGTCTTCTCGTCAATCACGGCGTTGGTGCGGAGCTATCACGACGCCTACGTGGATGGCTCCGGGCGGGTGAACGGCTACGGCGTGGCGCACCTCGATCTGCTCACGCGCGCCAACTGGCGACTGAGCGAGCGCAGCGTATGGCAGGTGGAGCGTGACCTCATCGACATGCCCCACTATCCGCTTCCGATGGGAGACGCGCGCTACGAGCGGATGCTGCGCCGATACCTGGCATTCAAGGAGCGCGGCACGCCGTGGAACGCACGCACGGCGCGAACGCTCTACGGCGAACAGACGCGGCACTGGTGGTAGGCAGTTCGCGCGAGCGCCGGACCGCAGCGATCCGCTCCGGTCGCTGTTTCATCGCACCGTTTCAATGGGCGGGCGAGTGTTTCGTGAACCGCGCCTTTTGCGCCAACGAGCGATCCCTCAGGCACGCAAGCGCAAGACTGGCAAGGGGTTGAGCCGCCGGTGGGGCAGACGCGCCATCTGGACGCTCGCTTGCCTCTGGGAGGCGTGTCCCGCGCGATCCACGAGGGATCGCTCGTGTTCACTCTCCCGTGAGGCCCTGCCATGAAGCTGTTGCGCCTACTTCCCGCCGTCGCGTTCGTCGCGGCCTGTAGCTCCGCCGATTCTCCGACCACTTCACTCCCGCTCTCGCCGAGCAACGATATCTCGGAGACTGCCGCCGCGGGACAGATCTACACCCAGACCAACGGTGCCGCCGGCAATCAGGTCGTCCTCTACAACCGCGCAGCCGACGGTTCGCTTTCCGCGGGCGGATCGTTCTGGACGGGTGGCAACGGCACCGGCGCGGGACTCGGCAATCAGAGCGCGCTCGCGCTCAACAGCAGCGGGCGCTTCCTGCTCGTCGTCAACGCCGGGAGCAACGAGATCTCGTCGTTCGTCGTCCGTCGCGACGGGACGCTCGATCTCGTTGGGCATTGGTCGTCGGGGGGAACGATGCCGATCAGCCTCTCGATCCACGGCAACATCGTGTACGTCGTGAACGCGGGTGGTAGCGGCAACATCGCCGGCTTCACCATGTCGCCCCGCGGCGTCCTGTCGCCGATCGCCGGCTCCACGCTCCCCCTCAGCACCGGCGCCTCGGGACCGGCCCAGATTTCGTTCTCCCCGAACGGGCGAGTCCTGGTCGTGACCGAGAAGGCGACCAACTCGCTGAGCGTGTACCGCGTCGCGTCGAATGGCAGCGTGACGGGTCCGAGCGTCGTCCCCTCGAACGGAGCCACGCCCTTCGGCTTCGCCTTCTACGGCCCGGTGCTCGTGGTCTCTGAGGCCTTCGGCGGTGCCGCCGACGCGAGCGCCGCGTCGTCATACGAAGTGCACGCCAACGGATCCATCTCGACGATCACCGCCTCGGCGCCGACCACCGAGACCGCGGCCTGCTGGATCGTCTTCTCGATCGACGGC
>CAZWVG010000238.1:0-8916 GCA_964637355.1 uncultured Gemmatimonadaceae bacterium
ACATGGTCTGGTTCATCCGCAACGGCTACGTGCAGGCGCTCCTCGCCGGCAACGCCGTAGCGGTGCACGACATGGAGGCCGACATCGTCGGCACCACGTTAGGCATGACGAGCGCCGGCGACGCCACCGAAGGGGGGCACTCGGCGCACATGCGCGCGATCAACGCCGTGCGGCGTGCCGGGTCGATCGCCCAGGCGGTGAAGGACGGCGTCATCAACGATGGGATCATGCACGCCTGCGTGGTCGAGGAGGTTCCCTTCGTCCTCGCCGGTTCGCTCCGCGACGACGGCCCGCTCCCCGACGTGATCACCGACATGGTTGCGGCGCAGGATGCCACGCGCGCCCACACCGTGAAGGCGACGATGGCAGTGATGATCGCCACCGCGCTGCACTCGATTGCCGTCGGCAACATGCTTCCGGCGTACTACGAGGACGCCGAGCGGGGGATCGTGGAGCTGCCGACGATTTGTGTGGACGCGAGCGAGTTCCTGGTGAGCAAGCTCAAGGACCGCGGGACGCACCAGGCCATCGGCGTCGTGACCAACGCGCAGGACTTCATGAGCATCCTGCAGGTGGCGGTCGAGCGGGAAGTCGAGGAGGGGTAGCAGGCGCCGGTCGCGTGAAGGGCGTCACAAGGGACGACCGCCTAACGCCTCAGAGATCGAGCCGCACCGGAGTCCCTCCCGACCGCGCCGACCGGTACAGCGCTTCGATCGCCGCCATGTTCGCCGTCGCCTCGCCGACGGGATAGCGCAACTCGGCGCGCCCCATCACCGCGTCGGCGAAATGCTCGACCATGTGCTGGTATTGATCGGCACCCTCGTGCCATTGGTGCTGCACCGTTCCGCTGCGTCGCTCGATCAGCGCGACCTCGCCCTTGCCGGGGAGGAACGCGTCTTCCATCACGATGCTCGCTGCACTCCCGCCGACTTCTGCCATCTCGCGCCGATCCATCGTGAGCGAGCAATCGAAGTGTGCGTGCATGCCGCTCTCGAAACGGAGGACACCCGTCAGCTCCACATCCACACCGCTCTCCCCCCAGGTGGCCCACGCCTGAACCTCCACCGGCTCCGCACCGGCCAGCGTGCGGCTCACGTTGACGCAGTAGCACCCCACGTCCATGAGCGCGCCCCCGCCGAGTTCGACCGACAAGCGGATGTTGTCCGGGCGCGTGAGACGAAAGGTGAAGGCGCTGCGCACCGCGCGCACATCTCCTGCCTCGCCACCCCGCACCTTTTCGACCAGCGCTTCCGTGCGCGGGTGGAAGCGATACATGAACGCCTCCATCAGCAACCGGTCGTTGGCCTTGGCGGCCGCCTCCATCTCCCGGCACTCGGCCACGGTGAGCGCGAGCGGCTTCTCGCAGAGGACGTGCTTCCCGAGCTCGAGTGCCCGAATCGTCCACTCGCGATGCATCGAATTGGGGAGCGGAATGTAGACCGCGTCGATTTCCTGCTCGGCGAGGAGTGCCTCGTAGGACCCGTAGGCTCGCGCGATCCCGTGCACATCCGCGAAGGCGCGGGCGCGCGACTCGTTGCGGCTGGCGACTCCCACCAGCGTTCCGTTGCGCGACTGCTGGATCGCGGGATTCACCGCAGCGCGTCCGATGTTGGCGGTGCTGAGCACCCCCCAGCGCACGCGTCTGGCGTCGGTCATGGAGTTCCTCGAGTCGGAGACTCTCCCATCTACCGCGTGCGCATCCGCCTCGCTACCCGGTCCTTCCCGAACTGGTGCAGCACGAGCCCCGTCACCGCGCCACTCGCGTCCCGGGTGAATGTCACCTGCGCGTCGGTCTCCTTCACGAAGAACGTCGTCGGGCTCTCTGGCCACAGGAGGGCCGGCGGGCCTCCAAGGCTCGAGCGGGCCACGAGGTTCCCCTCACCGACCGTGACCGCCAGCTCGACGCCGGCTGCGAGTTGGTAGGTCCCCGCAAAGGGCGTCAGGCTCGCCGACGGTAGGGTGATCGCGCTTCGCGCCGGCGGCGGGAGCGCCGATGGAGGCACCAGTCCGAGAATCCGCATGTAGGTGGCGAGCTGGCTGTAGTGCTCGGCCAGGTCGGTCTCGAAGGCAAGGAGCGTACTCGTGCGCGCGGCGGTGTTCACCGGGCCGGCGCCCTGCAGCGCGGCGTCACAGAAATCGAGCGAGGCCTTGAGGCGCGCGACCAGTGTGTCCTTGGGCCACCGTGCCTTCACGCTGTCGGCGAGCGAATCCTTCGCCGTCACTGCATGCCGATGCGTCCCGAGTCGCTCGCAGAGCGCGTAGTTCGCATCTTCCAGATGCTGCGCGATGTAGCCGATCGACTGTTGCACCGGTGTGGGGCGATAGTCGAAGCGATCGGCAGGGATGGAGTCGAAGGCCGCGACGAGCCGCCCGCCGAAAATGTCGGCGAAGCGGATGTACTGCTGCAGCACGCCGTCGGCGGCGGGGCGCGGTTGTGGCTCCTGTGCGTGTGCGATCCCGCCCACGAGGAGGGCGAGGGCGAACGTGGTGCGCAGGTGCATGAGAGGAGCTCCGGAGAGGCGGAATGCTTCGATGGGCGGATGGGCGCGCCCCCGAATGCGCTCTTGGAACTCGTCAGGCGCCGAAGGGTTCCGCCCAGAGGCACGCCGACGCCCGCGCGCGCATGAGCGCGCTCTCGCGCGCATTGCGGGTGAGCGACGCCGCGCGCTCGAACTCTTCGCGCGCCTCGCGCGGGCGTCCGAGCCGCACGAGCATGTCGCCGCGCACCGCATGCACGAGGTGGTATCCGTCGAGCGTCCCCGACGCGAGGAGCGCGTCCACCAGTGCGATGCCAACTTCCGCACCAAAGGCCATCATCACCGCGACCGCCCGATTCAGCTCGACGACCGGCGACGGGCTCACCTTCGCCAGCGCTTCATAGAGCGCCGCGATCCGGATCCAGTCCGTCTCGTCGGCGGTGCGGGCCCGCGCGTGACATGCAGCGATCGCTCCTTGCAGTGCATAGGGGCCTAACGCGCGCCCCGGAAGACTGGCGCGATCGAGCGCGGCGAGCCCGCGACGAATCAGCAGTCGGTCCCAGCGTGAACGATCCTGCTCGAGCAGGAGCACCGGTTCACCTGCCGGGTTGACCCTCGCGCGCAAGCGCGACGCCTGGATCTCCATCAGCGACACCAGTCCGTGCACCTCGCTCTCGCCGGGCAACAGCTCGGCAAGGATGCGTCCGAGCCGCAATGCATCCTCGCACAAGGAAGGGCGGACGAGGTCCTCCCCTGCTGTCGCGGAATAGCCTTCGTTGAAGATGAGGTAGATCACCTCGAGGACCGACGCGACACGCGCGGCGAGTTCGTCGCGCGGCGGGAGTTCGAACGGGACGTGCGCCTCGGAGAGCGATCGCTTGGCGCGGGAGATCCGCTGCGCAACGGTAGACTCCTGCGCCAGGAAGGCGCGGGCGATCTCCTCGGTCGTAAGTCCGCCGAGCAGGCGCAATGTGAGGGCAACGCGCGCGTCAGGAGTGAGCACCGGATGGCAGGCGACGAACATCAAACGCAACAGATCATCGCCGACGAAGTCGTCGAGCGATGCGTCGAGTGCATCCACGTGGCGCTCGGCGCCGGCATCGAGCGCGCGCGCGATCTCCTCGTGCTTGCGTTCGGCCATCTGGCGATGGCGCGACGCATCGATGGCGCGCCGGCGGGCGGCGGTGAGGAGCCAGGCGCCCGGATTGTCGGGAACACCGCTCGCCGGCCACTGTTCGAGTGCGGCGAGGAGCGCGTCCTGGGCGAGGTCCTCGGCGATCCCTACATCGCCGGTGCGCCTCGCCAGCGCTGCGATCAGTCGCGCCTGTTCGATGCGCCAGACCGCGTCGATCGTGGCGCGAACGACGGCGCCCGCGTCCCCGGTCACGCCGCTCCCGGGAACGCGAGCGCGCTCGTCGCCAACGTCATGCCGATGGCGGCTCGATCACCTGCTGGCTCGCCTTGCCCAGTTCCTCCAACTCGGCGGGAATCAACTCCTGGAGCTCGGGTGAGAAGTCGGACATCTCTTGCACCCGACGGACTTCGACCACGTCGTCGTCGAGCGCGGGGATACGCCGCGCCCACTCGACCGCCTCCTCGCGCGACTTCACCTGGATCATCCAGTATCCGCCGAGGACTTCCTTGGCTTCGCTGAAGGGACCGTCCTTCGCCGTCGCCTTCCCGCCGCTGAACGTCACGCGCGCCCCAGTCTCCGGCGGGTGCAACCCGTCGAGCGAGAGCAGCACGCCGGCGCGCATCAGCTCCTCGTTGTACTTCATCATCTTCTCCACCATGTCGGCAGGGGGCGCGAAGGTGGGATCGGTGGGCTTCTGGTAAACGCCGGGAATCATCAGGAGCATGAAACGCATGGGGATTTCTCCAAGGGTGACGGACTGGCCGGTCGCTGGCGCGGGTGCGCGGAGAGTTCGCCGGCTCTACTTATCCGTCGAACGGACTCTGCGGAATTCGACACGGGAGGAAAAAGAATATCCCCCCACCGTGTCGATGGGGGGACCGGTCCGGCCGAAAACGCCGCGCTATCGTGAGCGCGCCGGCGCCGGCTCGGGATACGGGAAGCGATCGCGCGGCGTGCGATCGAGCGACTCCGGAATGAAGAGGTTCCAGCACCCGTGCCCGCTCTCCCCCTGTTTCGCGACGACGGCGTCGGCGAGCGAGTCGGCGGCCGCACCGGTGATGTGCGCGTTGCGAAGATCGAACAGCATGACACTACTGAAGCGCGGCAGGCGCGGTCGGAGCGCGGGGCGCGTCGTCTCCTCGATCAGCTGCGCGCCCGCCCCCTCCATGAAACGCAGGAACATCTCGCGGTCGCGGCTCGGCGAGGTGACAGGTGAGAGTACCACCCAGAGGCGGCTGGCGTCGCCGATCTGCTGTATTTCGTCGAGCGCGCGTCCGCGACTCTCGCGCGAGCAGCTGCCGATGACCGTGTGCTCGGTCGGGAGGTCGAGCCGGTCGGCGTAGTACTGCCATGCCTGCCACGCCCCGTAGAACACGTAGACGGCATCGCCTTCGCCGGTCGCCGCGGCGAGTCGTTGCAGCCCGGGTCGTACGTCCTCGTTGGTGATCGGCAGCGGTTCGCGAATCATCATGGAGGCGGGGACGAACGCCAGGAGCGGGAGCGCAACCGTCGACACGCGACTCGTCAGGCGGTTTGGCAGGAAGTCGAGCAGCCACTTCCCACCGATCACCAGGAAGATGGCCACGAGCGGCGTGGTCCAGAGGGTGAGGCGCCCCTCCAGTGGATAGAGCCGCAACGTCGCGGCCAGGAATGCCGCCGCGAGCGGGAATAGTGCGGGAAGTGCGGCGCGACGGTCGCGCATGACCAGCGCGGCCATTCCCGCAATCACCAGCAGCACGAAGGGGATGTACGTCGGATATCCCCCTAAGCGTCGCAACATCTCGGTGACGATGTTGATCGGCCACATCGCTTCAGCGAGGGAGCGCGGCGGAATCGGCGGGAAGCCGATCGACCACGACGACTTCATGAAGACGTCGGTCGACTCGGGAGTGAGCGCGGTGGCGACGGCAAGGGACGCCAAGGCCGACCCCCCCCAGCAGAGCATGACCACCAGCAGAGGGCGGCGCAGCAGCTTGCCGCTGGCGCGCCGATCGGCCAGGAGCAAGGCGAGTCCGGCGCCCCCCATCGCGAACAGCGCCGGGAATGAGAACCATGGGGCGAGGATCCCCAACACCAACGGCAGCACGAGGTGCGGGGGCTCGGTCGACCGCATGGCGCGGAGCCCGATCAGGACGAAGGCGAGGCACAAGAGCACGTTGCCGCTGTACGGCTTGACCTGCGCACTCTGAAAGATGAGCGACCACGACAACGCGACGATGAGCGTTGGAAGCCACGCCCATCTTCGCCCCACGATTTCGCGCGCGACGACTGCCGCCAGGAGCAGCGCGGAGAGTCCCGTCACGAACGAATAGAGCCTGAGCGAGAGCTCGCCGGAGCCGAACAGGAACGTGTCGATTTTCTCGACGAGCAGGAAACCGGCAGGCGCGACCTGCAGGTAGTCGAGCGGCTTGGTGAGGAGCTCGACGGGACTGCGCGAGAGGATGTTGTTGGTGATGGCCAGCTCGTCGAGCCAGAGCGACGGATTGGCGAAGTACTGCCAGGCGCGCAGCGCGACGCCGAGAACGATGGCGACCGCGAGGAGTAGTGCTGGGATGTCGACGCGCTTCCCGCCTCCCCCTCGCGGGGTGCTGGGCTCGAACGACGATGTTGGGGGCGCGGGGTCGTGCTCCACGGCGGGGAGGCTCGCCGGGGGACTGGCAAGCGCACTATTCCCCAGCGCGGGGCTCCTCAGCGATGAGCGTTGCATGCGATCACTCGTTATGGCCCGGCAGCAATCGGCGTCCCCATGTCGGCGCAGCGTCCCACGCCGCAGGCGCGAATCGCGCGGGTAGGGCGAGGGCGCGGCCAGCTTAGCGACGGGCTACCGGCCCGTGCCGCGACAAAAGTCACAAATCCGGCGAACGCGCGAGAGTTCACGCATCACGGTTAGGCAGGTTGCCGACCCCGTCCGGTGCGCATGGACTCGATCAGTCAGAAATACCGACACAACAAGGATAATGCAGCCATGCGGGTCGCCGCGTTGCACCGCATTGCGACAGCTGCACCAGCCGGCTCGCGCTCGTCAGGCAGATCGCGGGCTTGACGGCGGTCCGGGCCGTCCCAGATTGCCCGCCATGGACGAGACCTCCGCGACGCCGCCTCACGCGCCCGTTCCGCCGCTCAGTCGCCTGATGCGCGGGCTCGTAGCGATCCTCGCCGCGGCGACGGCGACGGCATGGTGCCAGTACTTCGCCGTCGGACTCTTTCGCAGCGCCTTCGGCCTCTTTCAATGGAAGTGGGGGCTTCGCGACCAGCTCTTTCTCTCGGGCGCCGGTTACGTCCTCCTGCTCGGCGCACTCGGCCTGCTCCCCCTCGTCCTCCATCTCCTGCTTCCGCGGCGATTTTCCTTCGCGGCGCTCATCGGTGTGCTCGGAGGCACTGCGGCCTTCTGCGTCCTCGTTGCCTTCGAGCGCATTCATTGGGGGGCGTGGCTCGTCGTCGCGATCGGGATCGGGATGCAGCTCGGGCGAATCGCCGCGCGGAGCGCCCCCGCTGCATGGCGCTGGACCTGGCGCCTCGCGCTCGTGGGAAATCTCGCCACCCTCGCGGCGGTGCTCGTCGGGGGATACAACCGTTCGAGTGCGGAAAGGAGCGCCCTCGCTGCGCTCCCGTCGCCCCGTGCCGGTGCGCCTAACGTGCTCCTGCTCGTGATGGATACGGAGCGGGCGCAGAGCATGAGCCTCTACGGCGAGTCGCACGAGACCACGCCGCATCAACAGGCATGGGCCGCGAAGTCGGGCGTGGTGTTCGACGAAGCCCACAGCACCGCGCCGTGGACGCTTCCGTCGCACGCGTCGATGTTCACCGGGCGATATGCCAGCCAGACCGGAGGCGACTGGACGAGTCCCATGGACGCAAACACGCCGACGCTCGCCGAGGCCTTTCAGGGCGCCGGCTACGCGACCGCGGGTTTCGTCGCCAACATCGCCTACACCGGCTACCACACGCGGCTCGGGCGAGGCTTCATCCACTACGAGGACACCAAGCGCACGTTAGGCGAGGTGTATCTCGGGACGACGCTCTCGCAGACGCGGTCGCTCTACCGTGCGCGCAACACCTGGGAAGCGACCCACTGGCCGCGCAAGATGGTCGCCGCGCTGTGGCCCATCTCGTTCGAGCAGCCCTCCACGCTCCTCAAGCACGACCAGAAATCGGTCGAGGAGGTGACGGCCGACCTGCTCCAGTGGCTTCCCGAACGCGGGGAGCGTCCGTTCTTCGCCTTCGTCAACATCTTCGACGCCCACGACCCATACCTCCCGCCGGATCGCTACCGGACCTTCTTCGACAAGGCGGCACGCAACTACGATCGCTACCTGGGGGCCATCCGCTACATCGACGATACCGTCGATGAACTGTTCAAGGAGCTGCAACGCCAGGGGATTCTGGACAACACGATCGTCGTGATCACGGCAGACCACGGCGACCTGTTCGGCGAGCATGGCCTGTACCGGCACGGGATCGATCCGTATCGAGAGCTGGTACGCATTCCGCTGGTTGTGCTCAATGCGCCGGGTGCCAAGGCGGGGCTGCGCGTGCAGCAGACCGTGTCGCTGCGCGACCTCGCCGCGACCATCCTCGACGTCGCCGGCGTCCCGAATACGGCGGGGATCCCCGGCACCTCGCTCCGCCCACTCCTCGCCGGCGACTCGTTGCTCCCGACGGCCAGTGTCGCGCTCTCCGAGCTGAGCCCGCACACGCAGGATCGCGATCCGTCCAATCGCGTCCCCGTCGCCATGAAGTCGCTGGTGGACGATTCTTCGCACCTTATTGCGGATGCGGACGGGAAGCTCCTTCTTTTTGCCTATCCGCAGGACACCGCCGAGGCGCACGACCTTGCCGTGGACCCGGCGGTACATCAGTCGGCGGCCGATCGCCTGCGCGACACGATGAAGCGGCTGGGGATAACCTGGGACACGCCACCTGAACGTTGAGGAGCTCCATGCGCCGTCGTACTGACGTCATCCACGTGGTCGCGGCTGCAGCGCTCCTCTTCTTGTCCCCATCGATCGCCCGTCAGCTGCACGCGCAGGAGACCATCTCCGCGGAGCGCCAGGCGGCGCGCACGTGGTACCAGGACGCGCACTTCGGCATGTTCATCCACTGGGGGGCGTACTCCCAGTTGGCGCAGGGCGAGTGGGTCATGCAGGTGAAGGGGATCAAGGTCCCGCAGTACGAATGGCTGGCCTCGGCGTTCAACCCGGTGAAGTTCGACGCACGTGAGTGGGTGTCGGTCGCCAAGGCCGCCGGCGTCCGCTACATCACGATCACCGCGCGTCACCACGACGGCTTCTCGATGTTCGGCAC
>CAZWVG010000239.1:0-8798 GCA_964637355.1 uncultured Gemmatimonadaceae bacterium
TAGCGCGGAAACTTCTGCTTCTCGAAGAGCTTGACCTCATGGCCCAGCTTCCGGAGGCACAGCGCCGCCGATGTCCCCGCCGGTCCACCGCCGATGATCACGACCGGCTTCTTCTCCCTGTTCGCCATTGCGTTCTCCACTTGGTTCAGCTGTTGAAATCCCGCCCTGCGTTCTCCTTCAAACGACTGCCGCCTTCTGCCGGTTCGCGCCGATCCAGCGCTCGGGCGACGGCCCGCGCGCGATTCGGCTGATCGCGGCCGCACCAATGACCGAGGTCGACACCGCCATCACCACCAGGGCGACGAAGACCCGCTCGGTTATCACTCCGTTGTCCAGCGCCACCTGCGAGAGGACGATCGCCATGACCCCGCGCGCGTTGAGGGCCAGGCCAATGGCCAGAGCCTCGCGCACCGTCCGCCCCCCCAGCCGCGCCCCCACCGTCGCCCCGATCATCGTCCCCACGCTCGCCAGCACGAGGACGACCACCACCAGTGGCAGGTCGAAGTTCGTTGCGAAATCCGTGCGCAGCCCGATCGACACCATGTACAGCGGGGCGAAGAACTGCAGCGTCAACGCCCGAAGTGCCCCGTACGCCTGCAACCGCGGCTCATGCGTGCGCGCCACCGCGATCCCCGCCAGAAACGCCCCGAAAATCGCATGGGTCCCGATCCACTCCGCGAAGCTCGCGGCGAGGAGCAGCACCAGGAGAATGACCTGGATGTATGACCCGCCCTTATCGAACCGCACCATCACCCACTTGATCGCCCGCCTCCCCCTCAGCGTCCCGATCCCCATCAGGAGCGCCATGAGCGCCGCAAGGAGGAGCACGCGCACCTCCCACCCTCCGGCCCCGCCGTCGAACCCGGTGACCTGACCGAGGAGGATCCCGAAGATCGTCCACCCGGCGACGTCGATGACGGTCGCCGTCGCCATCACCACCGAGGCGAACGGGGTCCCCATCACCCCGGCATCGATGAGGATGCGGGCCACCACGGCAATCGCCGAGATAGAAAGGATCGTGCCGACGAGGAAGGCGCGGGTCAGGTACTCCGTCTCGGGACCGAGCTTCCACAGATCGGGCCAGAGAAGCACCGTCCCACTCCCCAGCGAGAGCGGGACGATGACCCCGAGCACGCCAGTGAAGGCGATCGTGCGCCGACTCCCGGCGAGATGCTCGAGTTGGACCTCGAGTCCGGCGAGAAACAGGAAGAGCAGGAGGCCGAACTGGATCAATCCGTCGCGTGCGGCCGACACACCGCCAGTGACAGGAAAGAGCCAGTCGTGCGCCCGTGGAGCGACACGACCGAATATTGTCGGGCCAAGCAGGACGCCGCCGGTCAGTTCGCCTACGAGCGCCGGAAGTCCGAGCCAGCGGAGCGACCGGGCGAGCAGCAAGGTGGCCGCGAGCATCGCGGTCAACTCGAGGAGGAGGAGCACCGTGGTGTCGCCGCTCACGTCGTGAGGCGCTCCAGGGCAATACTCGCCACGTATCCCGACGGGAGGCCAGCGACATCGAAATAGCGCCAGCCGTCCTGATCGCGCGCCGTCGCGTGACTCGCCGCACTGGCGACACCGGCTCGATTGGCGACCGCATCGCTGAAGTCGGTCTCGTAGATCCGCTCCGAGATCCCGTCGCCGCGCCCCTTGAGGTAGGCCTCCTTCCGCACCCAGATGCGCGAGAAGGCGGCGCGACGGGCGTCTGGCAGAGCGGCTTCGTAAACGGCGCGTTCCGGGGGCGAGAAGAAGCGGGCGGCCACCGCGTCGAGCCGAGCCTCGCCATCGACCCAGGCGAGGTCCACTCCGATGCGGCGCCGCTCGGCGCACGCGATCAGTGCGAGGTCGCGCGCATGCGAGACGTTGAAGTGGAGCTCCACCGATCCGTCGGTCGAATCCGCGGCGAGCACTGGCTTTCCGTCTCTGCCGTAGGCGAAGCTGAGTCCCGCCGGCGGGCGATGCAGGAGGTGACCCAGAAGGAGGCGAAGCGCTCCGCGTGCTCGAACGAAGCGGCGCGCGCGCGTCTCACCAGGATAGGCGCGCGCGCGGGCGCGTTCGTCGTCCGAGAGAACGCCGGCGAGCGCGTCGTGTGCGTCCGGATCGTCCAGTCGGACCAGCCAGACGCGCACGTGCTCGTCGACCGTGAGTTCGCGCGCGGTCCGCCTGAGCAACTCCGGTTCGGTCTCAGTGCGCACGCGACTCGGGCGACGACGCGTTGGCGCCGCGGGGAGCGTCGCTCGTTGCGGCGCTCGCTCCTCTCCACTCGGCGATTGCCTGGCCGGTCGTTCGGATGCGGTACGCGGCACGTACCTGATCGAGCATCCCCTGACAGCGGCGGCGCTTGTCTGGCGCGCTCACCTGGGAGAGGGTGAAGATCCTGGACGAGAGGCCGCGAAGCCGGTCCGAAGGGAGCGGATCGGCGAGGTCGATGAGGTGAAAGAGGAGCGAGAGCGGCCCCTGCTGCGCCCTGAACCGACGCAGCCCTTGGCGAAAGAGCCAGTCGCCCAGAACGAGCGCGTAGCTGGGATTGAATGGGAGCGGGAAGGGGCGATGATCGGGCATCGGCCATTCGACGAAGTCGCTCCCCGCGACCGGATGGTGCGGGCGCTTGAGGGTGTCGACGTCGATGCCGAGGGCGCTGGAGTACTTCGCCGTCGGGAAGACCGACGAGTCCCACGCATAGCCGGATTCGGCGAGCAGGTCGATCGATGCCCGATCGATGCGATAGCCCGGCGCGCGAAAGCCGGTGACCGGAACGCCGAGTTCCTGCTCGAGAAGGTCGCGGCTCTCGGCGATCTGCCGGCGTTTTCCGGCGAGATCGAGCTGCGTCAGATACTCGTGCGTGAGCGAATGCGATGCGATCTCGTGACCCGCGCGCACGGCCTCATCGAGGAGGGCGCGCTTGCGGGGATCGCGCACGGAGCGCGCGATCACGAAGAGCGTGGCGCGCACGTCGTTCGCCGCGAAGAAGTCGAGGAAGTTGCGCATCCCCGATTCGAAGACGGTGTCGTCGGCGTGCGCGTATCCCCATCCGTGTCCCTCGAAGATCTCCTGCGCGCCGTCCAGATCCACATGGACCGTCGCAACGGGGACCGTCGCAACGGGGACCGTCGCAACGGGGACCGTCGCAACGGGTTGCGCCGCCGAGTTGCGGGGTGACGGCTGCTGCGACGCAGATGACGTGGACACCGCGTGCGAATCGAAGAAGGACGGAGTGATGAAGGGGGAACGCGCGTTCGATGACTAGGACCGAAGTCCCAAGTGGGCGAGGCTCGGGCGGGTGCTCGCGTTGCCGCAAGCGCAACAAACGTACTCGGTTAGAGGACGATCATTTGCAGTCCGCGTTGCAGCGGGGCGCTCGCGGTCGTGGCGTCGCTGCCGCAAATGGGTTGCGTTCATGCTACCGAATCCGCGCCGCGCAACACAAATCGGCGCATGGTTGGATTCGAACAGTGATGCGCGTGCGCCTTGCTGCCGCGGCTACTCTCCCGTAGCTACCAGCCCACTCGACGTCGACGTCCACCGATCGCCCCTCGATGCCGCACTTTCCGCCGATTGTCTTCGCGATCGCATTCGCGGCGCTCGTCGTCGCGCTCACGGCGCTGGCGCGACGACTTCCGATTCCGTCGCCGATCCTGCAGGTGCTGGCAGGCGCGGCGATCGGGCTCCTTCCGGGGATGCACCTGCCGGAGCTCGAGCCCGACGTCGTCTTCTTTGTCTTCCTCCCTCCCATCCTCTGGGCGGCGGCGTTCTTCACGTCGCTCCGGGAATTCCGGGCGAATATCCGCCCGATCGGGCTTCTCGCGGTGGGATTGGTGCTGGCGACCACTGCGGCGGTGGCGCTGGCGGCGCACGCGCTTCTCCCGGGGCTGCCGTGGGCGGTGGCGGTGGCGATCGGCGCGATCGTCTCGCCTCCCGACGCCGTTGCAGCTGCCGCGATCGTCTCGCGCCTCCCGGTCCCGCGCCGGGTGGTGGTGATTCTCGAAGGGGAGTCGCTGGTGAACGATGCGTCGGCGCTCGTGCTCTATCGCACGGCGGTGGTCGCCTCGGTGACCGGCGTCTTCAGCCTGGGCGAGTCGGTGGTGCGCTTCTTCATCGATGCGGGGATCGGGATCGGGATCGGTCTTCTCGTCGGGTGGCTCATCATCTACGCGGCGTGCCTGACGAAGGACGCACTCGCCGAGACGTTGCTCACGCTCGCCGGGCCGTACGTGGCGTGGATGACCGCCGAGACGCTGCACGTCTCCGCCGTGCTGGCGTGCGTTGCCGGCGGTTTGTATGTGCGACAGCATCTCTCGACGGCGGTCTCGCCGGTGTCGCGCGTGCAGGCGCGAGCGGTGTGGGATCTCCTCGTCTTCCTGTTCAACGCGCTGATATTCCTGCTGCTCGGCTTCCAGTTCCGCGGGCTGGTGGACGCGGTGCCCGCCGGGTCGTTAGGCACGGTGCTGGCGATCGGTGCGGGGCTGAGCGTCGTGGCGATGGGGGTGCGACTCGCCTGGGTACCGCTGGCGACGTACCTCCCGCGACGGCTGAGCGCCGAGCTGCGGCGTCGCGATCCCGTGCCGAACTGGAAGGGCGTCTTCCTCGTGTCGTGGACGAGCATGCGCGGGATCGTCTCGCTCGCCTCGGCGTTGGCGCTCCCGCGCGTGCTGGCGAGCGGGGCGCCGTTTCCGTATCGCGCGGAGATCATCCTCATCACGATGACGGTGATCGTGATGACGCTGGTGCTGCAGGGGTTGTCGCTCGCGCCGATCATCCGTGCCTTCAACTTCGAGCCCGAGCACACGCACCACGAAGAGGAGCGGCTCGCGCGACGCGAGGCGCTGCGGCGAGGCGCAGAGGCGCTCGAGGATCTCTCGCGTGAGGGGTGGGCCGACGCACGCGACGTGGAGTGGCTGCGTAACGAGCTTCGCGACCGCATGCGCCTGCACGAACACCACGGCGGCGGCCCTAACGGTCGGCGGCGACTTCGGCTCGGGATGATGAACGCCGAACGGCGGATGCTGATCCGCTTGCGGAACGAGGGGCAGATCTCGGACGAGGTGCTGCGGGAGCTCGAGCAGGAGCTCGATCTCGAGGCGATCCGCGTGGGGGCGGGGGACGAGCGCTGACCTTTCGCCGCGACCCTCGTTAGGTGCGCGTGGCGGCTCGCTGGAGAGCGCTTCGCCGAGCGGGGGCGTGCGGCTCGAGGAAACAACTTTTCACCACGGAGGACACGGAGGACACGGAGGACACGGAGATGTGTACGCGCTCGTGTCGCGTCGCTCGCGGCGAGCTTGGAGAGCGCGGCGTACCAGAGTCAAAAACAATTGAACCGCAGAGTCCGCGGAGATCGCGGAGGAATGACGGCGCATGGGCCGATCACCTGCCAAATTGTTCAACGCAAGTCTTCCGTGCCCTGGTGCCCTCCGTGACCTCTGTGTCCTCCGTGTCCTCTGTGCTTCAATGCTTTTTGTCAGCGAATCTCCGAACCAAGCCGCGCGCCGAGTGCCCTCCGCGTTCTCCGCGGACTCTGCGGTTTAAAGCTTTTAGTCTCAGCGAGCGCAACCTCGCTACTACGCCACGCGCTCGATGGCCGCCGGGCGGCTGGTGCTTCCTTCGGCGAGACGATCGGTGCGATCGAGTCGCTCGACATCGATGGCGATGACTCCGTCGGTAGTCGGAACGAAGATGTCGGCGAACTTCACGTCCCAGCGCATCTCGTCCCAGCGATAGGAGGTGCGCGCGGCGACACGTGTCGAGAAGGTCTCCTCGTGCGCGTTCACCTGCACCACCAACTCCGCCTCGGCCTCGTGCATCTTCTCCGGTGTGAGCCCGCGCAGCGGACTGTCCGCGTCGATCGGGTGCACCACGGTCCAGTGGAGCGGGAAGAACTCCACCGACTTGCGCTCGAGCTCGAGCTGGTGGAAGTGCCGCTCGCGGCGCCCGTTGCGCGTTTCGTACAGCGCGATGCTCACCCGCACCTGAACGTCACTGATCTCGCCGGGCTGCACGTTCACCATCCGGAACATCAGGCCGCGCCCGTCGCGATACGGCGCGATCACCGCAGACTCGCTGAAGCGGAGCTTCATGCGCGGGCGCGTGAGGCGCGCGATGAGGAGCCCGGCCATCACCACCATGATGAAGGGGCCGGTGAGCGACTCGAAGATCACCAGCCAGTGCGCCGTCGCGCCGACGGCGTACATCGGCCCGGTTCCGGTCGTCGTGAAGATTCCGACGCTGAAGGCGAACGATCGCAGGAACGGATCATCGAGACCGAGCAACTCCTGCCCATGGATGGCGCCGCCACCGAGCGCCGAGTAGGCGAGGGCGAAGCAGCCATTGATGAGGAGCATCGCGCCCAGCGACCAGGCGAGGAACGATTGCCACGGGAGCGCGAGGGCGTGCTGGTAGAATCGCTCCACGCGCTGAGGGCCCATGCCGAACTTGTGGCTGTTGGGCGAGCCATCGCGGGCGATGAAGCGGTCGCGCACCTGCTGCGTGACAACGCGCCCGAATCCCAGGTCCTCGCGATCGATCGCAGGGAGGGACTCGGCGGTCGCTGCGGCGGATTCGGTGACGGAGGGGCCTGCAGTCATGTATCGAAGCTGGGGGAGCGGTCTGAAAGGGGGCGGTGCGCCACGAGCGTCCCGTGCTCGGAAAGTGTGGCGCGCGAGGAACGGGGGCAACAGGGAGGCAAACCGCTCGAGTACACGCCACTGCTCTAGGCGCCGGCGGCGGGAGACCCACCGAGTCGATCGCGCGAAAACGCGCGCACAAGTCTCGACAGGAAGGATTCGGGAGTCCGATCGGTTCCCGCTGCGCGTCGGGCAATGCTGGCAATCGAGCGATGCGCCGGGATCACCCGCGCGTAGCGTTGCCGTCACGACGGACCGTCACGACGAACGAACGGAGCACCTGAGTCCCAACAACGCAAAACGGGACGCCCCCCCGGACGCCCCGCTGCGTGTTCCCTCCTCCACCACCCCTCTCCACGTTCAGTCGCCGTCAGTCTCCCGCGGGACCGGCTTCGGCGCCTAACGGGAGCGGGATCAGCTTTTCCTTTCTTCCCAGGATCTTTACGGTCAGGTCGTCCAACAGCGTATAGACGACCGGCACCACGAACAGCGTGAGCAACGTCGAGGTGATCAGGCCACCGATCACGGCATGTGCCATCGGCGCGCGCTGTTCCGCTCCTTCACCGATCGCCAGCGCCAGCGGCAGCATGCCGAAGATCATCGCCGCCGTCGTCATGATGATCGGTCTCACTCGTATACGCGCGGAATTCAAAATCGCTGTACGCCGATCGCGTCCTGCTTCGCGCTCCTTGTTCACGAAGTCGATCAGCAGGATTCCGTTCTTCGTCACGAGCCCCATCAGCATGATGATCCCGATCATCGACATCACGTTGAGCGAGCCATTCGTGACCAGCAGCCCTAACGCGACACCGAGGAACGAGAGCGGGAGCGCCAGCATGATCGAGAGTGGCTGCACGAACGAGCCGAAGATCGACGCGATGATCAGGTAGATGAACACCACCGCCAGCATCAGCGCCTCGAGCACGTAGCCCTTGGTCTCGGTGAGGTTCTGCACGTCGCCGCCGAAGATGGTGCGGTAGCCCGTTGGCAGGCCGATCGTCGCGATCGCGTCGCGCGCCGCGTCGGCCACGTTCCCCATGCTGTACCCCGGCAGCACTCCCGCCGAGATGGAGATACGCCTTTCGAGATAGCCGCGATCGATCTGCTGCGGCCCGACCCCTGGACGAATCTCGGCGACCTGCGACAGTGGAACGGTCACCGCCTGTCCGGTGCGCGGATCGACGTTGTTGCTCAGCACGGGGATGCGCGCGACGTCTTCGGGCGACACGCGCGAAGAGTCTGGATATACGACCATCACGTCGTGCGAGTAGCCGTTCGGGTCCTCCCACCGCGTGGCGCGCTGCCCCTGGAAGAGCGGCTGCAGCGTCCCGCCGATCGTCTGCATCGCGAGCCCGGCGGCCCACGCCTGCTGGCGATCGACGCGCACGTCGAGCTGCGGGATCTCACCGTCGTCACTCGACGACGGCTCCGCGACCCCCGGCACCGCGCGCACCGTCGCCAGCACCTGCTCGGCGGCCAGCTTCAGGCGTGTAGGCTCAGGCCCCTGCACGTAGATCTGGATCGGCTGGCGATACCCGCCGAAGATCGACGACGAGCCGGTGATCTGCGGACGCACGCCGGGAATCCCGGCCAGCTTCTTCCGCAGCTCGTTCTGCAGCTCGAACATCGACTTCTTGCGCTCCTCGCGCGGGAGGAGGCGCACGAAGATCTGTCCGCCGTTGGAGCCGCGCGAGAAGCCGCCACCACCGCCCACCGACAGCGACGTGAACGTCACCTCGGGCTGCTTGCGCAGGAAGGCCGCGATCTCTTCCCCCTTCTGCGACGTGTACTCGATGCGCGAGCCGGTCGGCGTCTTGTACGAGACGTTGAACTCGCCGGCATCGTAGTCCGGGAGCCAGGTGAAGCCGAGGATCGGGAAGAGCAGGAACGCGCCGGCGATGGAGGCACCGGCGAGCGACACCATCAGCAATCGATGGTCGAGCGCCCAGTTGAGCCCATTCCGGTACTTCTCCGACATGCGCTCAAACCACGCGTCGAAGGCAAACGCCGCCTTGCGAATCGGGTTCCTGGTCTTCTTGCGCGTCTCGGCGTGACCGCCGTGCTCGACTTCCGGGTCAGGCCAAACGCTCGACAGCATGGGGTCGAGCGTGAAGGAGACGAAGAGCGACACGAGCACCGCGAAGGCCACCGTCACGCCGAACTGGAAGAAGATCTTGCCGATCTGCC
>CAZWVG010000240.1:0-8785 GCA_964637355.1 uncultured Gemmatimonadaceae bacterium
GTCGGTCACGCCGAGGGGCGAGGTCGATACCACCACGACCTTCGCAAACTACAAGGACTGGGGCGGCACCAAGCGCGCCACGACGACGACGATCGACCAGATGGGGCAGCAGATCATCATCACCGTGCAGGGCTACGAGTGGGACAACGTCGAGGCGAAGGAGATCGAGCTCCCCGCCGAGATCAAGGCGCTCACCGAGAAGAAGTAGGACGGCGCCGCTCGTGACCAAGAAGGCAGCCTGGTTCGGCTCCCTCTGCGCCACGGTGATCGCCTGCGACGTGGTCAGCAAGCGGCTGGCCGAGCAGGCGTTGCAGCCGCAACACGTCCCCCACGAGATCGTGGGGGACGTGTTGCGCTTCACCCTTACCTACAACACGGGCGCAGCCTTCAGCACCTCCCTCGGCGACTACTCGCGCTGGGGGTTCACGATCATGGCGTCGATCGTCCTCGTCGTCCTCATTCGCACGTTGCGCACGGTGCGTGACGACGACGTGTGGCAGGCGGCGGCGATCGGGTTGATCTGCGGTGGAGCGATCGGCAACCTCATCGATCGCCTGCGCCATGCCGCCGGCGTCGTGGACTTCATCGACGTCGGGCTCGGCGACTCGCTCCGCTTCTGGATCTTCAACGTCGCCGACATGGGCGTGAGCATCGGGGCGGTGATGCTGGTGATCTCCATGCTCCGCGCCTCGTCGCACGCTCCCTCCACGGAGAAGGTCCTGTGATCGCATTGCTGCTGGCGGCGACGGCCGCCTGCGTTGCATCTGGCGGTAGCTCCGCGTCACCTGTCCGCGCGAGCGCACCATCGACGTCGGCGAGTTCGGCAGCGATGATCCCCGACTCGACCTACCGCCGCCTATTCGACGAAGGGCGCACGATGTCGCAGTTCCTCGACGCCGCCAAGGCGCGAAAGGAGCAGTGGGCCAAGAACTACGCGCGCGGGGTCGTGGCCGATGCGGTCCTCGCCCGTGCGCGCTCGGCGCCGGGCCCGTGGAAGCTCCTCGTCGTCGCCGTCGATGGGTGCTCCGACTCGGTGAACACCGTCCCGTACATCGCGCGACTCGTCGAGCAGATGATGGGGATGGAGATGCGGATCGTCGACAACAACGTCGGGCGCATCGTGATGGATGCCCATCACACCCCGGACGGCCGCGGGGCGACGCCCACGGTGATCCTTCTCGACTCCAACTATCAGGAACGTGGCTGCTGGGTCGAGCGTCCGGAGGAGCTACGCGACTGGATGATCGACAACAAGGGGAAACTAAAGGACAGCGAGTTGTTCGAGCACAAGATGGCCTGGTACGACGAGGACGTTGGCGCGAAGACGCTCGTCGACATCGCGGCGATGCTCGAGGCGGCGGGGAAGGGCGAAATGAAGTGCTGACCGCAGCGTCTCGTCAGCGGCAGAATGACAAACGGGGGTGAGGCGCTCGGCGCTTCACCCCCGTTCTCTGCGCGTAGGCAACCTACATCCTGGTCTTCGACGCTCCCTGCGCGAGATAGTCCACGGCGAGCGCGGAGAGCATCTTCACCCCCGGAACGAGCGCCGCCTCGTCGGCGAAGAAGCGCGGCGAGTGGTTCGGTGCGACCTTGGCGGGGTCTGTCCCCTTGGGGGTGACGCCGAGGAAGATGAAGATCCCGGGTGCCGCCTTCTGGAAGAGCGAGAAGTCCTCGGACGTCGTCGTCTGCTGCCCGGTGGTGACGTTGTCGGCGCCGAGGGTCCGCTCGACCGTTGGGCGCATTCGGGCGACGAGCGCAGGGTCGTTGTAGGTCACCGGCGCGCCGTGCGTGAGCGTGATGTCGGCCTTCGCCCCGTTCGCCTCGGCGAGCGCCGTGACGATCCGCTTGAAGCGGACGCCGATCGAGTCGCGTGTGGTCTCGTCGAAGGTGCGGATCGTCCCGCCGAATTCGACCGAATCGGGGATGATGTTCGTGCGCACCCCGCCGCGGATGTAGCCGACCGTGACGATCGCGGGCGTGAGCGTCAGGTCCACCTGCCTGCTCACGATCGTTTGCATGTCGGTGATGATCTGCGAGGTGATCGTGATCGGGTCGACGCCGTTCCACGGGAGGGCGCCGTGCGTCTGGCGCCCGTGGATCACGATCTTGTAGTTGTCACCGCTGGCCATGAGGCCACCGGGGCGGTAGATGATCTTTCCGGTCTCGAAGGGGAAAACGTGCAGTCCGAAGACCGCGTCGACCTTGGGGTTCTCGAAGGCCCCTTCCTTGAGCATCAGCCCCGCTCCCCCCTCCTCGCCGGCCGGGGCTCCTTCCTCGGCGGGCTGGAAGACGAACTTCACCGTTCCCTGCAGCTCCGACTTCATCCCCGAGAGCAGCTCGGCGACCCCCATGAGGATCGCGACATGATTGTCGTGCCCGCAGGCGTGCATCACCCCGACATCCTGCCCGTTGTAGGTCGCACGTACGACCGACTTGAACGGGAGGTCGACCTCCTCGGCGACGGGGAGCGCGTCCATGTCGGCGCGCAGCGCCACGACCGGGCCGGGCTTTCCTCCCTTGAGCACGCCGACCACGCCCGTGTGTCCGACCTCGGTGCGTACGTCGAGCCCGAGCTTCTTGAGATGGTCGGCGACGAGCTTGGAGGTGCGGAACTCGCGGTTCCCGAGCTCCGGATGCTCGTGGATGTCGCGTCGCCAGGCGACGACCTTCGATTCGAGGGCGTGGGCGCGGCGATCGATCTCGGCGTCGGTCTTGGAGGGAGCCTGGGCCAGTGCGAGCGCCGGTGCGAGGGCGAGGGCGGGGACGAGCGTCGTTAGGTGGGAGCGTCGCATCGTGTCGGGGAGTGTGTGGGGGCGGGGGGGCCTCGCAAGATACGGCCGGGGCGCGGATTCGGCGCCAACCAGCGGAATCCCTTAGGGTCTTAAACCGCGGACCGACCCTTAGTCGGTCGCATTCCACGCGAAAGGCATTAAACCGCAGAGTACGCGGAGAACGCTGAAAAGCAGATCTCTGAACGGTGTCTGGTCAGCTGAGTCGCGCACCTATGCCCTCCGCGAACTCCGCGGACTCCGCGGACTCCGCGGTTCAAAGCAGTTGACCTCCCTCCACCGTGCGCTGGTAGCTGCGTCTAAAGGGGTGAGTGCGCGAATTGACGCTTCACCTCGCGCGACATCGCCCCCGCACGTCGTCTACCGCCCGTCCGCCGCCCTCCCGACAGGTGCAAAGAAGTTCACCCCGCGTACGTTCTCGTCGATCGAGAGGGCACGTTGCAGCGCCGGGAAGGCGCGCGCTTCGCAGTGGATCCGCTCGCAGGTGCGGCAGGTGATTCCCACCGGGACCGCCGCGTCGACGTTCGTGAGGTCGATGCCGTCCGCGTAGACCACGCGCCGCGCCGAGGCGAGGTCGCAGCCGAGGGCCACGGCGTACATGACCGAGGGGGTGCGGAAGTCGCCCGAGTGGCGGCGCACGGTGCGGGCGACGGAGAAGAAGGCCGTGCCGTCGGGGAGGCGCGAGAGCTGGGTGCGGAACATCCCCGGCTGAAGGAAGGCCGCGTGAACGCTCCACAGCGGGCACAAACCCGAGAAGCGCGGAAAGCGCATCCCGGCAGGTGCAAACTTCTTCGAGAGGTTGCCGGCAATGTCCACACGCACCATGTGGAACGAGACGCCTTCGCTCCCGGGGCGATGCAGGTTCGTGAGGCGGTGACAGACCTGCTCGAACGAAGCGCGAAAGCGGTGCCCCAGCAACTCGATGTCGTAGCGCAGCTGCTCGGCGGCCTCGAAGAAGTCGTCGTACGGCATGAGGACCGCCGAGGCGAAGTACGAGGCGAGCGCGACGCGCGCGAGCGAGCGCGACTCGTCGGTCGTGAGGTACTGGTCGCTGGCGATGCGGTCGAGGACGGGGCCGCATTCGAGGAGCCCGATCTGGTGGGCCAGCTGGAAGTTGCGCGATCCTCGGCGCAGCACCTCGGAGAGCGAGAGCTCGCGCTTGGCGGCGTCATAGCGCCGAACCGCCCCCTTCATCTCGGCGACCGTGCGGATCGTCGAGCGCACGCCGTGCCGCGATTGCAGGTGACGGGCGAGCGAGCCGTAGAGGTTCTCGCGATCGATCGTCGCCTCGCGCCAGAGGCGCGTCGCCTCCGCCTCCAACTCGGGAAAGTAGTTCTTGTTGCGCTCGACGAGGTCGGAGACCTGCTCGCTCGAGAGGCGCACGCGCCCCACCGAGGCGATGTCCTGCGAGAGGTCTTCCTGGCTCCCGTCCTGCGTGTCGGCCATGCGCTGTGCGAACGAGTCGAGCGAGTTGCGGCTCGAGGTATAGGCGTGGTGCAGTCGCACGATCGCGCGAGCGAGCTCGGGGGCCGATTCGGAGAGCTCGCGGATCTCGCGCGGGGTGACGGGATGGTCCTCGAAAAGCGGATCGGAGAAGACCTCCGAGAGGTCCGACGCGAGCGGCGCATCCGTCCCCGCGGCCAGGTCGCGCAGCTCGAGCCCCAGGACCTGTGCGAGCTTGAGCAGGAGGGCGGTGGTCAGCGACCGCCGGTCGTGCTCGAGGAGGTTGAGGTACGACGCCGAAATCCCGAGGCGTTCGGCGAGGGCAGCCTGGCTGAGGTTCTGTTCGAGTCGAGCGGCGCGAATTCTTCGTCCCAGTCGCAGTCTTTCGGCCATTTCGCGCCTCGTCTTTACTGACTTTTCAGTTTACACCATCACGACTTTCCCCACACTAATCACTTCTGCCAGTGGCGCGAAAGAGGCTGCGACAATCTGACACATTGTAAAGCGCGCCAGCCCGCGTACCCGGCAGCCCCGCAACCCTTCGATCGCTTCCATTTCGCCCACGCCTCGCCTTGGCCATGACGTCGCCTCGCCCGTGCGCCCGTCCGCCCGCGCCGACGCGCCGACGCCCGTCGCCCGACGCAGCGAGCAGCTGCAACGGATCGCGCCGGTTTCCTTAAGTCCTTCACATGTGCGCCGATAATCACGTGTACTCCCTACACTATCTCCCGCCGCGTGAAGATGACCGCATCGATCGAGTGGAGCACGCTCGCACAAGAGCAGGCCACGATAACGGATAGCGCGTGCCGGGCGATGATCCACGCCATGAGCCATGGCGCGATCCTCCACGATGCGGACGGGCGGGTGGTGGTCTGCAATCCGAGCGCGGAGCGGATCCTGGGGCGATCGAGCGAGGAACTGACAGGGACGACGCCGTTCGATCCGTGCTGGCAGGCGCTCCGCGAGGACGGGTCGGACCTTCCGCCGGACGAGCACCCGGTCATCGAGACGCTTCGGAGCGGCGCGCACGTCAACCAGGTCGTCATCGGATTCGCCCGCCCGGGCGAGCGTCGTGTCTGGATCTCACTCAACACGCGCCCGATCCTCGCGGCGGATGGCATCACCCCGCTGGCAGTCGTCGTCACCTTCAGCGACTTCACCGCGCGGCGCGAGGAGGTTGCGGAGCTCGAGCGCCAGGCGCTCGTCGCCCGCCGCACCGACGACGCGGTGATCATCACCGATGGGGATGGGCGCATCGAATGGGTGAACACCGCCTTTCTCACGCTCACGCGCTACGGGATCGACGCGGTGATCGGGCGGAAGCCCGGCGATGTGTTGCAGGGGCCCGAGACCGATCCGGAGACGATCGCCGAGATGGGTACCGCGATCCGGCTGGGAACGGGGTGGAGCGGGGAAATCCTCAACTATCGTGGCGACGGGACGTCGCTCTGGCTCGAGCTCTCCATCTCGCCGGCACGTGACGGGAGTGGGCGCATCACGCACTTTGTCAGCATTGCCCGCGACATCTCGCCGCGCCGCGAGGCCGCGCGCCGGCTCTTGCAGTTGTCGAGCGCGATGGGGGCGGCGGTCGACGGGATGGCGCTCATCGACTCGTACCAGGACTTCCGCTACATCAACGACGCCTTCGCGCACATGCTCGGCTTCGAAGGCGGTCAGGAACTCGTGGGCAAGTCGTGGCGCGGCATGTACGACGCCGAAGCGATCCATCGCTTCGACACCGACATCGTCAGCCATCTCTACCAGCACGATCGCTGGCGCGGGGAGATCACGGCGCGCCGCCGGGACGGGAGTACCTTTCCGCAGGAGTTGTCGGTGACCCTCCTCGCCGGGGGGCAGATGGTCCTCGTCGCACGCGACGTCTCGGATCGAAAGGCCGCCGAGGCCGAGCAGGGGCGATTGACGGCAATCCTCGAGGCGACGCCGGACCTGATCGCCATCACCAGCACCGACGGCGTCGTCCCCTACCTCAATACAGCGGGGCGTCGGATGCTCGGCTGCGACGCCGACGACAGCCCGACCTTCGCCACTATGTTTCCGGAGTGGGCGCTCAAGCAGGTCGAGTCGGTGGGGGTCCCGTTCGCGATGGAGTACGGCGCGTGGAACGGCGAGACGGCACTGCAAACGCGCGACGGGCGCGAACTCCCGGTCTCACAGGTGATCATCGCCCACAAGAACGGGCGCGGCGAGGTCGAGCGCCTCTCGACCATCATGCGCGACATCTCCGAGCGGAAAGAGGCCGAAGAGGCACTCCGACGCATGTCGCTGAGCGATCCGCTGACTGGGCTCTACAATCGCCGCGGCTTCTTCATGCTGGGTCAGCAGCACCTGAACGTGGCGCGCACACACCCCGGACACGCGATCCTGCTCTACTTCGACCTCAACGACTTCAAGCTGGTCAACGACACGTACGGGCATCACACCGGCGACGAGGCGCTCAAGGAGGTCGCGGCGGTGCTGCACGAGACCTTCCGCGACTCGGACCTCTGCGGGCGGCTCGGCGGCGACGAGTTTGTCGCCCTGGCAGTGAATTGCCTCGATCCGAGCGGCGCGGTGCTCATCCGGCGACTCGAGGAGCGCTTGCAGCATCGCAACGCGTCGCCGGGGCGTTCATACTCGCTTTCGATCGGCCGTGGACTGGCGCGCTTCGATCCGACGAACCCCAAGAGCCTGCAGCAGCTGCTCGAGGAGGCCGACGCTCGGCTCTACGAGGACAAGCGCGCCCGGCGCAGTGGCAGGCGCTCGGTGCTTCCGAGCTGAGAGAGACTGGCTTTCCACCTAACTGCAAAAGCATTCAACACAGAGGTCACGGAGGACACAGAGGGCACAGAAGAAGCGGCGACCCAATGCTCTTCAGCGGACTCCGCGGACTCCGCGGTTCAAAGGCTTTTCAACCGCGGAGTCCGCGGAGTCCGCGGAGGAGAGCCGACGCTGCGCGACATCCAGGCGTCCGCCTCCTTGTGCAACTCTGTCACCTCTGTGACCTCCGTGTTCTTTGTGGTTAAAGGCCTTTGGTCTTTGACCGCAAACGCCGCACGATGAGCGCCGGAAGTATCAGCATGGCAGCGAGCGTGCCGGCCAGCGTGCCGCCGGCGGTTGCCAGGGCGATCGCCCCGAAGAGCGTGTCGGTCTTCTCGCCGATTGCCAGCGGCAGCAGCGACGCGAGCGACGCGAGTGTCACGAGGACGATCATTCCCGCCCGATCGAGCGACGCGCGCACGGTGCGGAGTGCCGTCATGCGGTGCAGCTGACGATCGACGGTTCCGGCGCGACGGCGTTGGAGGGCGGCGTCGATCATGAGGATGGCCTGGTGCACGGCGAGCCCGACGACGAGGATCACCCCCACCGCCGCCTCCCGCGTGAAGGCGGCACCGGCGATCCAGAACGCCGCCACCACACCGCCTAACGCCACGGGGAGTGTGCAGAAGACCATCCCGGCGGCCCAGACCGAGTCGAAGACGATCGCCACGGTGAGGAGCACCAGCGTCACGCCGATCGCGAAAACCAGCCACAGCCCCTTCTCGCTCTCGTCCGGGACAAAGAAGCCGAAGCCGGCGTCGGCCGCGGAATATCCGGGCGGGAGGGTGATCGACTTCATGAAGGCGTCGTGCGTGCGCTGCGCCAGCTTGTTCGGGCCGCGGAATTCGTAGGCGACGATGCGCACGTATTGCTGGTCCTCGCGCGAAATCGCACTCAACGCCTCGCGCTCATCGACCGACGACAACGCATCGATCGTCACCGGCGCACCACTCGGCGACGGGACGATCGCCTGGCGCAATTCGTCGAGCGAACGGTCGCGCGCGCCTTGTGCCTTGACCGTGACGGGAATCTCGTCACCACCGATCTCGAGGAGCTGTCGCCCGACCGGGCCGCGCACCTCGCGGGCGACGGCCGCCGAGAAGGCAGCGGCGGTGACGCCATAGCGCTCGAGAGCGGCGCGATCGGGGAGGATCGTCACTGCGTACGCGCGCCCGGTCGAGAAGAACGACGACGAGTTGATGTCCACGTCGCGTACGCGCGGGATGCGTTCGAGGCGTTCCTTGAGGTCGAGCGCCAATCGCTCCACGCCGGAGAACGAATAGCCTAACACCTTGATGCGGAACGTCGCCGACGAGACGGATCCCATTCCGGAGCTGAAGCCGGGGCCCTGCCCGCGCACGTTGATCGACGCCCCGCCGATGAAGACGGCGCGCTGGGTGAGCGCTTCCTCGAGTTCCTGCGGGATCGCCGAGTACTCGGCGTCGCGCCGGAAGAGGACGCGCATCCCGGCGCCGTAGCCGCCGTAGGTTTGCGCCGTGACCTGTTCCACACCGGGACGACCAACCACCTGCGACTCGAGTTCACGCATCGCTGCGTCGAGCGAAGCCGGGTCGCTCCCGCGCGGGAAGTTGATGAAGGCCTGGAGCGTGGTGCGTTGCTCCCCGAAGCCGCTGAACGACACGCGCGGCACCTTGACGATGAAGCCCCAGGTGAGGACGCCTAACGTGGCGACGGTGAGCGTGAGCGCCGCCCAGCGCCTGCGGATCACTCCGCGC
>CAZWVG010000241.1:0-8766 GCA_964637355.1 uncultured Gemmatimonadaceae bacterium
ACGGCTTCTACGGCGGTCAGGTGCAATTCAACTTGGTCGACGATACCACGCGCAATTGGGCCGTCAGCACGCGCGCGAGTGCGGTGCGCCTGTTCGGCCCGGACGATGTCGCGTTCTCGGTCGGCGGAATTGATGCGATCGTGAGCCGCCAGTATCGTCCGGCGACGTGGGCGACAATCTCACCCTATGTCGGAGTGTCGACGTATCTCTCGCACGCGCACGAGAAGTCGGCACTGGTGAACCTCGCCGATGAAACGACGCCGGGTGCGCAGGCCAGCGCCGGCCTCTCCCTCAAGCTCTCGGTCGTGCGGATCGCCGCCGAGTACAACACCGCTCGCGTGCGTTCGCGCTCGCTCAAGATCGGGATCGGACTCTGACGCTAGCGGCGGAGCGGTGCGTAGCGCCAGCAACCCCTTGGGCGCGTCCGCAGCCGGGCGCGCCCTCGCCGTTGACACTGACTGGCGACGTCGAGAGGATTGGTCGCGACATGGCGAACAGCGTCCCGACGATCGCGGTCACCAGCACCCTGGCGATGGTGCGCATGGCGGAGGCACGAGGGGTCGCCGTCGAGGTGGTGCTGCGCGCGGTCGGCGTCGAGCGTGACACGCTCGAAGCGCCCGACGCGCGCCTCCCCGCCACGACGGTACTCGCGGTGTGGGGCGTACTGCGAGAGCGAACCGGCGACCCCTCGTTGCAGCTGCACGCCCCGTCGATGCTCCCGTTCGGGGCGTACCAGGTACTCGACTACCTCGTCGCGTCCTCACAGACGCTGGGCGACGGCGTGCAGCAGTTCGCCCGCTTCTTCGGCCTGATCGCCGAGGCGGTGTCGTTGACCATCGAGCGCCGCGCGGACGGCTACGCGCTCTGCCTCCTGATGGCGAATGGCGCGCCCGTCACGCCCGTGTATGCGGACTACATCTTCGCTGCCTTGGTGAGCCGGTTGCGCATGCGCATACGGCCGACCGTGCAGGTGCAGCGTCTCGAGCTGCGACACGCCGCGCCGCCTGACGATGCGAGCTACCGGGAAGTCTTTGGCGTCCCCGTGCGCTTTGGAGCTCCAGCCGATCGATTGTCGTTCTCGCATGAGGAGTGGCAGGCACCGACGGCGACGCCCGACGTGGCGCTCGCACGCCTCCTCGAGGAACATGCGCGGATCCTCGCCGGTCGCGCGCCGCGCGCGACGGCGGGGATCGTCGCCGAGGTGGAACGCGCAATGACCGCACGCCCTGCCGACAGCGGGTCGGCAACGGCGATCGCCCGTTCGCTCAACGTGAGTGTGCGGACACTGCAGCGACGCCTCGTGGATGCCGGTACGAATTTCCGCGACGTGTCGGACGGGGTGCGATGGCAGCTGGCGGAGGGGTACCTCACGAACCCGCGCGTCTCGATCGCCGAAGTGGCGTGCCTCCTCGGCTTCAGCGAGCAGAGCAGCTTCAACCGCGCGTTTCAGCGCTGGACCGGGGAGTCGCCCGGGCGGTGGCGACAACGCGCAGGCGGAAGCGAGCGGCGTCGCCTGCGGTGATCGAGTACCCTGTCTACCTTTTGGCTTCGCGCGACGAGCGTAGACCTCGGCGATCCGCAGAAACATTGGAGGGTTAGGGCATGGCAGCAACGCGCATGGACAACGTGGGGATCGTCGTGGAGTCGCTCGATGACGCCATTGCCTTCTTTACCGAGCTTGGCCTACGCCTCGAAGGGCGCGCGATGATCGAGGGCGAATGGTCCGGACGCGTCACGGGACTGGACGGGCAACGCGTCGAGATCGCCATGATGGCGATGCCCGACGGGCACGGACGCCTCGAGCTGTCACGTTTTCTCGCCCCGCCCGTCGTCGCCGACCACCGCAATGCGCCGGTCAATGCACTCGGCTACCTGCGCGTGATGTTTGCGGTCGACGACATCGACGACACGCTCCGCCGGCTGCGGGTACATGGGGCGGAGGTAGTGCGCGAGGTGGTGCAGTACAAGGACGTCTATCGGCTCTGCTACATCCGCGGGCCGGAGGGGATTCTCATCGGGTTGGCGGAGGAGTTGAAGTAGGGGGGACGCGTCCCCGGCGGACAGGCACTCACGTGACTCCCTGCCGCGCTCGCTCGGACGGTCGACAAGCGCCCGCTGGCAGTTCCGACCCGAATAGTTCAGCTTTCACGCCATGCTCCGCGATGCAGACCGCCGTGACCGGCGCGCGCTTCGCGCAGATTTGCGGACGGGGCGTCGAACTGGAGAGGGGACGATGGCGGAGGCGGGAGACGAGTCGGCGGAGGCTCTGCAGTTCGAGCGCGCGGAACGTGGACATGAAGCTCCAGGAAAGAGCGGGACGATCGCCTGTTCGTCGTGCGCGGGTTCGATCTCCGAATCCTACTTTACTCTGGGAAAGTCGCCTCTTTGCGCTACGTGCAAGAGCGCGTTGGAGTCCCGCAGCGCAGCGGCGAACCGCTGGCATACCTTCCTGATCGCCGCGGGCGCCGGACTCCTCGCCGCCGTGATAGGGGCGGTGCTGTACTACGCGGTCATCGCGATCACCGACTACGAGATCGGCATTGTCGCCATCGTGATCGGGTACATGGTCGGATGGGCGGTACGCAAAGGCTCGGGAGGGTGGGGCGGACTTCGATATCAGGTACTGGCGGTCGTCCTCACCTATTTCGCAGTGGGACTCGCCTACACCCCGCTTGCGTTCAAGGGAATGCAGAAGTCGGATGACGCCGCGGTTTCCGACAGCGCGGCCGCAGGGCGGGCGACTCCCGCCGACAGCGCCGCTGCGAAGGCGGTCACGCCTCCTGACTCCCTCGCATCTTCGTCGCTCGCGACGAAGGATCTCACCGCCAGCGCAACATCGACGGAAGGCGCGATCTCGATCTGGGGCGCGTTAGGCGCGCTCGCGCTGCTCACCTTTGCCCTTCCAGTGATGTCAGTATACTCGAGTATGCCCGGTGGACTACTGAGCGCCGCAATCATTGGATTCGGGATGCGACAAGCCTGGCAGATGACGCGAGCACCTGTCGTTCAGATCAAGGGGCCTTTCACATTCGCGCAGTCCCCTGCACCGATCGTGCGTGATTCGACTCCGTCCTGAGGCGACGCCTTCGCAACCGCGCTGTAGGGGGTGCGGCACGCAATTGGCGCCAGAGCTGGTCGAATGCCCCGCGTGTTACGCGCTCGTGCACGCTGACACGCTTCGATCGCTCGCCGCACGCGCTGAAGCGCTGACAAACGAGGGGAACGTGCTCGAGGCGCGCGAGACTTGGCAGCGGGCGCTTGAGCTCCTCCCGTCCGGTTCGCGCCAACACGATGTCATCGGGCAGAAGGTGGCGGCGCTCACGCGGCAACACGAAGCGGCATCGCAGGAGCGAGCGCGTCCAGATCCGTCGCATCCGTGGTGGAGGCGCGGGATGACGGCGGGCGTGACGCTCGTCGTGCTGCTGTTCGGAAAGCTGAAGTTCCTCCTGGTTGGCCTGTCGAAGCTGAAGACGCTTGTTTCGATGTTCGCGTTCTTTGGTGTCTACTGGACGACCTTTGGGTGGCCGCTTGCGCTGGGACTCGTCGTGAGCATCTACATTCACGAGATGGGACACGTCGCAGAGCTCAAGCGACTCGGCATTGATGCTAGCGCTCCGATGTTCATTCCCGGCATCGGGGCGTTCGTCCTTATGAAGACGCAGATTGAGGATCCGGTGACCGACGCGCGCGTCGGGCTCGCAGGTCCAGTTTGGGGACTCGGGGCGGGGCTGGTCGCGTACGCGATCTTCGCGATCACTGGTGCGCACATCTGGGTGGCGATCGCCGAGCTGACGGGAATGATCAACCTGTTCAATCTCATCCCGGTCTGGCAGCTCGACGGATCGCGCGCATTTCACGCGCTATCACGCGCAGAGCGGTGGCTCGTCGTGCTCGCGATCGCTCTCGTCTTCGCACTGACGAACGTCAAGTTCCTGATACTGAGCGGACTCGTGGCCGGTTATCGCGCGTTCCAGACTGGTTCGGAACGCGGGAGCAGAGGCACTCTCGTGACGTTTGTCGTGCTGCTTGGCGCCCTTTCGTGGCTGGCGCGGGTGGGACAGTAAGTCGCTCGCGGATGTCAGTCCGCTTTGTTCACGTTCGCAGGCGGCATCGGCGGCACTGATTACGGCACGATCTTCGGCCTTACAATGAACATGAGCGCATCGATCGTGTTCGCTGCACGACACGGTTGGAAGTCGAGCGAGCCGCAGGCGGGCGCCGCTCCTTGCGCCTTCGCACCGGGAATCACGGGGACGCTCAGCACCGATGGGTGCCCCGCATCATGGTAGACGGTGATGCGACCCGGTTGACCGGTCGGCTGGAAGCCCCAGTCCGGCTGCGCGATGGGCGACGGTGCCATGATCGTGACCTCGAGGCGATGCCCCTCGCGAATCACCGCGCCCACGGGCGGGAGCGACAGGCGGATCTCGTACACCTTGCCCGGTACGAGCGGCTCGCGCTTGGCGAACGTGTGCCGAATCGCATCCGCCCGCGAGCGTGCGGGGTCGACCGCACGCATCGACGCCCGCAGCAGTCCGCGCTGCAGGTACTGCACATCGCCGTTTGGGTAGAGGTCGTGAAGGTCGATCGCGAAGTCCGCGTCGTCATGCTGGAGGCTCACGTAGAACGTGAGCTGCGGCGCGCCGAGGATCGTCATGTCCGCCGTCATCGGCTCGCTGCGATACACGAGGACCCCTTCTGGTTCCACTGGAAGGGAAAACTGCGCGTTGCTCCCGATGAGCTCCGTTCCCGTGGGATAGGTGTAGCTGCGCGACGCGGTCGCGGCTGCAGATGACGGTTTGTCGCTGACCAGCTTCGCGTCGCCGGTGAGGTAGAGCGACTCGCGCTTCGCCTCGGGGACGGGCCACGCACTGTGCGTGGTGATCCAGTTGGGCGTCGAGCTTCCGCCACCGAGTGCCGTGCCCCCCTTGCGGGCGACCTCCCAGAAGACGGTCACCGGCTGCTCCTTCTCGACACCATTGTCGCTCCCCTTGAGCCAGCGATCGAACCAGCGGAGCTGATCATCCTGGAAGACCTTCTGCCCGAGTACGACCCCGTGCCCGCCGGGGAGGACATAGAGCCGCTTGGGGACCCTGAGATGGTGATAGAGCGTGATCCCGCCCGTGATCTGTGTCTGAAAGTCCTGCCACCCCATCCCGACGATCGTCGGGACCGTCACCCGATCGACGTACGATTCGGTCGCGCGCACCTTCCAGAACGCATCGTCGAACGGATGCTGCTGCACCTGGCGGATGTAGTCGACCTGCGGGTGCGTCTTCGCGTTAGGTTCGCACTCCGTGTCGCCCCAGCCGATGCGGGCGTTCATCCCGGTTGCCGAGAGGGCCGGCTGGTACAGCGTGAACCAGCGGGAGGTGAAGGCGATGTTGAACATCCCGCCCGGATACAGCGCGTCCTCGTACACGTTCGCCGTGATGCTCGACGTCACCATCGCCTTGAGCGCCGGCGGATGCTTGGCCGCCACGAAGTACGCGGTGTGCGCCGGATACGACGACCCCCAGAGCCCGACCGCGCCATTGCTCCACGGCTGCCTGGCGATCCAGTCGACGATCTCCGCGCCGTCGGCGCCGTGCGACTCGCCATCGAGGAACGAGAACGCCCCCTGCGAGCACCCCGTCCCCCGCACGCTCACGCCGATGAAGGCGTAGCCGTGGTCGAGCCAGGTGGGATTGGGCCCGGCCCCCGCGGCGACGTACGGATCGTACTGCATTACCGTGGGATACTTCCCCTCCTGTGCCGGGCGATACGCGACATAGGCGATGCGCACACCGTCGTGCAGCGGGATGTAGCCATACTCGCGGTGATAGCTCGACGGTTGCGTCGCTCCCTGCGGGCGGGCACCTAACCACGGTGTGACGAGCGAGAGGGCCAGCGGCAGCGCATAGCGAAACATGGCGGTCCTCGTCGGGCGCATGAGGGTTGTGGCTCGGGAGCTGATGCGCACAACCTATCACTCGGCTCGCATTTCGGCCCAAACGTTGCGTAGACAGCGAGGCCAGTGCGGTGCGCGACGCTCCCGCATGCTGACCAGACGATGCACGCTCATGCCACCTGATCGGATTCCGCCCCTCGCCTCCGCAGCGAGTCGACGCTTCCTGGCGACCGTGTGCGCCGGGCTCGCGGCGCTCGTGGGTTGCAAGGGTGACGCGACGAGCACCCCCACGGGGAACTCGACGCCGGGCGATGTGTGCGGCAACGACATCGGCAATGGCGCCCAGCTCGTAGCGGGGCCGTCGGGGCCAAGCGGTTCGGATCTCGACCGCCCGTTCGGATCCCTGGCCGTTTCGCCGGACAACCCGGACGTGGTGTTCGTCGGAACGGAGCGAAACGGCTTCGTGAGGTCCCGCGATGGCGGGCACACTTGGCAGCGTCTGCGGAGCGGCGTGCGCCACAGTTCCATCGGGTATCCCGAGATCTACGACATCAGCATCGCGCCGGGAAACGTCAGCGTGCTCATGGCCGCGACGCGCGACTCGCCCGGTCCGCTGACGGGCGACTATCCGAGTGCGATTGCCGGGGCGTACCGATCGACCGATGGCGGCGATGCCTGGACGAGAACAAACTGCGGATTGCCAAGCGCCGGCACGGTCGCGGTGCAGGTCATGGATGCGAGCGGCGCCTCGGCGGTGATGGCGGTTTCTGCCGGAGCCGCCACGTTCAGCCCGCTTACCGGACAGCAATTCTCCGGGGGACTGTTTCGCACGACGGATGGTGGAGCGAACTGGACGGCGGTCTCGAGTCCAGTGTCGCTCGCGTCGAGTCAGTTCAACGTGCTGCGCCGCGTACCGGCCACGGGCGAACTGTTCACCTTCGCGTTCGACCAAGGAGACCCGACGCGAAGCATCGGCTTCCTGCGGAGCGGCGACGGCGGCGCGACGTGGACACGCCTGGGGAACCCGATGTCCGGGCGCTTGATCGTGCACTTCGATGTGTCGGCGGACGGGCGCACGATCTGGGCAGATGCGGACGACGACTTTCGCGCCTGGCGCTCGACCGACGGCGGCGCGACGTGGGCCGTCACCGGTGGATTCGTCGCGAACGGAGTACTCGCGGTCTCGCCGACGAGCCCCGACCTGCTGCTCATCGATGACTTCGGGACATTGCGCCGCTCGTCGAACGCACTGGCCACGACGCAGGTGGTCGTGAGTTCGACGCAGCCCTTCGAGGATCTCGTGTTCGCGCCCTCGAATTCCATGATCGTCTACGCGGTCACGCGAGGATACGATATCTATCGCAGCGCCGATGCGGGACAAACGTTCGAACGCGTCTCAAGTCTTCGGGATGCGGCGTTGCGATAGGTCGTTCCGTCGGCTCGTACACACTTTTCCTTCAACGAGAGGTCCTTCACTGCATGGCACGCCAGATCATCTTCACTCGGGACGCCGCACCGCCGCCGCCGACGTACAGTCAGGCGGTACGGGCAGGGGGGCTGCTGTTCGTCTCCGGGACGGCGCCGAGCGATCCCGCGACGGGAAAGCTCGTCGGCACCACGATCCAGGAACAAACCGGGCAGTGCCTGCGCAACATCAAGGCAATCCTCGAGGCGGCCGGGAGCTCGCTGGACAAGCTGGTGAGCGCGACCGTCGTGCTCGCCGACGAGGACGAATTCGCGGGGATGAACGAGGAATGGCTGCGGTGGTTTCCGAGCGACCCGCCGGCCCGCCAGGGGGCCAAACTCCCGGTTCGCGTCCCCGGTCTCAAGATCTCGATCGCCGCGATCGCCGAAGCCTAACAATATAAAGCGCTCGCGATCCCGGCCCGCGGCGTCCGAGATCGCGAGAGGAGCCACTGCGCGTCGCGCGATCAGCACGTCGCGCGATCAGCACGTCGCGCGATCAGCACGTCGCGCGATCAGCACGTTGCGCGATCAGCGTGTCGTGTCGGGCGCGCGTGTGTCGCGGGTGGGCGGAACCTCGGAAACGCGCCCCGGATGCGTGTACACGTTGGCGCTGTCGCCGCGGAGCAACCCGACCAGTGTCATCCCTGCGCGCTCGGCCATGCGCACGGCGAGCGCCGTCGGGCGCGAAACGGCGGCGAGCAACGAGACATCACACATCGCGGCTTTCTGCACCAGCTCGACGCTCGCGCGACTCGTCATCAGGACAAACCCCGAGGCGGGGTCGACCCCGGCACGAAGGAGCGCGCCGAGCGCCTTGTCGAGGGCGTTGTGGCGCCCCACGTCTTCGCGCAGGATCTGCACGTCGCCGTTTGGTGTCGCCCAGGCCGCGGCGTGGATCGCATGCGTGTCGCGATTGAGTAGCTGCTGCGCGCCCAGCGCCTCCCCCGCGCGCCAGAGGGCCGCGGGGGTGACGCTGACATTCGACGTGACGCCCTTCGGCGCGCGCACCGCGTCGTCGATCGCGTCCACGCCACACAGCCCGCACCCGGTGCGCCCGCTGAGCACCCGTGCGCGCTCTTGGAGACGCTCGGCCGCGTCCGGCGGAATCGTGACCGAGACGTCGATCCCGCGGGAGTGTCGTTCCACCGCCACGCTCGAGATGCCGGAGAATGGCGCGATCTCTTCGCTCACCGTGAAGCCGACGGCGAAGTCCTCCAGATCCGTCGGTGAGCAGAGCATGACGACGTAGGGGCGCCGATTGTACACGAGCGCTACCGGTACCTCCTCGGCGAGCAAGGCGTCGGCGTCGACACCGACGTCGCCCGTCAGTCGCCGCATCGGGTGACGCGAAACGGGGTCGGCATAGCCGACCCCGGGCGCGGCCCCGAGGCGCGCGTCGCGCGGAGCGC
>CAZWVG010000242.1:0-8764 GCA_964637355.1 uncultured Gemmatimonadaceae bacterium
GCTTCGGCGATCGCCGCAAGGCGATGCTCGAAGACATCGCCAAGCTCACCGGTGGCCAGGTCGTGAGCGAGGAAGTCGGCTTCAAGCTCGAGAACGCCGTCGTGACGGACCTCGGGCGCGCCAAGCGCATCGTGATCGACAAGGACAACACCACGATCATCGATGGCGCCGGCGACGCCGACGCGATCCAGGGGCGTGTGAAGGAAATTCGCGCCGCGATCGACAAGAGCACCTCGGACTACGATCGTGAGAAGCTCCAGGAGCGTCTCGCGAAGCTCGCCGGTGGCGTGGCCGTCATCAACGTCGGCGCCGCGACCGAAGCCGAGATGAAGGAGAAGAAGGCCCGCGTCGAGGACGCGCTCCACGCGACCCGCGCGGCCGTCGAGGAAGGAATCGTCCCCGGCGGTGGTGTGGCCCTGATCCGCGCCCAGCGCGCGCTCAAGGGGCTCAAGACGGAGGAGTCCGACGAGCAGATCGGCGTCGACATCGTCCGTCGCGCCATCGAGGAGCCGATCCGCATGATCGTCCAGAACGCGGGTGGCGAAGGCTCGATCGTGGTCGAGAAGGTCCGTGGCTCGAAGGATGACGCTTTCGGCTACAACGCCCTCACCGACACGTACGAGAACCTGGTCACGGCCGGTGTCATCGACCCGACCAAGGTGACGCGCTCGGCGCTGCAGAACGCGGCCTCGATCGCCGGCCTTCTCCTCACGACCGAAGCGCTGGTCGTCGAGAAGAAGGAAGACAAGCCCGCCGCGCCGGCCGCTGGCCCGGGCGGCATGGGCGGGATGTACTAGTCGACCGCACCCGGCGCAGCCGAGTGGCTGCGCCGGGTTTGTCGGCTGGTCGCTGCGAGAGCAGCCATGGAACGAAAGGAGCGGCGCCTCAGTGGCGCCGCTCTCTTTTTTTAGTCTCCGGTTGCCGAGCCGGTCAGGCGCCGCCGACGCCGCGGCGATCGGACTCGAGGAGCGATCGCACCTTCTCCGGCGAATCCACCCCGACGACCAGCTGCTTGAGCAGTCCGTCCTTCATGCCGTACACGAGGCCGTGCAGCTTCGGGCGCCGCCCGCGCTTCCACGCGTCCTGCACGATCGGCGTGCGCGACAGCTGTTGCACCTGCCGGAGCACGTTCAGCTCCGACAAACGGTTCGCCCGCGCCTCGCCCTCGGGGATCTGGCCGAGTTCGTCGCTGTGCCGCCGTACCGTCTCGCGCACGCCGGCGAGCCAGTGATCGACGAGCCCGTACGACGCGTCGCTCATCGCCGCCTGCACGCCGCCGCACTGCAGGTGTCCGCAGACGATCACATGCTCGACGTCGAGCACCTCGACTGCATACTGCAGCACCGAGAGGAGGTTGAGATCGGCCGGGATGACCTGGTTGGCGATGTTCCGGTGCACGAACATCTCGCCCGGCGCCACGCCGGTGAGCATCTCGAGCGGGACTCGGCTATCCGCGCAACCGATGAAGAGGAAGTGCGGCTCCTGCTTCGCGGCGCGCCGGATGAAGAAGTCGGGCTCGGTCTTCACGACCTCCTCGACGAAGAGCTTGTTGTTCTCGAACAGGCGATGAAGGTTTTCCACGGAAATCGACGGTTGATGTATTGGATGGATCGCTACATGGCGACTGCGGGTGCGTCCCGCTCCGCGCGGCGCGCGATCGGCGACGCGCGTGTCGTGTGCGTTGGTCGTTCGGTGCGCCGGGGCGCGAGCGCGCGCTCGTGCTCGTGCTCGTGCTCGTGCTCGTGCGTCAGTGCCCCGGCATGATCGACTGCTCCGGGATGCCGACCAGTCGCAAGTCGATGCGACGGAGCCGCGCCGTCTCCTCGAACTCTCGGAGCAGTTCGAGGACGTCGTGGTCGATGCGCTTCGTCCCGCGCCCGTCCACCTCGATGCGGCTCCCCTCGGGCATTCCCTCGAGCGTCGTCGCCAGCGAGGCCTTGTTGAGGAAGGTGACGTTCTCGTTGAGGCGAAGGCGGGTGAGGTTCGCCCCCTTGGGGCTCACGATCGTGAAGCAGGGCGACTTGAGGTGCTCCAGCAGGACGAAGAAGAGACCGATCGCCAACCCGATCCCGATGCCCACGAGGAGATCCGTGAGGAGAATCGCCACGACCGTGATGACGAACGGGATGAACTGGTAGACGCCCTGCGACCAGGCGTGCTTGAGCAGGCGCGGGTGCGCGAGCTTGAAGCCCGTATAGAGGAGGATTGCCGCGAGCGGCGCGATGGGGACGAGATTGAGGACCGCCGGGATCAACGCCGCCGCGCCTAACAAGAGCGCCCCGTGCATGATCGCCGACGACTTGGTCCTCGCGCCGGCGTCGACGTTCGCCGAACTGCGCACGATGACGCCGGTGACCGGGAGGCCGCCGATGAGCCCCGACACCGAGTTGCCGATCCCCTGCGCCACCAGTTCGCGATTCGTCGACGGCTCGCGGCGATACGGATCGATCCGATTCGTGGCGCTCAGCGAGAGCAGCGACTCGAGGCTGGCCACGATCCCGATCGTGACCGCGATGACCCACACCTGGCTGTTGCCGATACCCGACCAGTCGGGGAAGACGAACAGGTTCGCGAACTCCGAAAGCGAGGTCGCCACCGGCAGCGTCACCAGGTGATCGCCGGTCAGCTGCAACGACGGGACGCCGTTGGCGAAGACCGCGTTGAGCACCGTCGAGAGCACCACCACGATGAGCGGCCCGGGCATGAGCTTGAAGCGCTTCATGGCCGGACGATCCCACAGCACGAGGACCACGAGCGACAGCACGCTGAGCGTGATGGCCCCGGGATGTATGCGCTCGAATGCGGTGCCAAGCGACGAAAACGTCGTCTCCGAGTTCGCCTGCACGAACGCCTCGTCGCCCTGGAAGTCGGCGTCGTAGCCGAAGGCGTGCGGGATCTGCTTGAGGATCAGGATGATGCCGATCGCCGCGAGCATCCCCTTGATCACCGCCATCGGAAAGACGTAGCCGATCACGCCCGCACCGAGGATCCCGAGGATGACTTGCAGCACCCCGGCCAGCACCACCGAGACGAGGAAGAGTCGGAACGAGCCGAGCGTCGTGATGGCGCTGACGACGATGGCGGTGAGCCCCGCGGCCGGCCCGCTGACCATCAGCTGTGATTGCGACACCGCCCCGACCACCAGGCCACCCACAATCCCGGCGATGATTCCCGAGAACAGCGGCGCGCCAGACGCGAGCGCGATCCCGAGACAGAGCGGGACGGCCACCAGGAATACCACGACCGACGCCGGCACATCGGCGCGCCAGCTGTTCGCGAAACTGAAGCTCCGCGTCGGCTGGGCCGATTTCGGCGCGCCCGGGTCCGCGTCGGCGCGAGCGCGGAAGAACGGGAGGACGGATACGGGCATCGTCTGCAGCGGACGCGCCTCCGAGGGAGGCGCCGCACCGCTCGTCGACGCGCCGGTCTCAGGCTCCGTGGATGTCGCCATGGGGTCTCGTTCAGGAATCGGGTGTCGGGGCACTCGCCGTCCCGCGAGGGCGTTAAGACGGCGTTAAGATGTACTTTGCATATTCTTAACACCCTGCACACGACCCTGACTAGTGGGGGGCCTCGGCTCGTCGATCGGGGCGCAGGGAACGCGCCGTCAGCAGCGCGGCGCCCGCATGCGTCGGCGCGAGGGGCGGCCCCGTCCCTTCGCCGCGAGAGCGGACGCGTCGCAGGAAAGGGGGCTCACTTCCGCTCCGTCGGCCCTCCCGTTGGCAACGCTCTCGCGCGCCTCGCAGGCCGCGGGAATCGCTCCTGGACGAGCGTCGCCCCAAGCTCCGTGACGAACGTCAACGTCGCCTGGCGCTCCTAGAAGAGCGTCAGCTGCTCCACCCGCCGCGCGCGTTCCACCGAAAAACAGGTGAGCGCATCCTGCCGAGCAACCGTCAGGGAGCCTCGAAATGCGCTCGAGCGCAACGCCGCGTCCATGGTTTGGCGCGCCACAGCCGCCGAGTTGTTGTTGGCCGAGAGATGCGCCAGCACGAGATGCCGCAGTCCGCGGTGCGCCACCCGTCGTCCCACGTCGGACGCAGCGCGATTGCTCAGGTGCCCGTTGGCTCCGGCGATCCGGTTCTGCACGACCACCGGATACGGCCCGGCGCGCAGCATCTCGTCATCGTGATTGGCCTCGAGGATCAGTGCGTCGAGGTCGCGGAGCGCGGCCTCGACGCCCGCCGGAACGTGCCCCAGGTCGTAGGCGATCCCGAGTCGCGTTCCGCTGGTGGTGGCGTGAACGACCATACCGATCGGTTCGCGGGCGTCGTGCGGCGTGCGCATGCATCGCACCTCCATCCGGTCGAGCCCGATGGAGGCCTGCGGATCGATCGACAGCGGGCGGAGCGCCTGCAATCCCGGTGTAGCCGCGATCGTCCCTGGCGTGGCGTAGACCGTCCACCCCCACTTCCGCGCCGCCGTGCACGCACCGCTCACGTGATCGGTGTGCTCGTGGGTAAGGATCAGCGCGCCGATCGATTCGGGGGCGATCTCCGCGAGTCGCATGCGCGAGGCCAGCGTCTTGGCGTTGAATCCCGCATCCACCAACACGCGCGACCCCTCGACATCGATCACCAGGGCGTTGCCGCGACTCCCGCTTCCGAGGATCGTGACGTTCACGTGTCCGGCGTCCACCGCGCGGCGAAGACGCGCGCCAGGTGACGCTTCCCCGATCCCCCCAACGACACGCTGCGCCGCGCCATCGCCCGCTCGGCGACGGTCGCGAAGCGCTCCGGATCGTAGCTCGACGATCCATCGCCCCACGCGAAGGGCGCTACAACCTTGGGCGACATCCCCGACGCTACGACGTTCGCCCCGGTCCCGATCACGCTCCCGGTCGTGAGTCGTGTCCCGATCGCGGTCTTCGCGTGGTCGCCGAACAAGGTCCCGAGGAACTGCATCCCCGTCGAGCGAATCCCCTCGCGCGTCCAAAGCTGCACCGCGCCGTACGTGTTCTTGAGGTTACTCGTGACGGTCGAGGCTCCGAGATTCACCCAGCGTCCGAGGACGGAGTGTCCGACGAAGCCATCGTGCCCCTTGTTCGCGTAGCCGATGAATATCGTCGTGCTCATCTCGCCGTGCACGCGCGACTGCTCGCCGATCGAACACGTGCCGACCTTGCCGCCGAGGATCTGCGCACCGGGAGCGACGAAGAGCGGACCGACGAGGCGCGTGAAGGCGGCGACGCTCGCGCCGGCGCAGACGAGAATCGGTCCCGCGCTCGTGTCGAGCACCACCTGTGGCTCGACGTGCGCCCCGCCCTCGATCCACGCGCGATGCGTCCCGAGGGATATCGAGCCGTCGGGCGTGATGCAGGTGCGCCCCTCGGCGAGCGCCGGGATGTCGGCGCTGAGCATCTCCGCCAGGTGCCGCACCAGATCCCACGGGGCGTCGAGCCAGTGTCCGTCGCGTGCAGTTCGCTCCCAACCGTTGGTTGCAAGGTCCTCGAGCGTCGCCGATCCGTCGAGCAACCGTTCGGTGGACGTAGCTTGCGCCACCCGCACCGCGGCGACTCGTCCACCGATCTCCAGCAGGTCGACGGCCCCGGTCGCCGCCAGAGAGGGAAGGGCGCGCGCGTTCACGACGAGTGCACCCGCGGGAAGCTCCGCATCGCGCACCATGCGCGGTGCGTCGAACTCGGCGAACTCCTCGAGGTGCGGCGCACCGAAGAAGCCACCGCAGCGGAGTCCGAGCACGCGCTCCCACCGCTCGCGTACCAGGAGCGCGCCCGCGCGCAATTCCCCAACCGGGCGCGAAAGGGCAAACGGCTCGAAGCGACGCGCGACGGCGTCGTCGTACAGGTAAAACTGGCTCACGGCTGGTCGCGCACCGTGGCGGGAAGCGCTTCGAGCAGCGTCTTGAGGTCGGCGGCCTTGTCGGTGGTGGTCACCAGCGTGAGCCCGTCGCGCACCACCACGACGAGGTCGTGCACGCCGTACAGCACGACCGAATTCCCCTCGGCCTGCACGACATTGTCGCTGGCGTCGACGAGATGCACCGGGCCGTTGGCCGCATTCCCTTCGGCGTCGCGTGCGCGCACCCGCGCAAGCGCCGCCCACGTCCCGACGTCATCCCAGCCGAAGTCGCCGGGGATGACGACCACGCGCGACGTCCGTTCGAGGACCCCCACGTCGACCGAGATCGACTGCACCGACGAGAAGAATCGCTCGATGTCGTCCCCGGCATCGGCGAGCGCTGGTGCGACCTCCGGCGTGTGCGCCCGCACCTCCTGCAGGAAGTCACCTACACGCCAGACGAATATCCCCGAGTTCCAGAGGTAGCCGTCGCGTACCATCGCCGCCGCGCGCTCGCGATTCGGCTTCTCCACGAATTGGGCGACGCGATTGCCGCCACCGGCGAGCGCTTCGCCTACACGGATGTAGCCGAAGCCCGGATCGGGGCGCGATGGCACGACGCCGACCGTGACGAGTGCATGTTCGCGTTCGGCGACCTGTGCCGCGCGAAGGAGCGCCTGGCGAAATCCCTCTGCGTCTCCGATCGCCCAGTCGGCATGCACCGAGAGCATCATCGCGCCGTCGCCATCGCGACGCGCGATCTCGCGTGCCGCCCACGTGAGCGCGGCGGCGGTTCCCGCCGGTTTGGGCTCGGCGATCAGGTTCTCGCGCGGGATCTCGGGGATCGCCCGGTGAATCGGGTCGACGAGCGACGCATTGGTGAGGATGAGCGTATGCGCCGGATCGGTGAGCGGGAGGAGGCGCTCGATGGTGTTGCGCAGGAGCGGCTGCTCATCGATGAGCGGCAGGAGCTGTTTGGGGCGCGCGGGCGTACTGAGGGGCCAGAATCGTGAGCCGACTCCGCCGGCGAGGACCACAACCCACGCGCTCACGCGTCGCCCTCGGGCGACAGCGGAAGCGTGACACCGGCCAGCTCGGCGGTGCGCAGATAGAGCTTCTTGGGACTGAACGGTTTCGTCATGAATTCGGTCGCGCCGAGTGAGACGGCGCGCTGGTGCTGCGCTTCCTGTCCTGCGGCGGTGAGGACGATGCAGGGGGTATCGCGCCAGCGTTCGCTCGCGCGCATATGCTGCAACACGTCGAACCCCGACATGTGCGGCATCATGACGTCGAGCAGGACGAGGGCGATGTCCTGCTCGCGTTCGAGGACGTCGATCGCCTCGCGACCGTCGAATGCGAGGGTCACCCGAAACGGCCCCTGCTCGAGCTTCATCTTGATGATTCGGCCGATGTGGGGCTCGTCATCGGCCACCAGCACGTGCCGCGACGGCTCCACGGCTAGACGAGCGACGCGATGTTGCCGCGGTGGCGCCGCAGTTCGAACAGGAGCGAGCCGACGTTCGCCGAGGGGTGTAGCAGGACCAGCAACACCGCATCGGGGGAGAGCGCGCAGACGACGGCGAAGCCGCGCTCGTATTCGAGCACCGAGGTCACCAACGCTCCGCGAGCGCCATGGTGAGCCAATTCGTCGGCGGCGGTGACCAATGAGGGGACATGGGCCGCCAGGTGTTCAGCGTCGAGTGGCGGTGTTGTGCGGCCGTCGATGACCAGGCCATCGCGTCCCAACAGGATCACCGCCTCGACGCCGTCGCGTCGCGCGAGGGTCCCGACAAGCTCGCGAATCGTTGGCATCCACGCTCCAGGGAGGGTCGTCGCAAGCATAACGGGAGGGGGGATGAAGTCAAGCAGCCTCGCTTGAAGTCGGGCGCGGCAACGGATAGTCTACGCGCGGAGGATCATGCTCACGAACTCGTTGTGGAATCGGATGATACGGAAAGGGTTGCTCCAACTGTCGCTGGCGGTCGCCGTGGTCGGCACCCTCGCGGCATGTAATGATTCGCTGGGGCTGCGCGCCTCGGTGCCGGTCCAGTTCGATACGCTCTCGGCGTACAGCATGACGGCGACGCCGATCAGCTTCCCCGCGGCGTACAGCGCGAGCAACGGCTTCGTCGTGCGCGTCGATCAGGCCATCAACTTCGATGTCGCCTTCGACCTCACGTCGAGCGGTAGCGTGCAGCTGATTCCGGCGCGCCGCATCAGCGTGACACGGCTGCTGGGGGGCGTTCCGACCGCCACGCAGCGCGTCGGGTTGCAGCTGATCAAGGGCTCCTTCGAGAGCCTCACCAAGGCGCCGACCGGCGGCTACGTCTACGACTCGACCTTCGTCGTCACGCCGGGGCAGGGCGTGGTCGTCGAGCTGGCGAGCGACATCTGCCAGTACTCGCTGGTGCAACAGATCTACGCCAAGATGGTCATCGACTCCGTCGCCGCCGACCGGCGACAGATCTACTTCCGCTCCATCCGCGACCCCAACTGCGGCTTCCGCTCCCTCCAGTCCGGCGTCCCCAAGAACTGATCCCATGCACGACTTCCGGGTACTCCGCGACCAGGTCGATCAGCTCCGGAGCGCCATGGAGCGCCGCGGCAAGCTCGACACACTCGCACCGGCCATCGATCGCGGCGTGACGCTCGACGTCGAGCGGCGCGCCATGATCCAGGCCGTCGAGGAGCGCAAGGCAGCGCGCAACGCCAACGCGCAGGAAGTGGCCCGCCGCAAGAAGGCGCGCGAGGATGCCGACGCGCTCATTGCGACCGGCCGCTCGTTAGGCGAGGAGATCTCCCGCCTCGAAGGCGAACTCTCGCTCGCCGAGCGCGAGCTGCAGCAGCTCCTCCTCGAATTCCCGAACATCACGCTCGACGAAGTTCCCGCGGGCGACGAGTCGCACAACCGTATCGAGAAGACGTGGGGCGAACCGCGCGTGGCCGAGGGGCTCAAGCCGCACTGGGAG